>CAYGCA010000003.1:37103-42483 GCA_964348265.1 uncultured Anaerolineaceae bacterium | reverse complement strand
AGGATGAGGCTTGTGGTAGAAGGGATTAGTCACCAATATCCGGACTACCGGCAATGCCGTTGCCCAGCACCTGGCCCCGGCTCGACTGGCTTGCGATGGGGAGGATTGGGAGAGGAAATGACCAAAGGAATCTTGATCGGCACTCTGGTAATTGCTTTCATCTTGATCCCCACACAGGTGGCTCATGCAGCCTACATCGATCCGAACACTGGTGGGATGCTCTTTCAGTTGTTGGCTACAGTCTTTGCCCTTCTCTCCGGCTTCATTCTCATTTTTTCAAGCAGGATCAAGATTATTTTTGCCCGCTTCGCCCGATTCGTCCGTGAGCTTGTGCGGAGGGATTGAGTCCATGATCGCCAAGAGGATCTCGATCGGTACTCGAAGAGTCCAGATATTTGTAGGCCTTAAGAGGACCTGCGATGGGCTTAGGTCATTATGAGGAACGAAGCCACGCATGTTCTCGTCTTTCCGAGAGCTGCGATCTGCCCTTGAAAGGGCCAGGTCGATCGCCTGCGCTGCCTTCCGGCTCGAATTGATGGCATTCATTTCCATTCATGAAAGAACACTAGCATTGTTCGCTTGAGAGGAAGCCTTCCCAATCGCGGGCCTGGTATGGAACCTCGCCAAATCGCTGTCGCCCTGCTTGCCGTATGTAGGCTGAGGCCAAGCTCATGAGAACCCTGATTCTCGGTTTGGATGCTTTCGATCCAGTTGTCTTTGAGCGACTCTACGAGCAGGGAAAGATGCCCAACCTGGGCAAGTACGCGGACTCTGGGAGGTATTCCAGGTTTTCGGTTTCCAACCCTCCACAGAGTGAAGTGTCCTGGACGAGCATCGCCACCGGGCTGAATCCTGGGGGGCACGGGATATTCGATTTCGTTCATCGCAATCCGGCCAGCTATGCTCTCCATGTTTCTTTGCTACCAACCTCGAAGAAACTTGGCGGTCTCCAGTTCGTATCGCCCCATTCGGCTCACACGATTTTTGATGAGGCGGTGAAACAGGGATTCCCGGCTACATCGCTCTGGTGGCCGGCAACATTCCCTGCTCAGCTCGGATCGCCAGTCCGGACGATCCCGGGTCTGGGAACACCGGACATTCACGGTCGCCTGGGGATCGGGACGCTCTTTAGCAGCGATGTAGAGATTGGGCACGAGGATTGGAAAACCCGAGTTGAGCGCCTCAACCCTCAAGGGAAGTCGGTCTACACCGGCGTGATCACTGGACCAGGACAAAGGGTAGGCAGGGAAATCCAACATGCATCTCTTGAGTTTCAGCTCGAGTTGGGGGCCGGAGGATCGGCGGTTCTGAGGTTGGGCGGCCAAGCGGTCCCGTTGGAGCAAGGCCAGTGGAGCCCGATTCAGGAAATGGCCTTCAAAGTGGGCAAGCTCTTCACGCTGAGTGCAGTGACACGCGTGATACTCACCCATACGGATCCCGAAGTCAGACTGTATATGCTGCCTCTCCAACTTCACCCCCTCCGCTCGTCCTGGCCGTACGCGAACCCTGGCAGATTCGCAAAGGATCTTTGGAAGAGAACCGGTCCTTTTCCTACTTTGGGCTGGCCGCAGGATACGATTGGTCTTGAGGACGGGTGCATAGACGACACGCAGTTTCTCGATTTGTGCAGATCGGTCTTTGAGACCCGCCAGCGGATCTTTCTCCATCAGCTCAAAGGCTTCAGAGAGGGGGTGTTGGCCGCCGTCTTTGATACGCTCGACCGGGTGCAGCACATGTTCTGGCGGGATCGACCGGGCGTGGTGGAAGAATGGTATGTGGAGCTGGACGCCTTTGTCGGCCGGGCAGAGCTTGCCGCAGTTCAACAGGCAAAACCAGACCTTCAAGTCCTTATCGTCTCGGACCATGGTTTCACGGATTTCAACCACAAGGTCCACCTTAACCGCTGGTTGCTTGAGCACGCGTACCTCGAGCCCAAAGAGGCCAAGCCATCAGGCGATCTCCTAGGTGTCGACTGGGCGCGGAGCAAGGTGTATGCTGTTGGACTGAACAGCCTCTATTTGAACCTGGAAGGTCGAGAAGGCCAGGGCAGCGTCCCAGCCGATCAGGTGCAGGCTCTGACGGATAGCCTTGTCGGTGACTTGGCTAACTGGCAGGGGCCCGACGGAAGACCGGTGCTAGACAAGGTCTGGCTCCGCCCTGAGGTCTTCGAAGGCGCGCTCACGGGAAGTGGCCCAGATCTTGTGGTCGGATACTCCCGAGGTTATCGTGCCTCATCTCAGACAGGCCTTGGGGCTTGGGAAGAACTCAGTGTCGAAGCCAATCGAGATCACTGGGGCGCGGACCACTGTGTCAGCCCGAAGATCGTGCCGGGTGTGCTGTTTGCCAGAAAGGGTCTGAGCAATTTCCCGCGGCCCTCCTATTTGGACATCCCTCAACTTGCAATCGGCATGACCCCCACTCCCGCAGGCTCATCAAGACCCCAGGACTTGGGCGATGAGGATCTAGAGGTCATTGAAGATAGACTCAGAAGTCTCGGCTATTTTTAGACAGCGACTACCTTCGCGGCGCGATCTGATGTATGGATTTGCAGCCTCCGTTCTTCTTGTGAACGTCTGGTCCATCCTGGTTCTTCTGCGGCAGGTGCCCACCTTGTTGCTCCGCCTCAGCTTGGCTGACCTAGTAGGTGTCATCGCATACAACCAAGCATTTGCACTCTTGGAAAGCACCTTGGTGCTGTTGGCGCTGATTGTCTTGGCGATCATCCTGCCCGGGCGGAGGTGGCGGCAAGGCTTCGCTGCTTACGCAACCTTGCTTCTGCTCGTCTCCTGGCCATGGGCGCTGGTTCTAAATCTCCTTCTTCTGGGTGACGAGTTCACCAATCTGGGACCGGGCGGGAGCCTTTTGCTTCTTGCAGCCTACCTAGCCTGGGTTGGAGCCGCTTTTCTTCTGATAGCGCGTCACAATCGGCTGGAAAGGGCCCTCACGGTCTTTATCGAGCGTGTGGTGGTGCTCTCGGCAGTCTACCTCGCCGTGGACCTTATGAGCCTAGTGATCGTCTTGCTTCGCAATCTCTGAGGGGGTTCGAGATGGACGAGCCCATAAACAGGCGTGAGTTCCTGAAGCTGCTGGGCCTTCTGCCTGTAACGAAACTGGCTTGGCCGTACCTGGGCGTGAAGAGCGGGCTTGAAGGCGGGAAGCATGTCCCGAACGTTCTCGTCTTAGTGTATGACACCCTCTCGGCCAATCATGTGACCTTCCACGGCTATCCGCGCGAGACCACCCCGAACCTGGCGAGGTTTGCGGAACGGTCCACCGTGTATCATCGCTGCTACAGTGCTGGCAACTTCACGTCTCCGGGGACGGCCTCGCTGTTGACTGGGGCCTATCCCTGGTCGCATCGGGCGCTTCACCTGCAAGGGACCGTCTCTGAAGCCTACACAAATAGAAACTTGTTCAATCTCTTCACCCCCGAAACCTACAAGGTGGCCTATACCCATAACCCCTGGGTTAGCCTCTTGCTTCACCAATTCCGAGGCAGTTTGAGCAGGATAGAGAGAGCACAAGACCTCTACCTGGATTATGGGGCTTTCCTGCATCAAGGGTTTTTGGCCGATCACAACGGCGCGTTTTGGAGCGAACAGCTGATCTTCCACGATCGTCCGTTGTCCAGTTCCCTCTTCTTCTCAGCTCTGCACAGACTGTTGCGCTACCGCTCGCGGCAGGAGCTAGGGGAGCTCTTCAAAGACGAATTTCCTCGAGGGATCCCAAACTACGAAGACACCCGGTTCTTTCTGCTCGAGGACGCGACGGACTGGATGATGGAAGAGTTGGCCAACCTGCCGAGGCCCTTTGTGGCGTATTTCCATCTGTTGCCGCCTCACGAGCCCTACAAACCCAGACGCGAGTTCGTAGATTCATTTCTCGACGGGTGGCAACCCGAAAGGAAAGAACGCCGTCATTTCTCTTGGATCCTATCTGAATCCGAATTGAACCATCAACGTCGCCATTATGATGAATTCCTCGCCTACACAGATGCTGAATTCGGTCGCCTGCTGGACTTTATGGAAGGCCACGCGCTCTTTGAAGACACCTGCGTGGTTTTCACTTCCGATCATGGTCAGCTCTTCGAACGCGGCATTCATGGCCATGTAACCGAAACGTTGTATGAACCCGTGATCCGAGTACCTATGCTGATATCGGGCCCGGGTAGATCCAAACGCCAGGACGTGTACGAGCCGGTCAGCACGATTGACATGCTGCCGACACTTCTTCATCTTACCGGACAGCCGATCCCGGAGTGGTGCGAGGGTCAAGTTCTGCCGGGGTTCGTGGACGGCTCGCCGAACAGCGAGAGGCGAATCTATGCCGTGGAAGCAAAAGGAAATCCAAAGCAATCTCCGATCACAAAGGGGACGATTGCTCTGGTGAAGGGGGACCTGAAGCTCGTCAAGTACTTTGGCTACCAAGACCACACCAACGCCCACGAAATGTATGATGCGGCGCATGACCCTGAAGAGTACGTAGATCTGTACCGGACGAGAATGGCTGACGCCGGTGAACTGGACCATGAACTAGTTGAGAAGCTGCGACAAGTGAATCAACCGTACCTCTAGGCGATAGGAGAGATGGTGGCCAAGAGCCTCTCAAGACGATTACCCCCTGGGCGGGACCTTCTCTATTTTTTCGCTGTTTGTGTCCTGCCGATCAATCTTTGGTCGATGATCAACCTGCTTCAGCACATACCAGCCTGGGTGCTACGGTTCAACACTTGGGATCTTCTCGGCGCCGCAGCCTACACGCAGGTGTTCGCGTTGTTTGAAATCCTGGTGGTGTTTCTGTTCATGGTCATCCTGGCCAGTTTCTTCCCAGGCAGTGTGATCAAGGTAAATTTCTTCGCCCTCAGCAGTCTGGTCGTGATACTTGCCTCGGCTTGGACCGTCATCATGCATCGAATCACGGATTGCTGCGATGCATTTAGCCAGTTTGGCGCTGGCGACTTGGCCCTGCTTTTGTTCGGCTATCTCATTAGTTTTGTGCTTGCCTATGCACTGATAAGGTTTGACGCGAACACTGAAAGGGCCATGCGGACCTTTGTTGAGCGAATTGCCGTACTCTCAGCCTTCTACGTTGCCCTGGATCTGATAAGCGTGGCGGTTGTAGTCATTCGCAATGTCTGAGAGGTCATGCAGTTGCTCGGGATTGGATAGGCGAAGCTTCCTGAAGCTGCTGGGGCTACTGCCCATGATGAATGTGGCCCACCCGTATCTGGGGAAGCTGACTGCCGCAGAGGAGAAGGACAAGGCTCCAAACGTGCTCGTCCTGGTGTTCGACGCGTTGTCTGCCAAACATGTTACCTTACACGGCTACCCGCGTGAAACGACCCCGAATTTGGCCCGGTTCGCAGAGCAGGCGACGGTCT
>CAYGCA010000003.1:24286-37018 GCA_964348265.1 uncultured Anaerolineaceae bacterium | reverse complement strand
ACTACAAGATCGCCTACACCCACAACAGTGTGGCCACCTTGCTCCTTCACCAGTTTCGCGGTTCGCTTGACTTTTTGAAGATGACTCGAGATCTTTGTCTCCGGGATGATGAGTATTCCGACCTAATCTTCTTCAAGGATTACAGCACTTCCTATTCCAGTGAATTGGCCATCCTTCGAGGCGGGGACGTCTTTTCATCTTCGCTGTTTCTGTCACTCCTGCACCGTCTGCTATTTCTCAACTATGAACGCGTTACCAAGGACATGTATCAAGGTCAGTTTCCTCGGGGGCTGCCCCAGAACCTCACGAGCCTCCACTTCGTTCTTGAGGCTGCAATCGATTGGATACCGAATCAGCTGGCGAGCCTGCCGCGACCGTTCTTGGCGTATTTTCACCTGCTCCCGCCTCACGAACCCTATCGACCGCGCAAGGAGTTTATCGATAGGTTCGATGACGGGTGGATGCCCGTTTCGAAGACAACAAGCCATTTCTCTGAAGGATTCTCACCCGAGGATCTGAACGACCTGCAGCGCTTCTATGATGAGTTTGTGGCTTACGCCGATGCGGAATTTGGGCGTCTGCTCGAGTCTCTGCGGCGGGAAAGGCTCTTGGATAATACCTATCTGATCCTGACCTCCGATCACGGCCAGCTGTTTGAAAGAGGCATTCATGGGCATATCACCGAAGCGCTTTATGAACCTCTCATTCGGGTCCCTCTGCTTGTCTCCTCGCCGGGCCAGGGAGCGAGGAAGGACGTGTCTACGCCTGTGAGTGGAGTAGACGTCCTGCCGACCTTGCTGCAGCAAATTGGGCAGCCGATCCCGCAGTGGCTTGAGGGTCAGCCCCTGCCGGGTCTCAATTCTGAGCAAGTCGACGCTGAAAGAAGCATCTATGTTGTTGAGGCAAAGAGTAATCCGAAAGGCGCTCCGCTTGCCAAGGCGAGCTTGGCCATGATCAAGGGTTCACATAAACTGATCCGCTATTTCGGATATGAGGCAGCGCAGGATGTCTTCGAGATGTATGATCTGGCGAATGATCCAGAGGAATTAGCCAATCTCTATTCGCCGCAAAACGCCCTCGGCACTCAATTGCGGAAAGAAATGGAATCCAAACTGAACGAAATCAATAGGGCCGATCGATAGCCCGGGGGATAGGTCCAACACTCGGTGAGGCGAGGGCGAATCAGTTGCCCGGCGTAGACCTGCCAAACTGGAGGTAGGTGATCCAGAGGCTCGTGGGAATGGGTGACGGGATTGGCACAAGGTGTAGAGGTTAGTCATGTTTCCCTTACGCGGGGATCGTCAGACAGCTTTGTTCTGGATCTCAATCCCAACGATCCTGATCCTCACAGGCCTGGTGAGCTCTTACGAACTGGCTCAACCCAGTCTGTGGGTCGACGAGGCCTTCACTTGGTGGTTCACTCGTATGCCCTGGAAGCAGATGATGCAGTCCGTTCGGCAGGACGGCGTGAATCCCCCTTTCTACTACTTGGCTGTCAAAGCATGGCTCGGGCTAATAGGCGTAAACGAATTCGCCCTTCGAGCGCCCTCGGTACTCGCCAATCTCCTTGGAGTCTTATTCGCTTTCCACCTCGGATATAGGGTGGGTGGGCTTCCTGGAGCCCTGGCAGGTGGATGGTTTTGGGGATTTCATCCCATGACGCTCTGGTTCGCCCGCGACGCTCGGCCGTATGCCTTGGCGGCGGCTTTGGCCGGATTTGTCACGATTGCCTTCCTTTCGCTCCGACAGCGAGTTTCAATCGCCTCTGGGGCAGCGACGGTGGTCGCCCTCGCGCTCGGCCTCCTAACTCACTACTTCTTCTTTGTGCTCGCAGCCTCATTCATCGCGATTGTCCTTTGCGAGCTACGCCGGAGCCCAGCTTTCTTCCGCCACTGGACCTTGATGTCGTTGCTGGCCTTCCTCCCGCTCGCGGGCTGGCTAGTCTGGTATTTCATCCAGGCGCAGCCGTCCCTGGGAATTGGTTGGATTCAGAAACCGCCTATTGACGGCGTGGCATGGACGTTCTGGAACCTCCTCTCCGGGTATGGCGGGGTTCTCTCCTGGCCGGCGACAATCTTCGGTGCCTTCGCGGGCCTTCTCGTAGCCTCGGCTCTGCTCATGAGATGGAAGGACCGTATCATTCGGCATGCCTTCCTTCTGGGAGTGCTCCTGCCGATCGGAGCGGTGTGGGTGATCTCGCAGCGCAGGCCGGTGTATGTGGATCGCTACTTCATCGTGCTCCTCCCGCTGGTGGTTCTCCTGGTCGCTGCTGGGGCGAACAGGCTTTGGACGCAGGTGGTTGACCGCAGTGTGCCGAGCGGGCAAGGCTTCGTTCCATCAGCACTGCTCATCATCCTGGGGACGATTGGGATCTGGTCAGGGTGGCAGGTGCACTCTGACGGAAAATATGCCAAGGAGGACTGGCGTGGGCTTACCAGTGTTCTAATGAGCGCACAACTTGAAGATTCGACTCTCTGGTTGTCGGAGCCCGAGGCCTCCTTACCCCTCAGCTATTATGGCCTCCAGCACCTGGAAATGGAGATCTCACAGAAGCCTCCAGCTTGCCCGTCGACCTGTTGGTGGGTCCTTCGCCAGCCTTACACCGCGACGCATGCCTTCACTCAGAGCGTCAGTCTCCCGGGTCGTCCCTGGAAGCCGGACCTCACCGAAAGCTGCCCAAGGGTTCAGGAATGGCAAAGCCCCACGGGGCTCCAGGCATTGAAGATCGACTGCAGCCCTGAGAACGATTGAAGCATGGAACCACGGACGCCTGTGAAATGAATGCGGATCGAATCCCACTTCTTCCTCTCTTGGAAGATCAGCCTCTGGGAATGGTGGCTGAAGGCGGCAGAGCAGATTTCGAATCTGGAGAGCCCGGCCTGTCTAGCCGGCTGTTGGAGCCCGGGGCAGGGACAAGATGAGCCTGAAAGAGGGGTCTGGGAAGAGCTTGTTCAGCAAATCGTTGGCGGGCTTCGAATGGTCGCCAGCCTTGGTGTTTATCACGGCGCGCGCTCTCCTCTTTCTGTCCCTCCCCATTGAAGGCCTTCGCGGCTATGGCGATCTTCCACACTTCTTCCGTCTGGCCGCGCTGGGGATCCCGTTTGTTGATCTATGGCTTGAATTTCCGCCAGTCTTCCCCTTCGTCTCGAGGCTGTTTTGGCAGCTGGCGGTCGGCAAGCAACATGCCTACGATTACCTGCTTGTTGCCTTGTTTACTATCTCGCAGGCTGGCAGCGTCGTGCTTTTCACGAAACTGGTGGTTGATGACTGGGATCCGGGTGAGGCACAAAGGCGAAGCTGGCTCTACCTCCTGCTCACACTCTCATTGGCCTACGGCTGGTGGTACTTCGATTCCATGGCGATCTTCGCTGTGTTGCTGGGCCTCTATTGCCTGATGCGCGGCCGCTACTGGTGGGCTGGCATCATTCTCGGTCTCGGAATGCTGACGAAGTGGTTTCCTGTCCTTGTGCTGGTTGTGGCTTGGCGCTTCCACCCCTGGAGAAAGGCGTTCGAGACCAGTTTGATTACCCTTGTCTTGACGGGAGCCATTTGGGGGGGCTTACTGATGCTCTCTCCCGATTTCACCGTGGCCTCTCTTCGTTCCCAGATCAACAAGGGGTCTTGGGAGACTGTCTGGGCGCTGCTGGACGGAAACCTTAGGACGGGTAATTTTGGACCCGAGGCAGATCGCCGGGATCCGGAATCGGCCTCTTGGAGTGAGCGGGAACCTCCTGTCATCTCGCCCTGGCTGACCCTTACCTTCTTCGCTGGCGCAGGAGCAATTGCCTTCATCGGGGCCCGAGCCGGCTCCAAGAGAGGGGTGATTGCTTTCTTGGGCCTGGCATGGTGCATCTTCCTGCTCTGGTCACCTGGCTGGAGCCCCCAATGGGTGCTTTACCTGCTACCCCTCATCCTGCTGACCGTGGACTACCGGTTGGCGATTGTGTTCAGCATCAACCTGATCCGTATTTCCATCCTGGAGTGGCCGGTACTGCTTTCGCGAGGCCGTTTTGACCTGCTCTGGCTGCCCATACTCACCCGGTCGGCGATCCTGCTGTTGCTGAGCTTGGAGTTCAGCCGGCTCGCTCTGTGGTATCCGGGTCTTGGACTGCGGCGAGGTGAGACTTGAGAGTTGGAGAACCTGGCTGGGTGCGCCTGGTCCTGCTGGCCCTGCTGATCCCCCTCCTTTTCGGACTCACCTGGACGAATTACCGTTTCTCGCTTATTGCACCGGGCGTCAATGATTTCCTTGCGCGCTGGACAGGGGCTCGTTATTGGCTCTTTGAGGAGATCAGTCCGTATGACCCACGCGTCAGTCTGGCAGCGCAGGAGAGAATCTACGGACGGCCAGCAGATCCATCAAGCGGTGAAGACATCGCCCACTTTGTGTACCCGTTCCCAGCCATGCTGTTCTTTGCCCCGTTTGCCTTGTTCGATTATCCGTTGGCGCGCGCTCTATGGATGAGTTTGCTCGAGATAGGCTTGCCCGTGCTAGCGGCCTTGGGCGTCCGCATTGCCAGGTGGAGGCCTTCACCCTCGTTGCTCGCAGCACTCCTCCTCTTTTCCATCGTCTGGTATCACGGATTACGGGCCGTTGTCGTCGGGCAATTCGCAGTCCTCGAAGCCCTGCTGATGGTGGGCGCCCTCCTGGCGATACAGGTTCGGTTCGATGTTTTGGCAGGTCTCCTCCTCGCTCTGTCGATCGCCAAGCCGCAGATGTCATTCCTGCTGATCCCCTACGTTCTGATTTGGGCGGTGGCCGGACGACGCTGGAGTCTGGTTACAGCGTCGATCGGGGGCGTCGTTGTTCTTCTGTCTGGATCGCTCGCACTCATACCTGATTGGCCCATTCAGTGGCTCCGGCAGGTAATGGATTATCCAAGCTACACCTTCCTTGGATCCCCGGTGTCGATCGCCGCAGGGGTCCTGCCACGTGGCTCGGGTGCGCTCACAATCATGGTGACGATCTTGCTTGGCATCTACCTCCTCTGGGAGTGGATCCTATCCTTGGGGAAAGAGGATCACTGGTTCCAGTGGACGGCAGCTTTAACCATCGTGATGACGAACCTCATTGCCTTTCGAACTGCCACCACCAACTTTGTTGTGCTGCTTCCAGCCCTGTGTCTCATTTTTTCCGTCTGGGACGATCGATGGTCTCACAGGGGACGCATTGCGATCCACGTCACCTTGCTCCTGCTTACGTTTGGTCTCTGGGTCTTGTTCCTGTATACGCTCGCTGGAAATGAAGAGAGCGCTGTCATGTACCTCCCCGTGCCAGTGCTGGCTCTCATCGGCTTGTGGTGGGCCCGATGGTGGGCGCTCCGCGCCGTTCGGCTTCCACTAGGGGTCCATCTGGAGGACCGCCTGCCGTGAGTGAAACCTGGCAAGTGATGGGGCTAGAGGGGGAGAAGGCCGTCGAAATCCGAGGCCTGCAAATTGGCTTGCAGAAGCCGCAGGCTCGGCTGGGTGAAGAGCATCGGCCATTGGCGCTCATCTTGATCGTGGCTCTGGTTGCCAGATTGCCCGGCCTGCTTGCCAAGCCGCTCTGGTATGACGAAGCGTTCGCAGTCCTTTTCGCCTCAAAGGGTCCCTGGGCGATGGTTTCAGGAACGCTGGCTCTCGAGGCTGGTGTTGCGGCGGATGTTCATCCGCTGCTCTACTATACCGTTTTGTGGGGATGGGGCAACCTCCTCGGGAACTCCCCGGTCGTTGTGCGCAGTCTCTCCGTCCTTATGGGTCTGTTGATTGTTCTCGTGGGTTACCTTCTGGCCTGTCAACTGTTCGGCATAAGGACCGGCGAGGCTTCAGGCTGGCTGCTTGCGCTGTCCCCCTTTCAGGTTCACTATGCACAAGAAGTGCGGATGTACGCCTTGCTTGGACTCTTGCTGTTGAGCGCGACCTGGGTCTACTGGAAAGCGCTACAGGGCGGATCGTTCTGGATGTGGGTTTCGTTCAGCGTATTTGGAGCCGCGGCTCAGTACACCCATAACTTGGCCGTGCTCTTCCTGGTTCCCTTGGCCCTGACGCCGGTTTGGCTGCGCAATTGGCGAGCGGTCCGAAACACTGTCCTCTCCGGCGCAGGGGCGATGATTCTATACCTTCCCTGGTTGGTGAAACTGCCGTCGCAGTTGGCGAAGGTTCGGCAGGCGTACTGGATCGAGGTTCCTGGGGCCGTTGAACTGGTACGAACCCTCCTCACGTTCACGAGCGGATTACCCGTATGGCGGTTGGCCCTACCCGTCGCGGTCTTCAGTGCTGTACTACTTGCGGTCACGGGCGCCTATGCAACTCTCGTGAGCGTCCGAGAAGGTTCGGAAGGGGTGACCAGGGCGGCCTGGATCGCCTACCTGGCTGCTGTGCCCGTTCTGCTGATGTTTGTCATCTCACAACGCCAGCCGATCTATCTCGATCGTGCGATGCTGCCCTCGGGAGCATTGTTCCTGATCTGGCTGGCTTGGGCCTTCACCGGCTCTCCGCTGGCTCGATACCGACTCTTGCTGCGAACAGGGCTGTTTGCTTTGGCGGTAGCCCTGGCGCTGGGTTTGGCCAGCTACTACACCTATCGCGGCTTTCCCTACGCGCCCTTCGCGGAACTGGATCAGTTTCTGGTGGAGAATCGACGTGAGGATGAGGTCATCCTCCACAGCAACAAGATTACCGCCATTCCGTCTGTCTACTATGAGCCTGATCTGACACACGAATACCTGCGGGACCCTCCACAATCGGGATCCGATACCTTGGCACGGCCTACCCAGCAGGTGCTGGGCCTGTATGCAAGCAATAATCTCAAAGACGCGATAGGAGAGGCGCAAGGCGTTTGGTTTGTTTTCTTCCCCGCAGAGGTCGAGCAGTACAGGGCTGAGGGTTTCCCTGAACACCCTGCATTATCAGGATTGCAGAAGTCTTTCAGGCTCGTCGATGAACACACCTTCCGAGAGCTGAAGGTTCTACATTTCGTCCGCTAGGTGATTTCGATCATGAGAGCTGAGAGGGCGGGAGACATGCGGGCGGCGATCCTGGCTTCGCTCGGGCTCGGATGGCTGATCATCGCTGTGGCGGCCTACTATATGCCCCACAAGCCTATCGGCCCCGCCTTCATGTGGGCTGTCATCCTCCTGCTGCGTGATCTTGCTGTGGCAACCGGAATCTTGGCCGCGGCGGGAGGCTTGGGGCGCTGCTTGGCGTACAAGCCGCACTCTGATTCCCTAGCTGCTCTTTCACTCCAAGCTGCCCTGGGGCTCGGGATAGCTTCCCTTGTCTTCCTATTCCTCGGCTTGGTCGGCTTGTACCAAACATGGCTGGGCTGGGTGCTTCTGCTGGGACTGCTCGCGGGCTTTAGTCGATCGGTAGGTGGCTGGCTGAGCGGATGGAAAGCGATCTTGGAAAGCCTGGCCTCCAGCAGTCGTTTTGCAAAGGGTCTGGCTGGTCTCGTCTTTGCCTGGCTGATGATGGCTTTCCTGGAAGCTGCCGCTCCACCTGTTCGCTTCGATGCTCTCGTTTACCACCTCGCACTACCGCAGAACTTCCTTGCGGAGGGTTCCCTCGCGGTCACCCCCGACAACCCCTTTTGGGGATTGCCCCTTGGGACTGAAATGCTCTACACCTGGGCAATGCTTGTCGCTCGTCCGCAGGCCGCCGCCCTGCTTGGCTGGGGCATAGGAGTCACCGCTCTGGCCGGAACGCTCGGGCTGGCATGCTCCTTCGGCCGGTCTGCGGGCTGGGTTGCGGTTGCCTCAATGCTGGCGGGAGAGACTCTCGCGGCATCGCTGGGTTGGGCCTACGCCGACTGGACGGTGGCTCTGTATGGCGTCGGCATCCTAGCCGCGCTGGAAGGCTGGCGAGGCAGGCAGGAACTGAAGCGGCTGCTAGTGGCGGGCATCCTGCTTGGATTTGCGGTTGGCGCGAAGTACACAGGTGGGATCGCGCTGGCCGGAGGAGCAGCCATGATAGCTGCTATCAGCCGTCGGCAGCGACCGTGGCGGCCTCTTCTCGTGTATCTGATCGCCTCCATTGCAGTTTCGGCACCGTGGTTGGTCAAGAACTTGATCATGACCGGATCTCCGCTCTATCCGTTTTTGGGGGCGAATCCCTGGGTCAGTTCCGCTCGCCAGGTCTTCTACCAGGGAGAGGGGCTCGAAAGATCCCTGGCAGAGATCGTTTTCACCCCCGTTCTTGCGAGCCTTCAGGGGATAGAAGGCGCACCCGGTTTTGCGGCTGATATTGGACCTTTGATGATTGGTCTGCTACCAGGAGTGCTCCTTCTTCGGAGCAAGTGGAGTCAGATGAAACCTCTGGTCGCATACTTTGGTGCCGGATGGGTCCTTTGGGCCCTGGCCGGCAGCTTCTCGGTCCTGCTCGGGCAATCCCGGCTCTACTACGTTCTCTTTCCGGCATGGTCGATTTTGGCGGCTGCCGGGTACGAGGGGTTCAAACGCCTCCGTTTCCGTTCCATTCGATTTGGTCAGCTGGCCGGAGCTCTGGTGCTGTTGTCACTGAGCCTGTCCCTGGTGTCGGGAGGTCTCAAGGCCACTCGATATCGCCTGGTTCCGGTTCTCCTTGGCCTCGAATCCGAATCATCGTACCTCTTCCATCGGCTCACCACCCTCTACGCCGCCTCAGAGGCAGCCAGAAGCTTGGCCGGGGGTTCGCGCGTACTGAATCTCTGGGAACCGCGAGTATTCTACTGCCATCCCGTCTGCCGGCCGGATGCCTGGCTCGACCGCTGGTATGAAGCCCGCCGACTTCACACCAGTGTCGGGGAAATCCTTGAAGGTTGGCGTCGCGCCGGAGTGACGCACATCCTCCTTTATAGAACCGGTATGGAATTCACTCGAGATTCGGATGCACGCTACGCGGCGGAGGATTGGGAGCTGTTGGAAAGCTTGCTCTCGAACCTCGTTCCGAGCGAGACTTTCGGCGACAGCTACGTACTCTACAGGGTTCCCAATTGAGCAACAGACACGCGCTTTTGCTCTTCCTGGTCGCAGCTGCGGTCGCCGGCCTGACCGCGGGGTTGCTCGGCGCTCCCGGGTATATGGATTCAGACTACTACTTCGCGACGGCGCTCAGGCTTGCACAGGGTCACGGGCTTACAGAGCCCTTCTTGTGGAATTACCTGGACAATCCTGAGGGTCTCCCGCATGCCTCTCACCTGTATTGGATGCCGCTCACCAGCCTGGTTGCGGCTGCCTCGATTCGGTTGTTTGGAGATCAGTTTCTCGCTGCCCAGCTCCCATTTGTCCTACTCACAGCCTTGCTTCCGCTGGTAGCTGGCCGGTTGGCCTTTGACCTGAGCTCCGACTCCTGGTCAAGCGTTACTGCCGGTATTCTGGCGATCATGTCCGGCTTCTACCTTCCTTTCTTCGTTACAACGGACGCCTTCTCCCTGTATGCTGTGGTGGGCAGCCTCGCCTTATGGCTCATGGCTTCGGCGTCTGAAAGGCCCGCACTGCGTAAGTGGCTGGGTGCGGGATTGCTCATTGGGCTTTCAAATCTAGCTAGGGTTGACGGTATCTTGCTGCTAGCGCCGGCAGGGCTTGCACTCGCGTGGTCTTCGAAGAACCGAGCTCAATCTGGCTTTGTTCTCCTGCTTGGATACCTGGTCTTGATTCTGCCGTGGTGGTTGCGCAACCTAAGTGTGTCCGGGTTCATTACCTCTCCCGGAACGGCGAAGACGCTCTGGCTGCTGGACTACAATGAGCTGTTTTCCTACCCGCCGGATATGCTGACCCCTGAGCGTTGGTGGCAGGCCGGAGTTGGAAACATCATCCTTCATCGCCTGGAGGCGATGAGCCTGAACCTGCAGAGCCTTATCGCTGTCAATGGCATGATCTTCCTGACTCCATTAGTCCTGGTTGCAGCCCTTCGGTTGAGAGACCGACCAGTTGTTCGCTTGACGCTTCTCTACCTTCTCCTTCTGTTTGGCGTTATGAGCCTCGTCTTTCCTTTCCCGGGCGCACGAGGAGGCTATTTCCACTCAAGCGCTGTCGTCATGCCTCTCTTTTGGGCGCTCTCTCCGATCGGATTAGAGGCGGCGGTAGGCTGGGGGGCGAGAATCCGAGGCTGGGTTGAGGCGCAGGCGATCCGGGTCTTCAGGCCTGCAATGCTTGGCCTCGCAGCTCTCTTCACCTTCGGCCTGCTGGTTCCCAGGCTCAGGTCGCCGGGGGAGGCTGTGGGGACATATTTGGAGAGCCTTCACCCCGCACCAGGCCCTGCGGCCGTGAACAATCCACCGGGTTTCTACTTGGCGACCGGTCTGGAAGCGGTTGCGATCCCCAATGGTCCGCCGGAGGCGCTGCGGTTGGTGGTCGAGCGCTACAACGTCTCTTGGGTGGTCTTGGAGCAGAATCATCCGCCGGCTCTGGCGGGCTTGTTTCAACAGCCAGATTCAATCGATTGGTTGGAATTCAGGGCGCAGGTCAAGGGGGCGGGCGGCAGTCCTATCCTGCTATTGGCGAGGCGCAAGGAGGCGTCTCCATGAAGCTCAGGAACTTGGCCGCACACAGGCGCCCTGCACCTCTGCTCGTGGCGCTGGCCGCCCTTTCTGCGGGGTCATACCTCCTCATCAGCCGAACAATTAATGGATTCGGCTATCCGCTAGATGACGCCTGGATTCATCAAAGCTATGCTCGCAATTTGGCAGAGAGCGGTGAGTGGTCGTTCCAGCCCGGATCTCCCAGTGCAGGATCCACTTCTCCGCTGTGGACGGTTTTCCTTGCCCTGGGCTATCTGCTAGGCGCGCCGCCGCTCGTCTGGACGTTCATCCTGGGTGTTGTTTCCCTGGGATTAACTGGATGGGTCGGCGTCCAATGGCTTTCTGACCGCAGGCCTGCCTCAGGCGCTTGGTCATGGGCCGCGGGCCTAGTGATTGTGTTTGAATGGCACCTGGTCTGGGCATCCCTTTCCGGCATGGAGACGCTGGTTCAAGGGCTTCTGTTCGCAGCCTTCTTTTGGCGTCTTGAGAGTGGAGCGCGTGGTTCCTTCCACCTGGGCGCCTTGATCGGTATAGGCGTTTGGCTTCGACCCGACTCTCTCACACTTCTCTTTGCGCTGGCGCTAGCGGTCTTGATCAGGTCACAGGCCAAGCTAAAAGAGTACATCAAAGAAATGGCGCCCGCCATCCTTGGCTTCAGCCTCTTCATTCTTCCTTACCTCGCATTGAATCTATCCCTCGACGGTACCCCCTGGCCGAGCACATACTATGCCAAACAAGCCGAATACGTTTCGCTGCGGCAGAGTTCTTTCTTTATTCGCTGGGCCAATCAGCCACAACCGCTCCTGGCGGGAGTCGGCGTCGTTCTCCTCCCGGGTCTGGTGAGCTCTATCTCAAGCCTGCGTGTGCGCAACTGGGCTCGACTCATACCTTTGGCTTGGGTGCTGTCCTTCTGGGCGCTCTATGCCTTGCGGCTTCCGGTCACTTACCAACACGGCCGGTACGCCATCCCAAGCCTGCCCGTGCTGGTCGTCCTGGGTTTGGATGGGCTCCTGGGCGAGCTGAATTGGGGGGCAAGGTCTTTCGTTCGAAGGGTCGTCTGGAGGGTCTGGATTCTCGGCCTAGCCTCCAGCGGGGTTGTCTTTTGGTGGATCGGCGGAAACGCCTACGCCAAGGATGTCGCTATCATCGAGACCGAGATGGTGGCGGCTGCGAAATGGATCCAAGCCAACACCGAACCGGGGGCGCTCGTGGCAGCGCACGACATTGGAGCTCTGGGCTATTATGGGCAGAGGCAACTGGTCGATCTGGCGGGACTGGTGTCTCCTGAAGTCATACCAATCCTGAGAAACGAAGTGAGCTTGGAGGCATTCATAGATCAGCAGGGCGCGGACTATCTCATGACCTTCCCCAACTGGTATCCTGGGCTCGTCCAACGCGGCGAGCTCGTCTTCGAGACGCAAGGTCGATTCAGTCCAGCTGCCGGGGGAGAGAATATGACCGTCTATAGGTGGAAGTTTGCTCCTTAGACGACGTCTATGCTATACTCGCGCCAACTTAGTTTGAGTAGAGTGAGGAATGGAGACCATCCCTGTTCTTATCGTAGACGACCATCCACTCTTCCGAGAAGGAGTCCGGAATGTCTTGAATGAGGAAGAGGATTTGGATGTTCGGGCCGAGGCCGTAACGGGTGATGAAGCGATCAAAATGATCCGTGAGCTTCAGCCCAGGGTGGCTCTAATTGACATCAATATCCCCAACATTAATGGCATTCAGGTCACCCGGCAGATCTCGGCTGAAAAAGTGGGCACGGCTGTCGTTCTGCTGACGGCCTACGATGATGTCGAACAGGTCCTGCATGCCTTCAGCGCCGGGGCATCAGCCTACTGTTCGAAGGACGTCGAAGCCGGAAAGCTGGTGGATGTCATTCGGCAGGTGGCGCGCGGCTATTTCGTTGTCGGGGACCAGGTCTACGACGACGCTGGCCTTGAGCAATGGTTGGCACGCGGCGTGGAGACCGTTCGAAGGCCTCATCTGGAAGGCGACGTGGAGGCGTTCACCCCCCTCTCGCCTCGCGAAATGGAGATCCTGCAGTATGTGACCCGCGGGATGAGCAACAAGGAAATTGCGGCCCATCTTGGGATCAGTCATCAGACCGTCAAGAATCACATGACCTCCATTCTGCACAAACTCGATGTGGAAGATCGAACGCAGGCTGCAGTTTATGCCTTGCGTCACGGCTGGGTTCGACTTCAAGATACCAGGAAGTAGCATGGTGAGCGCATGACTGACGTGCAAGA
>CAYGCA010000003.1:23914-24276 GCA_964348265.1 uncultured Anaerolineaceae bacterium | reverse complement strand
TCGAGAGCCTTCTCCTGCACGACGACCAGCTCCTTGTCGAGAAGAGCCTGGTAGAGGAATTCATCGAGGACTCACGAGCCAATTTAACCCGTGTGCAAAAACAGCTGGAAGAGATCAGTCTTCTGGTGGATCAAAGCCAGGGAGAGGTAGACAAACTCGCCCAACGTAACTCGTCGATTACTGCGGAGCTTCACCAGATGCAAGGCCATTTCGAGACTGTGCCGCGCGAGGATATTCGAACGACCTACGAGGCTGCCCAGGACGCGCAGCAGAGGCTGTTCACGATGCGCGGCCAACTCGAGAAACTCCAGAGCGATCGGGATCACCTCGAGAAGCTGGCGGATCATCTCACTCGAACGCTG
>CAYGCA010000003.1:15083-23904 GCA_964348265.1 uncultured Anaerolineaceae bacterium | reverse complement strand
AGCTAGGAGGGAGGTGTCAAAGTTTAAGCGCCTGATCAATTTGGTTTGGTTGATTCGAACATCGAGCAGATCATCCGGGCTCAGGAGGATGAGCGGCGTAAGATCTCTCGCCTAATCCACGATGGCCCGGCTCAGGTGCTGTCCAATTTCATCCTGCAGACTGAGATCGCGTTGCGCCTGTTCGAAAGCGATCACGAAAAAGCTGGGGAAGAGCTGGTCAGTCTCAAGGATTCGGCGGCCTCCACTTTTGGTCAGGTCAGGGATTTCATATTCGACCTCCGTCCGATGATGCTTGACGACTTGGGCTTGATTCCCACTGTTCGCCGCTATACCGAAGCCTTCAAAGACAAGAGCGGTCTAGATATCGGCCTGGTCGTCACCGGAAGCGAGCGCCGGATTGAGTCGCATCTCGAGGTCCTGATTTTCCGGACAATCCAGGAACTGCTGGGCAACGTGCGTGAGCATGCTCAAGCTACCCAAGTGAAAATCAGCCTGGATCTGGATGAACGCAAGGTGAGAGCCTCGGTTGAGGACAACGGTGTCGGTTTTGACGCGGAGGCTCTCTGGAGTGACGAGGGGTACACCGGAGCCTTGGGCTCGCTGCGTGAGCGAATACAGCAGGTTGGAGGCACGTTCGAGGCTGAGGCTCGCGAGGGGCAGGGGGCCCGGATTGCCATCTCCGTGCCGACAAGGGAATAGGAACGGCAGGCCGCCCAAGAGTATCTAGGGAGGCGTTGGGGGGCGCAAAGACTGGTTAGTCAGCATATCGGAAATAGGTCCTATTGAGGCTTTCCGATCCTGATTCTATAATCTAGCCAGCCTGAAGTAGGCTCCGGGAAAAACCAGAACGGAAAGGAGGTGTTGGCAGAATGTTGTATGCTCCGGAGCAGAAGGGCCAAGGTCTGGTCGAGTATGCTTTGATCCTTGTTTTGGTCGCCGTTGTTGTGATTGTTATTCTGGCGCTACTCGGACCTGCGATCGGCAACGTCTTCAGCAACATCGTTAACAACATCTAGGTAATGGAGAGCGTGAGTCCGAGGAT
Organism: uncultured Anaerolineaceae bacterium; assembly: GCA_964348265.1. Taxonomy (GTDB): domain Bacteria; phylum Chloroflexota; class Anaerolineae; order Anaerolineales; family E44-bin32; genus JBFJVD01. Next base: position 22,862 of record CAYGCA010000003.1, on the reverse strand, counting down.
GCTCTCGACCACCTTCTGCTCAGCCTGGAGCCCTATCCAAAGATAGGGCTCCTTGTATCAAAACGCCGCTGAAACCGGGGAGCCCTGAGGAGGCAAAGGGTCAACTTGACAATTGTTTGGGAACGGGTATTATAGCAGGCTGTTGTCCAAGCCTATGGAATGGAGTCATCGATCTCGCGTTAAGGAGGCCCTATGCGCCGCGGCCGCACGTTCATTCTCTTGGCCCTCATCTTGCTTTTTGGAGCAGTGGCTGCCTTCCTGGTGCTTCAGCAATTCGCTGGGCCCCAAGATGGTGGGGTGCCAGTCGGCGAAGCCACGCCGGTTCCGTTTGAGGCCCAAATTGTTATCGCAGCTCAGGATATTGCGCGGGGGGCGGAGATCACTATTGATAGTGTAATTCTAGCGCCTTTTCCGAGTGATATGGTTGTCGAAACGATGGTCACCGACCTCAATTTGGCCATTGGCCGGCGGGCGCGTATGAACATTGCCCGCGGCGTGCCGATTACAGAAAACATGGTGACCCAGCAGGCGGGGGATCTTCTAGGGACCGGCTCCGATGCCTCGTTGGCCATCCCGCCGGGTTTCACCGCGATCCCAATACCTATGACACGCCTGTCTGGGGTGGCATTTGCACTCCGGCCCGGGGACTTCGTGGACGTCCTGGTGACGATGCTCATCGTAGATGTTGATCCAGATTTCCAGAGTATCCTTCCCAACGATTTGGGTATCTTCGTTGCCCCCGATGGCAGCCTGCTCGGTGCCGTGGGCGGTCGCAATGTTGAAGTCGAGCGTGACACGGGCAAGATCACGATATCAGATCCCGAACCGCCTCCGGCAGGTCGATTGGAAACCGAGGAGAACTCGGGTCAGCCAATCTACGTGCTCCCGTCAGAAGATCAGCGTCCCCGCATGGTGACTCAGCGCATAATCACGAATGCGACCGTGCTGCATGTGGGCCTGTTCCCCTTGGAGGAAGAACCTCCGGTCGCGCAGGCGCCGGCGGAAGTGGTTGCTCCACCGCCCGAAGGTGCGCCACAGCAGGAAGTCGAACCCGAGCAGCCAGCCTTTCCCGACATCGTTACTCTGATCGTGCCCCCCCAAGATGCACTCACGCTCAATTGGGCGCTGAAGGCCGGCTTAGACCTGGTATTGACGCTGCGCGGCCCGCAGGACACGACTGTCCTTCAGACAGAGAGCGTCACGCTGCAGTTCCTTATAGACAATTACAGTATTACAATTCCGGGTAAGCCTGCTTTTGGCATCGTCCCCCGAGTGGATGAGCCCATCAGGCCAAAACTACCCAGTGAGGATACGACCGAAGGTGCTGTGCAATAGGAGTCCAGGCGCCTCGGTCGAACGGATTGATCGATGACTGATCGCGCCGAAGAACCCATTCTCGTGCTAATCGTCGACGATGTCGCCGAGACTCGCGAGAATATTCGAAAACTGCTCCAATTCGAGTCCGACATCGAGGTTGTTGGCTCTGCGCGTACCGGAGAGGAGGCGTTGGAGCTCTCAAGCGACAAGAAACCCGATGTGGTCTTGATGGACATAAACATGCCGGACATGGATGGCATCGAGGCCACCGAGAAGCTGCTGGCCGAAGTGCCTTATGCTCAGGTTGTTATGCTCTCCGTGAACAGCGAACCCGACTATATGCGGAGGGCCATGCTGGCCGGGGCACGCGACTTCATTGCTAAGCCGCCTTCCGGGGACGAATTGGTTTCCACCATCCGATTGGTTTCAGAGCGGGCGCGTGAACAGCGTCAGAAGATGTTGGTTCCCGTGCAGGAGCCGATCATAGGGGGGCCAGGCACAGGCGGAACCGGGATCCTCCGACCTGAGGGAAAGATGATCACGGTGTACAGCGCCAAGGGTGGGGTCGGTTGCTCAACACTTGCCACCAATCTAGCGGTAGGTCTGAATAGTGAAGAGACGAACGTGGTCTTGGTGGACACCAATCTGCAGTTTGGAGACGTTGCGATCTTGCTGAATATGCAGGCCAAGAACAGCATCGTTGATCTGGCTTCCAGGGCAGAGGAAATCGACCCGGATGTCATCGAGGAAGTTCTCCTGGTGCATGAAAGCGGGCTTCGCATTGTGGCAGCGCCGCCTCGGCCCGAAATGGCCGATGAGATCCAGGCCGAGCAGGTTCGAAAGGTGCTTCAATATCTGCGGCGGGAATTCGCCTACATTGTGGTGGATACTGGATCCACGATGGACGACGTGACCTTGGCTGTGCTGGATGGGACCGATCTTCTGGTTGTCGTCTCTACCCCGGAGATACCCGCCATCAAGGACGCGCGCCTGACCTTCGATCTCTTGGGTGTGCTTGATTTCCCTAGAGATCGTCAGTTCTTCGTGATCAACAAGGCCGACCGCAAGGCTGGGATTACTGCTGAAGCGATAGCCGAGAATCTGAAACGCGAAGTTGACGGCGAGATTCCCTCCGAAGATAGACTCGTCGCTGCCTCGATCAACCGGGGCGTGCCAGTTCTGCTGACCGAAAAGGGCCGACCGCCGGCCAAGAACATTCTCGATCTTATTGGTACAATCAAACAAAGGTTGGTGGCTGAAGCCATGGAGGAAGGCGGGGAACGTGAACCTGCACGGACCGGCTTGTTCGGTCGCTGACGAGGCCTAAGGCTCATTTACAGGTTCTAGAAGGAGGTAGTAGGTGTCACTCTTAAAACGTATCGAAGAAGGCCAGGCTCGAGAGGATGCACCCCCCCGACCGAGCCTGGATAGCGCCGGTACCTCCCGTCTCAGCGGTTTGAGCGCGAGACGAGTAACGCCCCCCGGCTCAGCGCAGCGGGATACCTACTACGATCTCAAGACCAGAGTCCAGAACAAGCTCCTGGCCGAACTCGACCCATCGATGGATGTCAGCCAGACAGTGGAGGTTCGGCGGACCATTGAGGAGCTCTTTGAAAACATCCTTTCCGAGGAAAAGATCGTTCTATCCCGCCGGGAACGTCGCAGGCTTTTTGAACAGATCGTCGCCGAGATTCTGGGACTGGGGCCCTTGGAACCGCTGCTGGCCGATGAGACCATTACGGAGGTGATGGTCAACGGCGCGAAGAATATCTATATCGAGCGCACCGGAAGACTCTATCGCGAGCCAGCCTCATTCGAAAGCGACGATCACTTGATGCGTATCATCGACCGCATCGTAGCTCCCCTCGGGCGGCGAATCGACGAATCTAGCCCGTATGTCGACGCCCGCCTCCCCGATGGATCGCGCGTTAACGCTGTCATCCCGCCGATCTCGCTGGTCGGACCGGTACTGACGATCCGGAAATTCGCCAAGATCCCCATCACTATCGAGCAACTCATTGAGTACGGAACCATCACGCCTGAGGTAGTGGAGTTCCTCAAAGCGTGTGTAATTGCGAAGATAAACATGATCATATCCGGCGGTACGGGTTCGGGCAAGACGACCCTGCTTAATGTGCTTTCACAATATGTTCCAAGTGATGAGCGCATCATAACCATCGAAGACGCGGCCGAACTGCAACTTCGGCAGGAGCATGTGGTCTCTTTGGAAAAGCGCCCACCGAATATCGAGGGCCGCGGGGAAGTGACGATCCAGCATCTGGTTGTCAATTCGCTGCGCATGCGCCCGGATCGGATCATAGTCGGAGAGATCCGTGACCAAGCCGCCCTGGACATGCTCCAGGCGATGAACACTGGCCACGACGGATCGATGACTACGGCACACTCCAACAGTCCTCGCGACACGCTAGCCCGGATCGAGACAATGACCTTGATGGCCGGCATGGAACTGCCCCAGCGTGCCATTCGTGAACAGATCGCCTCCGCCATCCAGCTCGTTATCCACCTGGAGCGCCTACGAGATGGTACACGAAAGATCACTCACGTGAGCGAGATTCAGGGTATGGAAGGCGACGTAATCACAATGACAGATCTCTTCGTCTTCGAACAAACGGGTTTTGAGGATGGCAAAGTAATTGGTCGCCTGCGCCCTACCGGCCTGCGGCCAAAGTTCATGGACCGGATTGAAGCCTCCGGTATCCATTTGCCTCCCTCGATCTTTGGCGTCGGCGAACGCAGACGGTTCTAGGCCAATGGTGAATCCGACACTGGTTCTGATCGTAGGCACCGGACTGGGGTTATTCCTGCTCCTCGTCGGCCTCGTGATCTCCTTCGTTAGCGGGCGATCGGTCGTCGAGGAACGCCTGGGGCGGTATGTTGAAACCCGCGCAGTGCTCTCGGTGCCGGATGAAGAGGTGGCGCGAGGCGGTATCGGCACACCTCTCTCGGACTACCTGAATCGCTTGTTCGAACGCACCACCTATTTTGAATCCATCTCGAGGAACCTGGCCCGCGCTGACCTTAAGTTCCGGCCGGTGGAGTTCATTGCCCTGATTGTGATCTCGGCTATCGCGACCGCGATCGTAGGGTCGATCCTTGGTCGGTCAATCCTGTTTGGCCTGGCGGCCGGACTGGTTGGGGCATTTCTGCCCCAGGCCTATGTGAGGCGGGCTCAGGCGAAGAGGCTCAGGCTTTTCGATAATCAGCTCGGGGATATGCTGAATCTGATGGTGAACGGTCTTCGGGCGGGCTTCTCTACCTTGCAGGCCATGGAGGCCGTTAGTCGCGAGCTGCCGCCGCCTATCTCGGATGAATTCCGGCGAGTGGTTCAAGAGATCCAGCTCGGCATCTCCATTGAGGAGGCTCTAGGCCACCTGCTGCGTCGTATCAACAGTGATGACCTGGATATGGTGATCACGGCGATCACGGTTCAGAGAGAAGTCGGCGGCAACCTGGCAGAGATTCTCGACGTGATTTCGTATACTATCCGGGAGCGCGTGCGGATCCGGGGCGAGATCATGGCGCTAACGGCACAGGGGCGTGCGACGGCATGGGTAATCTCATTGCTGCCTGTGGCCCTGGTTCTCTTGCTCTTCTTCATAAACCGACCCTATATCATGCAATTCTTCAATCCGGAGACACGCTCATGTGGACTTCCCATGCTGTGCGTGGCTGCCGGCATGATTATTACCGGTTTCTTTGTCTCGCGTCGGATTGTCGACATCGACATTTAGACGAGGTTGAGTTTAGGCCATCGGCCAGAGTGATCAGTGTCCTACCTGGTAACCCTTCAGGAGCAGGAAGAATCATGCCAATCATGACGCTCGGGATCTTCGTTATCGTCGCCCTCATCGGCGCAGTTGTCCTCATTATTGTGGGCATCAATGCGCCCGAAGCGCGAGATCCAATTCAAGAACGTCTGGCGGAACTAAGCGTCAGCGAAGAGCCTTTGACTCTTGAACAGATCGAGATGTCTCAGGGGTTCTACGATCGCGTCATTCTGCCCTTTTTCAATAGGATTGGAGAGGTCGCCTCCCGCTTCACTCCCGAGGCCACGCTCGAGAATGCCCGCAGGCGGCTGGAAATGGCGGGCAATCCAATGCAAATGGATCCGGCCTTCTTCCTGGCCACACGGTTCGCGCTTGCTCTCCTCTTCGGCGGCGCGGTCTTTTCGGTCTACACCTTCAGCGGTCGAAACTGGCTCCAAGGTCTCGGACTGTCGGTGCTGTTCCTGGTTCTGGGTTTCGTCTTCCCTGACATGTGGCTTTCGAGCCGGATCAGCCGGCGGCAGAAGATCGTCTTTCGCGCCATGCCCGATGCGCTTGACCTGCTTACCATTTGTGTCGAGGCCGGCCTGGGGTTCGACGCTGCGATGACAAAAGTGCATGAGAAGTGGGACAATGACCTGTCTCTGGAGCTGGGCCGCGTCATCCAGGAAATTCGCTTGGGTAAGCTGCGTCGAGAGGCCTTGAGAGATATGGCTGATCGGATGGGTGTGGCCGAGATGACGAGCTTTGTGGCCGCTGTCATTCAGTCAGAGCAGCTCGGCGTGAGCATGGCGAAAGTCCTGCGCATCCAGTCTGATCAGATGAGAGTCCGCCGAAGACAAATGGCGGAAGAAGAGGCCCATCGTGCGCCCATCAAGATGGTGTTTCCAATTGCACTGCTCATCTTCCCCTCCCTCTTGATTGTGCTGCTTGGGCCTGCGGCGATGATCTTGGTTACCTCTCAATTGGGAGCGATCTTACGTTAGTTTGACCACAGTTAGCCTCAGGGGGAGCGACCCTTGTGAGATGGTGGTTGGGTCGTCTTGAGGGGTAGCTGGCGGGACGTCATTTCGAGGCAGGTCTGGAATCGCATTCTCGCCCCGATGTTCGGATGCGGCCGGAGGGAATGGATCGGTGCCCGAGCTGTGGAGCCGATCCTACTCTGCTAGCGGAGGCGCTCTATGTGGTCAGTGGAGGTGCATTCGTCTCAGGGGAACTAGCCTGCACTTCGTGCAGTGGCTCAACTCCAGCTGTTTCATCGCGTCCTTTCACCTCGCATGAGGGACGAGTAGCCCGTGCGTTGCTCCAATTGAAGTATCGTCCGAATCGTCGGCTCGCCAATCTGATCGCAGAATGGCTGGCCGGGCTATACCAAGGCACCAACAAGTGGTAGGTGGAGGTGGTTACCGCGTTCTCCCTTGCTTGAGACCGTAGGCACCGGCGCAACAACAATCAAGCGGCGCTGATCGCCTTGACAGCCGCTTTATTGCAGGTTCGACTCTCTTCGAGGCTACGCATGAGTTCGTTGTGGCTGCTGCCCAAGCCCTAGCGGTGGCCAGAGCCTGCCCAGCTCCTTACCTGCGAGCTTCGTCTGGAGGAAAGATGACAGTTCAGGTGGAAATCTATGCCCGGGATGTAGATCTAAACGATCGCCTGCGCGATTACATTACTAAGAGGGTAAGCAAGCTGGATCGCTACTTGGATGTCCTGGAGGAGGCAAGGGTCGATCTGCGCTACGTGAAATCTGCGCGGAATGCCAGTGATCGGCACATTGCCCAACTCACCGTGCGAGGCAAGAGTGTCCTGCTGCGCGCCGAGCAGCGGACCGACGACATGTATGCCTCCGTGGATTCGGTTATGGAGAAGATCAGCAGGCAAATCGAACGGTACAAGGGCAGGCATTGGAACAGACGCGGCGATGGGCGCAGCGCGGCACACGCGGCGCCCGACTCGCCCTCCGAGACTGGGCGGGCCTTGGGGGCGGAAGGAGTCATCAGTCGTCGCAAGGTATTCACGCTTCGCCCAATGGATGAGAGGGAAGCCGTCGAGCAGATGAGCCTGCTTGATCATCAAGACTTCTTCGTATTCCTCGATGCAACCACGAACCGGGTGAACGTGATTTACCGCCGACGGGACGGGGACCTGGGTCTCATCGAAACAGAAATCGAATAGTCCTTAAACGAGCATAGGCGGCCTCGATACTCCTCTGAGAGCAGGTCGTCAACGGCCTGCGCGCCTTATCTGAGCCCGGCGCGGGCTGGGAGCGGAGCAGCGCTTCAAGGCTCTCCATCAAGGGAGCCTTGGGGCAAGGAAATGTCGGTCAGCCTGGAGACGGACGGAGTCTGGCAAAGGGGCGGTGTTGAATGGTCACGCGGGTTGAACAGAAGGATCCCCCCTTCCGCAGGTGACCCCTACCACCCCTCGAGGAACTGAAACCAGTCCTGGTTATCGTTTAGGTGGTGTCCAAACAGGTAGTGCGCGGTTGGCCTTGGCTCAGCCGGAGCTCGCCGCAGGTGCATATGGGCTTCCCGGAGGAGGCGACCGCCCTTCTTTAGGTTGCAGCCCGGACAAGCAGTGACAAGATTCACCCATGTGTGATTGCCGCCGCGGTGTCGAGGCACGACATGGTCGAGCGTAAGGTGGTTGGACCTATGTCCGCAGTATTGGCAGGTGTGGT
>CAYGCA010000003.1:13349-14923 GCA_964348265.1 uncultured Anaerolineaceae bacterium | reverse complement strand
GCCATTGAGCACCAGCTCTGCCTTGCCGGCAAAAATGACGCCCAGTGCGCGCCGAGTACGGCACACGTTAAGCGGCTCAAAGTTCGCGTTAAGCACCAGAACTGGTGTGTTGATGCTCAGACTAGCCATGCTCTGCGGATTATAACACCTCCGGTTCACCCAGCAAAAGATCGGTCCAAAGCCACGGGTCAGATCGATCCTTCTACCCTCTAGTGTGTGTGTTCAGCGGGCTAGAGTGCTCGTCCGAGCCGCCTTCCGATCTCGACTCCATCATTGTCCTGTGAACCAGGGGGGGCTGCGCTTCAGCGAGGAGTCCGAGGAGCGCGGCATCGGCCTGAACTAGAGGCCTGCGAGCGGGCGCTTGCCTTGGCGTGGGTGAGACGCCTCGGGGGGCGACTCACGCCAAACGGCGTTGACCCTGGCAGCTTGTGCAGCCTGAAGGTGAAGGTTACAATTTCGACCAATGCTCAATGTGCGCTATCAAGAAGCGCTGGACTATCTCTATTCCTTTATCGACTACAGTCGGGAGCGCAGTGATCGCTACTCAGCGGAAGCCTTCGAGCTTGGTCGAGTGCGGCGTCTGCTGGCTGCTCTCGGCAACCCGCAAGACGAGTATCCCACTGTCCATATTGCGGGCACGAAAGGCAAAGGATCCGTAGCAGCGCTGATGGGATCGGCGCTCCACCAGGGAGGGTTCAAGACAGGGCTGTATACTTCTCCCCACCTGCGGCGGTTCACTGAGCGCATTCAGATCGATAGCGAGGAGATTCCCCAGGATACAGTAGCCGATCTGGTCGATGAACTCAGGGCGCCGGTCGAAGCCATCCCAAAGCTGACAACCTATGAACTCATCACCGCTCTCGGCTTCCTCCACTTCGCCCATCAGGGGGTTGATTGCGCGGTGGTCGAAGTCGGCCTGGGGGGGCGCCTGGACGCAACAAATGTCCTGAAGCCCCTAGTTTCGGTGATAACCTCAATCTCTTATGACCATACGCACATACTGGGCACGACCCTTTCTGAGATCGCACACGAAAAGGCCGGCATCATCAAACCAGGGGTGCCGGTCATCTTGGCGCCGCAGAGAAGGGAGGCCGGGGCGGCCATCGTAGCCGTTGCCGAGGAAAAAGGAGCCCACGTAGTCCGGGTGGAAGATCGTTGGCGCTCTGAGCCAGTCGGGCATGACCTTATGCGGCAGAGCTTCTTCATCTGGGAAGAGGAGTATACGCGCCTCGGAAAGCAGGCCAGGGCGACAAAGCCTGCCAGGCCAAAAAGCGCACTTCGTCTTGATCTTTCCTTGCTTGGACAGCACCAAGTGGAAAATGCGATTGTCGCCTACGCGGCGTTGAAATCAGCCGGCGAGCGTGGGCTCGCCCTCAGCGAGAATGCCATCCAGAGCGGTTTCGCCTCGGCCTCCTGGCCCGCCAGATTCCAGATTCTGTCGGAGTCGCCAGCTCTGATCGTAGATGCCGCCCACAATCGCGATTCGGCAAGGAAATTACGCCAAGCAATCGAAGACTACTTTCCAGGTCGGTCCTTTACACTGCTCTTCGGAGCTTCGAGCGACAAGGACATTC
>CAYGCA010000003.1:12803-13339 GCA_964348265.1 uncultured Anaerolineaceae bacterium | reverse complement strand
TGTTCGCAGCCTCATACTCACACAGGCCTTCCACCCGAGGGCCCTCCCTACCGAAGACTTGGCCTTGCATGCCAGGGTTTTTGGCGTAGAGTCCAAAGGAGTAATTCCAGTCTCCCGAGCGCTTGCGGTTGCGTTGCGGGGCAGCATGCCTCACGATCTAACCGTTGCAGCCGGAAGTATGTTCGTTGCTGGGGAGGTCCTTACGGCTTGGAGCGAAGAGACCAAGTCCATACTGCAAAGGCGCGGAGGAGCCGGGTGAGCGCTTCGCGAACGGAGTGGCCACAGGTGCCTGCGGAATTCGGGGACGCGATGGGGCGCAGGGCTGATGAATTGTATCGTATCGAAGATGCGTCGCAGGACGCGGATGGCCTGATCGAATGCCCAGTGTTGCCACTTCGGGACATTGTGTTGTACCCCAACATGGTGACCCCTCTTTTCATCATCGATGAATCCACAAAAATGGCAGTGGAGGAAGCAGTCCGCGCCGGGGAGACGATGGTCGCGATTGCACAGTTTGACCAGAGCCTGGAAGATCC
>CAYGCA010000003.1:12004-12793 GCA_964348265.1 uncultured Anaerolineaceae bacterium | reverse complement strand
TTTGTACACTACTGGCACGGAAGTGGCAGTAAGTCGACTGCTGAACATCCCCGATGGGTCGTACTCCCTGCTGACGCAAGGCCGGCGAAGGATCGAGGTTGTAGAGTACCTGTACGATGGGGCCTTCCTTCGCGCCCGGGCCCGCCCGATCCAGGAAACCTCATCGCGGACCAAGGAGACGGTCGCCCTAATGCGGGCGGTCATAACCCTATTTGAGAAATGTGTGCGCCTGAACCGGAGCATCCCCGAGGAGATCTATGTATACGCCGTAAATATCGAAGAACCCGGATGGCTGGCCGATCTGGTTGCCTCAACGATCAATCTGACGATTGCCGAACGTCAGGAGATTCTTGAGACCTTCAATGCGGTTGTCCGACTCCACCAGATGAGCATGCTCCTGGGTCGCGAGCTCGATCTGCTCGAGATGGAGGAAAGCATCCACATTAAGGTTCAGAAGGAAGTCGATCGCTCCCAGCGTGAACTCTACCTTCGGGAACAAATGAAAGCCATCCAATCCGAACTCGGTGAATCGGACATTTGGACACAAGAATTGGCGGAGATTCGGGAGAGAATTGAGGAGCTTGACTTGCCGGATGAGATCAAGGCCAGAGCCTCAAAGGAGGTCCGTAGGCTTGGACAGATGCCGCCCATGTCGCCCGAGGTTGGCGTTATCCGGACGTACCTTGATTGGCTCCTCGAACTTCCATGGCTTGAGGCCACCAGAGACAACTTGGACATACGCCACGTTGCCAAAGTCCTTAACAAGCACCATCATGGCCTGCGCGACGC
>CAYGCA010000003.1:5669-11960 GCA_964348265.1 uncultured Anaerolineaceae bacterium | reverse complement strand
TTTTGGAGTATATTGCCGTCCGGAGCCTCGCGCCAGAGGCTCATCGCCAGCCGATCCTTTGTTTCGTTGGGCCGCCGGGCACTGGCAAGACATCCTTGGGTCGGTCCATTGCTGAAGCGCTGGGTCGCAAGTTTGTGCGCATCTCACTGGGGGGCATCCGGGACGAGGCGGAGATCCGCGGTCACCGCAGGACCTACATTGGTGCCCTCCCGGGCAGAATTCTCCAAGGCATGCGACGCGCTGGCACGATTAATCCTCTGTATATGCTCGATGAAATCGACAAGCTCGGGATTGATTTCCGGGGTGATCCTGCCTCGGCCCTGCTCGAAGTTCTTGATCCGGAGCAGAACCACGCCTTTTCCGACCATTATCTAGAGGCCGCGTACGATCTTTCCAGAGTGATGTTTATCACGACAGCCAACACGCTCGATCCAATTCCTCCTGCGCTGCTGGATCGAATGGAGGTGATCGAGTTCAGCGGGTATATCGAGGAAGAAAAGCTTAAAATTGCGCGCAGATTCCTGATTCCGAGGCAAAGTAGGCAGAACGGTCTGAGAAAGTCTGAAATCACGATCTCCGATGACGCCTTGCAGACTATCATCCGGGAATACACCTGGGAGGCCGGTGTCCGCAATCTGGAACGTGAGATTGGAAAGGTGCTTCGAAAACTTGCCCGACGGAAGGCGGAAGGTCGGAAGCTGCCTGAGCGGATCACGCCTTCGATGCTGGCCAGATTGCTGGGCTCATCCAAGATTACGCCTCGCTTGGCCGAGAAGGATGACCAGATTGGAACCGCCACAGTCCTTGCCTGGACTGAGAGCGGGGGCGACACACTGCCTGTTGAAGTTCTCCTTATGGAAGGCAAGGGGGTCCTGCAAATCACTGGACAAGTTGGGGAAATCATGCAGGAATCGGCTCAGGCTGCCCTGTCCTTTGTCCGATCACGGACGAGTGAGCTGAACATCGATCCCGGGCGTTTCGATGGCACCGACATTCACATCCATATCCCGGAGGGATCAATCCACAAGGATGGCCCCAGTGCTGGCATAACCATGGCCACTGCCTTGGCCTCGGCTTTGACCGGAAGGCCAGTCCGGCATGATATCGGCATGAGCGGTGAGATAACGCTGCGAGGCCGGGTATTGCCCGTGGGAGGGGTAAGAGACAAGGTCTTGGCTGGCTACCGCATCAAACTCAAGAGAGTGATTCTTCCGGAACAAAACAAGAAGGATCTAGTCAATCTACCCAGCAAGGCAAGAGAGCAACTGCAGATTCACTTCGTCAATCACATGGATCAAGTGCTCGAGTTGGCCCTTGTTTCACCTCCCGACGCGCGCAGTCGGCAAACAAGAGTCGGCAAGAGCGGGGCGTCTCGGTCCGGGGCGGCGGTAAGTTCGGGGTGGTGGTGGGTGGCCAGCCGTTCGGTCTAGACCCGAGATGACATTATCCATTTGCGGATCCGCCTGGACGTAGCCTCGCTTGCACAGCCATAACACAAACTCGTTTCAAGTTTCGTTCGGAAATAGTGTCTTGTGAAAACTTGCGGCACTGGGAGGCGCGTCAGCTGCCCGACTTGGCATGGAATTCAAGCGGTCGTGGGCTTGGCAATTGCCCTGGTCGCCTGTAGCGGCCGCAACATTTCCCCGCAGCCTGGTCAACCCCCGCCAGCATGGGAAACAGAAGTCCAGCTAGAGACGCTCTCGGAAGACGCAACTCCCGAATCCTCGGACCTCTTCACGCGCTCTGACAGGTATGCCGTGGTTTGGATCCCGGCCGGTGAGAGCCTGAGGGTTCACCAACCGGCGGGGATCGCCGGCTCAGTTGTACACCATCTTAGCTCGGATGGTACGGGCATTCAACTGACCAAGAATAGGACGATGCTCGGCACCTCCGAATGGCTTGAGATCCAGCTCCCTGACGGTCGGACAGGATGGGTCAACTCCTGGAATCTGACGGAAGAGGTCTCGGGCGACCTTTTCTGTCAGGATCGCAGGATCATTGATCTGATTGCGGAGTTCAAGCAGGCCATTAGCAGGTTAGATGATGCGGCTTTGGCAAAGCTCTCGAGTCCTAAGCACGGTCTCAGCTTTCGTCACGAGTGGTGGAATCCGGAGGTTACGCTTGAGCCCGAATCCCTGATACGGATCTTCGCTAGCAGGGAGAAGTTCGATTGGGGAGTGCAGACCGGTAGCCGGATCCGACTCGAAGGCAGTTTCCGTCAGGTCCTTCTCCCTCGCTTGGAGAGCGTTTTTCTTTTCCCAGCCGAGCTGGCATGCAATCAGCTGAAAACGGGTCTCACAACCATGGATCTCCGCTGGCCAAGTGAATATGCAAATCTGAATTTCTATTCAGTCTACCACCCCGCCCCTTCACCGGAGAGCGGCTACGACTGGCGCACCTGGGCGATTGGCTTTGAGTATCTAGAAGGAATCCCCTATATGGCGGTTATGGTGCACTATTGGGCAGAGTTTTAGGGCCGTCCAGGTGTGAAGCCTGATGTGGGGTCCTCCCCTCCGCCTTGTTCCCTGCAATTAGCTCACTCTGTACTCGCCGAAAGGTTGGCCCATGGTCTCTTCACTCCCACGCAAGGTAGTGCTTATCACAGGCGCATCCTCTGGCGTCGGGGAAGCAACGGCCCGCGCCTTTGCAAGGCAATCCTGGTCCCTAGCGCTTGCAGCGCGCCGTTATGAGAGGCTCAAGTCCCTGGCGGAGTCGCTTGAAGCCGATTTTCAAGGCCTGCGCGCGCTCCCTCTGGGGCTGGACGTCTCAAACCTGGAGCAGGTTCAGGCCTGTGTCCAGTCAAGCCTCGATCACTTTGGCAGGATTGACGTGCTGCTCAATAATGCCGGCCTTGGCCGTTTTGACTGGCTGGAGAAGATGGATCCTCTTACGGACATAAAGTTCCAGATCGAGGTGAATCTGCTGGGGATGATTTGGATGGCGCAATCAGTCCTGCCCCACATGCAGCTCAGGCGCGGCGGTCATATCATTAATGTAGCTTCCTTCGCAGGCTTCATTGCCCCTCCGACTTACTCGATCTATGCGGCGTCCAAGTTCGCGGTCAGGGGTTTCAGCGAAGCGCTTCGGCGTGAGGCTTTGCCCTGGGGAATTCAAGTTTCTACGATCTACCCTGGAACAGTGAGGACAGGATTCGGCCGCAAGACTGGCGCCAGGCGAAAGACTCGCACTGAGACGCCCGGCTGGCTGACCTTGAGTTCGGATCAGGTCGCGAACGCGGTGCTCCGCTGTGTCGGTAAACCAAGACGTTCGGTTGTCATCCCCTCACTCTATGCGCCCTTCCGCTGGATCAATTCCTTCCTTCCTTGGCTGAGTGACTGGCTCATGGTCCGCTATTTTGTTGAGCGTGAGAGGGCGGAGGAGCTTGCAGCCTGATAAGCTCGTGGGCCCTGGACTGGGGCCATCCTTCCCTTATGCCGGTAAGACTTTCCGGGATGATTGACACTAGGCAGCGCTTCTCAAATAGCTCAGGATCTCCATCAGGCGCTCCGTCCATTCGTTCCCGGATCCCCTAGCCAACCACAACCCGGTCTTGCTCCTTCGAACATCCGGCCCGAGATCCGGAATGTTGTTCTCAGTGAGGGATGCCGGCAGCCTCAAATGGAGCTGATTGTGCTTGACTGAGATAGAGGTGACCTTCGCTTCGGCGGCGATGATCTTGACACGCAGCTGGTAGAGCAAGTTCTCCACCTCTGCCGGGAGTGGACCGAAGCGATCCATGAATTCGCCTCCCAAGGAATCGATCTCCTCGAAAGTTCGAAGGTCAGCCATGCGTCTGTACATCTGGAGACGGAGGTTGCGATCAGGCACATAGTCGGCCGGTATTGCAGTTGGCAGAGGTAGATCGATTGAGACAGGTAAATCCCCGGCGGCTGTCAGAAGATCCGCAGACTTCGGTGGCTGACCGCCGTATTCGGCTTTGAGCTGGTGGACTGCTGTGGCCAGCATGCGCGTGTATAGATGGAAGCCAAGTGCAGCGATGTGACCATGCTGACGGGTGCCAAGAATATCGCCGGCACCGCGCATTTCAAGGTCGCGTAGCGCGATCGAATAGCCTGACCCGAGTTCGGTATGCTCAGCCAGAATCTCAAGGCGTTCGAGAGCTTCTTCGGTCGCCCTAAGGCGGAGGTTTCGGAAGAAATAGGCGAAGCCTCTCACGGTCCCCCGGCCGACCCGGCCGCGCAGCTGGTACATCTGACCCAGCCCAAACAGTTCAGCCTGATCCACAATAAGAGTGTTGGCATTCGGGATGTCTAGCCCTGTCTCAACGATCGAGGTGCAGACAAGAACGTCGATCTGGCCACCAGCGAAGCGTTCCATGACGCTTGCCAGCTCGGGTTCAGGCATCTGACCATGGGCGACCTCAATGAGGACGCCGGGCAATAGCTTCTGTAGACGAGAGCGAACCGCCTCAATCGTTTTCACTCGATTATGGACGAAGTAGACCTGTCCTTCGCGGCTGAGCTCGCGCAGCACTGCTTGCCTGATTAGGTGTGGATCGTACTTGCCGACGTGGGTAATGACGGGAAGGCGCTCTTCCGGCGGAGTGTTGATCGTCGAGATGTCCCGTGCCCCTGTCAGCGCCATGTAAAGTGTCCGCGGGATGGGGGTGGCAGTCAACGTGAGGACGTCGACCTCGGTTCGCATCGACTTCAAGTGCTCCTTGTGCGTGACCCCGAAGCGCTGTTCTTCATCAATGATCAAGAGTCCCAGGTCCTTGAACTCGACATCCTGCTGGAGCAAGCGATGGGTGCCGATCACGATGTCGATTTTGCCTGAGGCAAGGCGCCGAAGGATGGGCTCCGCTTCAGCCCGAGAACGAAAGCGCGATAGCATTTCGACTTCGGCCGGGAAGGCGGCCAGTCTTTGCCGGAAGGTCTTGAAGTGCTGCTGCGCTAGGATCGTAGTCGGCACAAGGATGGCAACTTGCTTCCCATCCATCAGGGCCTTGAAGGAGGCGCGCAGGGCTACCTCCGTCTTGCCATAGCCGGAGTCGCCGCAGATCAGCCGATCCATAGGCCTCGAGCTTTCCATGTCGCTTTTTATTGCGTCAAGTGCGCCGAGTTGATCCGCGGTCTCGCGGTAGGGGAATGAGGCTTCAAGTTCAGCCTGCCAATCTGTGTCAGGTGAGAAGGCATGCCCGGTAGCAGTCATTCGCCGGGCGTACAGTTCGAGCAGGTCACGGGCGACTTCTTCGACAGCGTGTTTGGCCCGACCTTTGACCCGCTCCCATTCTCGGGTCCCCAAACGAGACGGACTGGGGGACGTCCCATCGACGCCAACATAGGCGGTGATGCGGTCAGCCTGGTGGATGGGCACGTAGACTTGGTCTCCCTCGGCGTATTCGATCAGGAGGTATTCACGCCGATAGCCTTCGATAGTTCTTTCGACCAGCCCACGGAATTGCCCGATCCCGAAATCGACGTGCACTACCCAGGCGCCAGGGTCAAGGTCTGCGTAGGCCGTCTCCGGTGAAGTGGCCGGCGGTAGCGGTCTAGGCCGCCGTCGCAATCGGGCCCAGCCGAAGATCTCAGCATCTGTAATCAGGTGGATTGTGCCCCCTTCCCCCGTCTTGAGCACCCAGCCCTCCGTCAACGCGCCCTGCAAGAAGTACAAGCCTCCCGGCAAGAAGGGCTCAGGCAGGGTGTCAAGTGTGGGCCGGCGGCCTTCATTCCCAGCCCATAGCTCGGCCAGCCGCGCCGCTTGGCGACTAGCGACGAGAAGCGTGTCGTGCTTTCTCTGGGCCGCGCCGATGTGGTCCATTAGCGGCCTAAGTTGACCGGCAAAGCGTGATCCGGGAAAGATGGCCTGCGACAGCTCAGGAATCAGGGGGGAAGCCGCTGTCATTAGACCCATGTCAAGCGATTGTCGGGTTCCCAGCGATTCGGCTAGATCAGCCAGGGTGAGGTAGGGCAGTGGGAAGTTCCTCGGAAGACGGCCAACGCGCCTCAGTTCCTGCCGCGACTTGACGGCCTGTTCCTCAAGTTCGTTGACCGAATCCTCGAAGGAGGCCAGATCCTCGAAAAGAACAATGGATTCTGCCGGAAGATACTCAAGCAGTCCTCCTGAATCGGGATCCATCCAGGGCAAGAAGAACTCGAGATAGGGGTTCGTCGCCGTGTCCTGCGAGCCAGCCTCTCCAGTCAGCCAGGCATCCCACTCTGGACGGTATAAACGAGGCAATCCCTCACGTGCAGGGGTGACTCTCAGCTCTGCTACCTCCTCCGACGAACGCTGGGTCGTTGGATCGAATCGCCGCATTGAGAAGACCTC
>CAYGCA010000003.1:3833-5659 GCA_964348265.1 uncultured Anaerolineaceae bacterium | reverse complement strand
GTTCCCAGTGTCGGACTCGGTACTCCGTGGGCACGAAGCCAACCTCAACCAGGAACCCGACAAATCTGCTGAGCGGGAGGTCTCCGCCCACTTTCACCCACCGAAGGTGCTCGCGGAACCGTCTCGGCGAGAGGGTCCTGGTGATGGCGGCCCGGCTCGCCGCAAGGACCAACGTTGGCTGGCCCTCCAATCCCTGGGGGCTTGGAGTCGCAGAAGGATGTGTCAACAATTGCGCCAGGGCACGCACCCGTTGCTGGATCGTTCGAGGCCCCCATGACGAGGCTTCATAGAAGAGGGGATCGGGGTCGGGTAGAGTGAGCACATTCAGGCCCGGAGACCAAATCGGAAGCTCCTCCGCCAAGTTGAGCAATCGGTCGGCGCGCGCCAAGAACAGGGCCACCGGTCTCGAGAGATCCTCGGCCAACGCGGCGGCAAAGGTCGGGCGGGCGGAACGTATGAGGTGCAGGGATCCAAGGTTTCTCCCACCGGCTTGGATCAGCTCCAATAGCTCCCCATAACCCGGGGTGGATCGGACTACTTCAAGCAGAGGTGACAGGTTCATCCTTCATCCGCCGTTTGGTTGCACTCCGTCATTGCGGCCTGAATGCCTTGATGCAGGTACAACCGGATGCAATCGGCAGCCCGCGCGAGAGATGGCCGAAAGAATGCCTTCTCCTCACCGGTGAAGTCGTCAAGGACGTACTTCACAGGATCCACCCCAGGGGGTGGGCGACCTATCCCTAATCGTAGACGGGGTATTGCGTGGGTCCCAACTTTGTCAAGAACGGACTGCAAGCCCTTGTGCCCTCCTGACCCTCCATGCTCTCGAATACGAATTGCGCCGAGCGGCAGATCAAGATCGTCGTAAAGCAGCATAACGTGTGGGTGGCGAATTCGATAGTGACGGATCAGCGAACCCACAGATCGACCAGCCTGATTCATCATGGTTTGTGGCTTCGCCAGAACAACCCAGGAATCCGCCAAATGAGCCGTGGTCACGAGCGCTTCCGACTGCCGGCGGGAAAAGGCAACCTTCAGCTGGATTGCCAGAAGGTCGACGAGCATGAAGCCGGCGTTGTGCCTATTGTTGCGGTAGGCGCGGCCTGAATTGCCCAGACCTGCTACCAAATAGGGATCTGTCGAGTGGCCGGCGCTCATGATCTTCGGCTCCAGCGTTGCTTTCGCCGCCTCTTCCAGTAGAGGTGGCGCATCCGGAGCGAACCTATCCTTGCTCGAATGCGTCTCCGCACTACCGCATAGGCGCCGAATAGTCCGAGGCCAGCGATAGAAAAGGAGGTTCCCAGGAAAAAGGCCCTTGTCACCTGTCCCGGCTCCGGATCCCGCACCCTGACCAGGGCTGTCGGGGAAGGTGTAAGGCTTGGCGGGACGGGGCTTGGAACGAGGGTTGGCGCTCTCGGCGCGGGCGTGTCCGTCTCGACAGGCAAGTGGTTCCTGATCCGAATGTTCTCGACAACCGTCGAGACGTCCGTACCGTCCTCAAGCCTGACGCTGAGCCGCAGATTATAATTGCCGTCGGTGATACTTGTGGTATCCCAAATCGCAAGACGGCCTCTCAAGACATTCGCCATGATGGGCTCAACCAGCGGAAACCACGTCTCGCTCGGGTTCGGATTGTAGGAGAAGGAAAGCTCGTAGAAAACGAAATCCGGATGATCAGCCGTTCCCTCAATGATCACTACACCCGAGACCGCCTCGCCTGGCATCGGTTGAGAGATCTCCACAGTGCCCGCCCTCTGAGCATAGGTGTCCGGATGTGCGACCATATTTAGTGAGAGCAGCACCAAAGCGACGAAGGCCCTACTTGG
>CAYGCA010000003.1:1676-3823 GCA_964348265.1 uncultured Anaerolineaceae bacterium | reverse complement strand
CGCCATGGCACCTGGATTTGTGAGGATTGCTACGTGCTCGAAGCGCGTGGAGCGCATGCTGACGAGCCCGAAGATCGGACCCGGCACCAAAGCGACGAAGGCCCTACTTGGCATTCAAGACCCTCTACCTTTCGAACATGTGCCGGCAAACAGGCAATAGATCAGTTTAACACGCCCATATGCAGCCGGTCAACGAACATTTGACGGGAGTGAGGTCAGAGGTTAGAATTCGGCCGCAATAGCGAAAAGCCTTGTATCTGGTGAGGCCTCACCGCAGGTGAGAGCCTTATTTTGTGCTCAAGTGAGGGCAGCATGACCGAGACAGCTCATGAAGAGATAGGAAGCAGAGCCAAGGCCGATGTTGTGAACATCCGGGGAGGTGAAATTGGCACTGTCGAAGCGGAAGTTGCCCAGGTGATTCGAGGGTCCGCTAGGAGGATTGTGGCGGATGAACTGGAGATGAATCAAGGGTTCGCTGGCTCGATCAGCGCTAGGGACATGGGGATGCGTTTGTCGAGTACCCTGTCCGTCCAGGCGGAAAAGGTCCATGGCGACCGGGTTGCGGCAGGGGCCGTCAGGGCTGATTCGATTAGTCTGAACCGATCTCCAGCGGGGATTGTCATTGCAGGGAACGCGACCCTAGACAACAGCCCCCCTATCTTTCTGCTGGCCAGAGATGTCCAGGGTCCACTCAACCCAGTGCTGGATACGAGAGGCTCGCTTCTCGCAGGATTGACTGCTGGGATAGCCATGGGATTGGTCCTGTTTGTGAGCCGGTTACTGGTCGGTCGGAAGTAGGAGCCATTTTCGAACGAGGCTAGCTTGCGGCGGGGCAGATAGCGCTGGTGCAATCCCGCTCGGTGGGAAGGCGCACTGGAGGTGAATGAATGTCGGGATTAGTACTTGAAGCCAAGAGGCGATCCCTGCTTGGAAAAAAGGTCAAATCGCTGCGCAGAGAAGGGGTTCTTCCGGGAGTGGTCTATGGCGCTGACCTCTCGCCGATACCAATCGAGTTGGAAGCCCACTCCGCTGGCAAGGTCCTTCTGGGTGTAAGCGGATCGACGCTGATTGACCTCAATCTGGAGGGTGAAACGCACAGTGTTCTTCTTCGGGATGTCCAGATGGATGTCATTCGGCGCGAGATGTTGCATATCGATCTCCTAAAAGTGGCCATGAATGTTGCCATCCGGGCTGTGGTGCCGATCGAACTGATCGGCGAAGCTCCAGCCGTCGAACAACAGGGTGGAGTACTTGTGACAGGCCTGAGTGAGATTGAAGTTGAAGCCCTGCCGCAAGACTTACCCGAACGATTCCCGGTGGACCTCCAAGGCCTGAAGGCGATCGACGACAGAATAACGGTTGAGGAACTCTCCCTGACTGACGGGGTCACGGTCTTGACGGATTCGGAGGAGCTGATCGCCAGGGTTATCTACCAGGAAGAGGAAATGGTTGAGGAAGAGGAAGTGGAGGCCTTTGTACCAGTCGAAGCTGAACCCGAGCGGGTTGGACGCGAAGAGCTGGAGGAGGAGGCGGAAGAGCCAGGCGAAGAAGAGGACTAGCCTCCTCTGGAGAACCTCCTTCTAGCGACGGAGCGCGCCCGAAGCGCTCCGTTCTGCTTAATGGGCGGGATTTCGGCCAAGGAGATCTAAGAGACTTAGGGTAATCCGCGCCGTGGCTCCCCAGACTACATGTCCTTCGTAGGGCCTAAAGTAGTAGACCAGGACGCTCTTTCCGGCGACCAGAGGATTGCGGCGCCTTGCTTCGAGATTGGCAGGATTCGCAAGCCAGTCGATCGGTATCCCGAAGGCGACGTCGACCTCCTCTGAATTCAGCCGAATGGGATATGGCCAGGGCACCACGCCCACAACAGGATTGATCAGGAACTGTGTCACGGTGTAGAGAGGGTCGAGCCGACCTAGAATCTCAACATCGTTCGGGTGGATGCCAACTTCTTCCTCGGCTTCACGAAGAGCCGCCTCCTCCGGGCCGGCATCCGCCGCATCAATCCGGCCACCGGGGAATGAAACCTGGCCGCGGTGATCAGGCAATGACTCCGTGCGACGAGTAAAAAGGATGTGCCAGGAGGCGCATTGCCCGCCCTGCCACACAATCTGCAACTTCAATGTTTTGGATGGCAAACTTTCCTG
>CAYGCA010000003.1:0-1666 GCA_964348265.1 uncultured Anaerolineaceae bacterium | reverse complement strand
GTCTCCATCTTGCTGAAAGATCGGGACTAGGACTGCAGCAGGTCGTGCATCCCACTCAGTGTAGCGCTCAGGGGTTCGATGCGAGAGTTTGTTCCGCAGTTGCCTGGTAAGATCGGTCATCAGGCTTGGCTCGGCCTTCGCCTCTAGGACGCCTCGGTGCTGGCAGCGGAGATACCCACCCCTATCTGCAAAACCTTGGCGCTTGCCCATCCACCCCCTTCATAGGACAGTTTTCCGGACATCGCACCGGTCGAGTGGTCCCCTCATTCTACCCGGGAGAGGGCCTATCAGGGGATCGGCTGAGTTCGGGGGCCGGCTTGCCGCCTGGCATATCTCGCCGATCCCGATTGACCTTGTGAAATCGCACGGAGAAGGGGCTCGAAATTGCTTTCTGCCTGCGTGCCTGCGGCGAGAAGGCTCGAGGCGCGGTTTCAGCCCCTCAAATCCCCTGGTCTTGGCCCTCCCGTCTCAGAGATCCTATGCGGATTCAGAAGGGGTTTTACGGGAGTCGTCTAGGACTGGCCTGGCAAAGGCCAAATATCCTGTATGGGCAACCATACGATCGGAAGGGCGCAGCCTTGCGGAGACGGGTTTATAGAAACGCAGCAGGATTTCGCAGACATCGATGAGCGCGAACTGATGTTGCCTCAGGGCTGTAAGGAGCTCTGAAACTTGGTTGACCGTTGGCAGGATTGCGCCGAATGTTCCGCCATTGATGAGCGCTCCCCGGGCTTGTCCGAGATAGGCCTCAGGATTAGGGAGGTCCAAGAAGAGAGCATCGGCCGCTCGACTTTCGAAACCATCGCTTATGTCTTTCTGCCGGAAGAGGACTCTGTCCTCCAAGCCCACCAGCCGGAGATTGGCTTGCGCCAGTTCCAGCATATCCCTTCTTCTATCATAGGTAATCACCCCGCCTCCCGGTCCTACGGCCCAGGCCAAGGCCGTTGTAAGAGCACCTGAGCCGGTTCCGGCTTCGATGACTGTTTTTCCCGGCCCAACAGAAAGGCGCAGCAAAATGTATCCGATGTCTTTTGGGAAGATGATCTGCGATCTGCGCCGAATCTGGAGCAGCATGTCATGGAGGCTTGGCTCGAGAATGTAGAACTCGATTCCCAGGTGGGATCTCACGACTGAACCCCAGGGCACTTCGATTAAATCGTTGTGCCTAAGGATGCCCTGATGGGTCTGCAATTCGGAATCGGGCTCCAGCCGAAGAATGAACTTCTTTCGGCCCTCGCTGAGGAGCATAGCCAGTTCATGTGCTTTGGTTTTTTTCAGGCTTGGATCTTGCATAGCACGACCAATTCTAAGGCTTCAGTTCCGGGCTTGCAAACCAGGGCCTTGTAGTCAGCTTGCGGGCTGTGAGGCGAAGCACCGCCGCTCTCGGCAGCTTCACTCTATCGAGTTGAAGAGAGAATCCCGCCTCCTCAAACAACAGCCTCCATTGCGGGTCGGGGTCGTCCGACTGACCAGTGATCCCGAACAGCCAGGCGGCAAAACGGTCGGGCAAAGAGGTGCCAGTGATCTGCGCGGAGGGGACGATGACCAGCATGCCTCCGGGCCTCAGGACTCGCCATGCTTCGCTCAGGCTTTGCGGATCCAGGATGTACTCGCTCGGAAAGGTCGACAGCAGGCAGTCAAAGGACTGAGTTTTGAAAGGGAGCCT
>CAYGCA010000002.1:99719-110812 GCA_964348265.1 uncultured Anaerolineaceae bacterium | reverse complement strand
ATTTTCTTCTGAGAGAACCATTATCTTTCGGTAACATTTTAGATGAGTGAATACGAGAACTTGCGCCTTTGAGCCACATTCCACTATGATCAGGGCAATCACGAGAGGGTCAGATAGAAGGTGTGGCGCACCAAGGAGAGCGCCCCTTGCCGCAGGACCGAGCCTCCTCCCGAGCGTTCACAGGTGGGTTCTCGATGCCCCAAGGTCGATCCAGAGAGCTACCATAATGGGTGAAGAGGAAATCTACAGAGTCTTCGAAAAGCGCTGGTTGCGTCTGTGCCGGAGAGAGGACGCCGAAATCCACTGGAAGGAGCTGATGAATGCTGCCAGTTCCGTTCAGAGTGACTGGCAGGAGGTCTTTGAGGAGAACAGACCCCTGCGGGCTGAACTTAGAAAGCTGCAAGGGGTGTATGGTCTTCCCTTGGCAAGCTACGATCAGGTACTTGAATGGATAGAGCGCAACTTTAAGGAGTATACGCAATTCACCTCGCAGCTGGATCTTATCCTCGAGAGATTTGGCATCAGTCGCAAGTGGCGCAATACGATCTACCAGCGGATCACCTGGGATTCTCCTTCAATTGGTCCCAGGTTCAGGCTTGGCTTTGCCTCGAGCCGCCTCCAGAACGACGCCAAGGACGGAGAGTTCGAGCTCGTGCTCACGCCCGAGGTCAACCTACAGAATCCTTTCATCCAAGAAGATATTCTCTTCCGCAAGGTCCTCAACAACCCCCCTCCGCGCCCGCGGCTGGTGATTGGAGATGAGGAGCAAAGAATGGATTGGGGGCCGGTGTGGGAGTGGTATGAACATCATCCCCAGCTCGCGATCGCAGAAATCGCAGAGTTGTTGAACTATCCGTTCAATTATGTGCGGCGCAAATTCAAAGAACACGCGCGCCAGGGCTAGGACCCACCGGCCAATCTCCCGAGCCCAGGGCCCGCCATCTTTCTTGCCACTGACCACAACTCGTCTAGACAGAGCAGTCATTTCACCCACTCCACCCTGCTGATCGTTCCGATCAATCCATGAGCCACGGACGGTGCTCCTCCTGAACACGAGTTCCCACCCTCAGCTCGAGGAGCGCGCCACCGGCGGTTCGCGCTCCATCTGCCGAGGACTTGAGGTCGCTTGGCAGAAGAGCCGGGCTACTCCGAGACAGCCGGTCAGATGTCCACGGATCACACTTGATAGGTGAAATCCGTCTGCCGACCTCCTGGCCCTCCCAATCCTCAACCTTGCCCAAGAAGTGTAACAAAAGCCGCCTGGCATTCGTTCCACTAAGTGGGAGGCCAAGACATGACACTGAGCCCAACTCGGATCCTCGTTGCCGATGACGACCCCTTCGCATGTGAAGCGATTCGTCTGTATCTTGATCAATCTGGCTTTGAGGTCGTGGGCTTTGCCCACGACGGCAGCGAGGCTGTCAGGCTGGCGGAGGAACTTCAGCCGGACGTCGTCCTGCTCGATGTTTCCATGCCCGAAATGGACGGCTTGGAAGCACTGGCTGCAGTGAAGTCCTCCCTTCCACAGACAACCGCGATCATTTTGACGGCGCACTGCCGCTCTAGATATGTCGCTCGCGCCATCGCTCACGGTGCCGGAGCCTATATCACGAAAGGCGATCTGGATCTTGAGAGGATCTCCGAGACCATCTCAGCCGTGGTCGAGGGAAACATTGCAATTGTCGAGCAAGACTTGCTAAAGGCGGCCTTGGAGGTCAACGTGGAAGATCCAAAACGAAGAGAGGCTCGGGCAGAGAGCAGCTTTGCACATCTTACCTCCCAAGAGCGAAAGGTCTTGACGCTGATGGCGGATGGCCTCAGCAACGAGCAAATCGCCCAAGCGCTCTTTGTTAGCTATAACACCGTGAAGACACACGCGAGAAATGTGTTCGCCAAATTGGGTGTCTCCGACCGCACCCAGGCCGCGATCATGGCTCTGCGCTCAGGATTGATGGACTGACAGCCGCAAGCCCAGAAGATCGAGGCCTTGGAAGTCAATCTGACCGCCCTCAGACCTGCGGTGAAGAGCCCGGCCTTCGGACTTCCAATCTATTTCACAAGCCCAATCTTGAATGCCAGGATGGCAGCCTGCGTTCGATCTGAAACGTTCAGCTTGGAAAAAAGGTTACTGACGTGGGTCTTGACGGTGTTTTCTGTGACGACGAGTGTACGTGCGATTTCCCGGTTGCTATGACCCTCAGCGATCAGCCGTAAGACTCTCAGCTCTTGCTTGGTCAGATCCTCGGCACCAATCTCATCCCCGGGCGGCACTCTAAGTGTGCGCTCCAGGCTTTCGGACAGCGCGGCTTGGAGAAGCTCCTGTTCCACGACAGCCTCACCACCATCGAAGATCATCCTGACAGTGTCGGGCAGCTTCTCTAGGTCGGTCTCTTCCTTGGTGAGATAGGCCCCCGCCCCAGAGATGAATGCCTGGGCCAGGTACTGAGGCTTCTTGTGCGCGGTGAGTATGATCACACTCGTCTTCGGGCGAATAGCCTTGACCCTTGCAAGGGCCTCCAGACCATCCATATCAGGCATTTTAATATCCATAATGACCACATCGGGGATAATCTTGATGGCAAGCTTGACCGCCTCCAAACCGTCATTGGCTTCAGCAACGATTTCAAAATCGGGTTGCTTTTCTATCCAGAAGAAGCACATCTGGGCTGAGGTCTTCCGTCATCCGGACCGCTTCTCGGCCGCTCTTGCCGATTCCGACCACTTCCAGCCCGGATTGCACGAGATACACACGGATCGCCTCACACGCGAGGGGGTCGTCGTCAACTACTAGGACCTTTATGGGATTTGCATTCACTGCTACGATTCCTCTAGCCTGGTATTAGGACCCCCATGGGTCCCCTAATAGCATACAGATTTTGCATCTCCCCGAGCTTACAGGAACCTCCCAGTTGAGGAGGTGAGAATACCGTGCTTCCCAAGTGTACAGGCTGGATCGGATGTGCTCTCACCGGAGCCACAATTACCTCGGGCGGGCCGGGACTTTCAGGCGAGCTGCGGCTGAGAGGATAACCTGCTTCGTTCCGCCTCCCAAGGGTACGCCCTCACAGGGGCCACGATTCGGTCTGCCCCAAACGGCCGCGCGGGCGTCTTCCGGTCGCAGCATTCGCATTGAACGGACCAATCCAACACCTCTCGATTTGCTCTATATCTTCATACGGAGAATTCCAGTAATTGGATGCCTCGATATTCCTTCGAACGCGTAATCGGTGAGCCTCTCCGGGCGGCCGGCAGCGGAGCCCGACCATGTTTCATGACATGCCCTGTTGGAATGGGACGTGCCGTCCTAAATCTTGGAAAGCGGCGCATTTGTCTGTGGGGTCATGCTTTCTGGGAATGTCGAAGGCTCAGGGGACGAGGCTCGTACAATTCCGCTGTGCTTTTGTCTGGACGGGGAAGTCACAACAGGCGAAACTAGTACAGGCTCAAGGCTCAGGCCGAGATTTCCCAGACAGTGACCTCAGGCCGACAAAGCAGGCGAACACGCGGCGCGCCCCTCCCTTCGAGTCCAATCCCTCTGGTCACATAGAGGGTCATTCCATCGACTTGTCGCCGACCCTGTTCGAACTTCTTTCCGTAGAGTGATGATGTGTATAGCGCTCCGATTAGCGGGAGTCTGACCTGACCTCCATGAGTATGCCCGGAAAGCTGCAGATCAACGCCCGCCTTGGCCGCTTGGGGCGCAAGATCAGGCGTATGATGCAGCAACACGGTGAATCTCCGGGTTGCCTCCCCCAGGGCTGCTTCCAGCTTAGGGCCATCGGAAAAGGGCCGGTGCGTGCATGAGACACCTACAAGGTCGATTAGATTGGCCCCGTGTTTCAATGTCGTCTTCTCGTCGCGCAGCCAGCGAACGGGCAGTCCCTCAAGGATCCTTGACACCGCATGCTCCTGATCGACTGGTGGGCTGCCCGAAACGAGGTAAACGCCCAGGGGGGCTGCGAGCTGACTGAAGAATCGGCGCGCATCGGCCCAGGCTTGGCGATCATTGACGAATGAACTGGTGCCCCAAGCTAATCCAATGCGGCTCAACCCAGAATCCGTAGATCACCAGCAGGGTTCCGACCGCCTGGAGAAGGAGGGACCAAGGTGTGGGGAGGAGAGCTGCGGGAAGACGCAGAAGCGCGAGGAGAACGGTAGGGGCCTTCGGCGGGCCGAAGGAACGGCGGGCAACCGGCAGGGCTGCCAGGAGAACCCAGTCCCCAAGCATGAAGAGCCAGAACGCGAGAGTCAGGTTCGGCTGCCCTGCGGCCGGCAACGCGGCCAGCAGCAGCAGGGCCAAGGCGAATACCGGGAGCTTTTCCGCTGAAGTTATCAGTATTTCAAAGGGACCGCCCTTCGTTCCTGGGAAGGTCTTCCGATCGCTGAAATCGAGCTGCGCCATAGTTCTCAAGTATAGGGTTGGGCCCAAACATCGACAAGGGTAATGCAGGCAACATGCAGCGCTATGACTGGGGGAGTCGAAGGACGAAACACATCAGCCCCCTGCCCTTGCGCTGAATCTCCCAAGTTGTTTAGAATTGCTGTAGACCTCCATATTATGAAATTTGTCGCCACTTCCATCCCCGACGTCATTCTCATCAAGCCGAAAGTCCACGACGATGCGCGCGGCTTCTTTATGGAGACTTATCAGCTGGGCGTGTTCACTGCGGCCGGAATCTCGGATGTTTTCATCCAGGACAACTATGTTGGTTCCAGACAAGGCGTCCTTCGCGGTCTGCACTACCAGATCCGCCACGCCCAGGGGAAGCTGATTAGAGTCACCCTGGGAGAAGTCTTCGACGTATGCGTGGACCTACGCAGGAGCTCCCCGTCTTTCGGGCGCTGGATGGGAGTGGAGCTCTCATCTGAGGCCAAGGAGCAGCTCTGGATTCCGCCGGGCTTTGCCCATGGCTATTATGTACTCAGCGATTGGGCTGAGGTGTCCTACAAGGTGACGAATGTCTACGCCCCCAGCTGGGAGCGTACGCTCATTTGGAATGATCCTAAACTAGGGATCGACTGGCCCCTCATAGACGGCAAGCCACCCAGGTTATCCAGCAAAGATGCTGAAGGTCTGACACTAGGGGAAGCCGATCTCTTCGACTGACGTCGTTCAGACCCCAAAGGAAGGCGGCATGAAGAATGTCCTTGTCACCGGGGGGGCCGGTTTTATCGGCTGCAATTTTGTTCGCTACTTGCTCTTGAATGAGCCCGATGTCCGGGTCATAAACCTGGACGCTCTGACCTATGCGGGGAGCCTCGAGAATCTCGCCGACCTACCGGACCCGGAGCGGCACACTTTCATTCAGGGAGACATTTGTGATCAGCGGCTCACTGACGAGCTGATGGCCCAATACAACATCGATACTGTAGTCCATTTTGCGGCCGAATCACACGTCGATCGATCTATCCTGGGGCCGACGCCGTTCATCCAGACCAACGTCGTTGGGACATCTGTCCTGCTTGAGTCGGCGCGCTCATTTTGGGAGACGGAGGGTTTGCTCCCAGCGAAAAGGGTCCGCTTTCACCATATCTCAACGGATGAAGTATACGGTTCCCTGGAAGCAAGCGACCCCCCCTTCTCAGAATCAACTCCCTATTCGCCGAATTCACCCTACGCTGCATCAAAAGCCTCCAGCGACCATCTGGTGCGTGCGTACGCCCATACCTATGGTGTACCGGTGACAATCACCAATTGCTCTAACAATTACGGCCCCTATCAATTCCCGGAGAAATTGATATCCCTCTCGATCCTGAATGCACTCAGCGGGGAGGCCTTGCCGATCTACGGAGATGGGCAACAGATTCGCGATTGGCTGCACGTGGAAGACCATTGCGAGGCCGTATGGCTGGTACTGAAGGATGGGGGCCTTGGAGAAACGTACAATGTCGGAGGCAACAACCAGCCGACAAATCTGGAAATCGTTCGCACCCTTTGCGCCGTACTTGATCAGAAAGCTCCGAATTCTGGACATGCTCCTCACGCGTCATTGATTACCTTTGTAGCTGACAGACCCGGACATGATCGCAGATACGCCATGGACACGGGCAAGATCCGGCGCGAACTTGGCTGGAGGCCAAGATACGACCTAGAAAGTGGCCTGGAAAGGACAGTTGAATGGTACCTTGACAACCCTCGGTGGATCGAAGCCATCAAGAATCGGCCGACGTATTCTGAGTGGATGGAAGCCAACTACCGGGCCCGAGAGGAACTTCGATGAAAGGAATCATTCTCTCAGGCGGACACGGCACTCGCCTGCACCCCCTGACCCTGAGTGTTAGCAAGCAGCTGCTACCCCTCTACGACAAGCCAATGATCTACTATCCCCTGTCGATGTTGATGTTAGCAGGCATCAGGGAGATTCTGATCATCAGCACGCCGGAACACCTAAGCCTGTATCGGCGTCTGCTTGGAGATGGACATCAATGGGGGCTTGAGTTCAGCTTCGCCTCACAATCTAGGCCTCGAGGCTTGGCGGACGCCTTCCTCGTCGGGAAGGAGTTCCTGGAAAGCGATCCCGTATGTCTCATCCTGGGCGATAACGTCTTCTACGGTCATGGGCTTCCAGACCAGCTGCGAAAGGCTGCTAGGCTTTCGGAGGGCGCGCTGATCTTTGCCTACCCAGTGCGCGACCCAGAACGCTACGGGGTTGTTGAGTTCGACCAGGAGGGACGCGTGGAGAGCATCGAGGAAAAGCCCGAAAGCCCTCGCTCACATTTTGCTATTCCAGGCATCTACTTCTTCGACAACCAAGTCGTCGCAATCGCTGAAGCATTGAAACCTTCAGACCGCGGCGAGCTTGAGATCACCGATATCCACAAAGCCTACCTGGCCAATGGGCAGCTCCGGGTCGAAGAGCTCGGACGAGGGATGGCATGGCTCGACGCTGGCACGCATGAATCGCTCATGCAGGCAGCAAACTTCGTGCAGGCCGTTCAGGAACGACAAGGGCTAATGATCTCTTGCCCCGAAGAGATTGCCTACCGGATGGGCTTTATTGGCGCGGAGGATGTCCGCCGCCTCACGGAGGCAATCGGTGACAACAATTATCGGGCCTACCTGCTCGCTCTTCTAGACAGAGATCCGTCGCCTCCCCCGGAGTAACGTCCTTCATGCGGATCCTTCTGCTTGGCAAGAGCGGCCAGATCGGCTGGGAGCTGCAGCGGACACTGGCGCCGCTCGGCGAAGTCATCGCTTTGGGCCATCAGGACCTTGACCTGAGCCTGCTACAGGCCACCCGAAAGCGCGTTCGCCAACTTCGACCCGCCCTGATCGTCAATGCCGCCGCCTTTACGGCGGTAGACAAGGCTGAATCTGAGCCCGAGCTTGCGGGTGTAATCAATGGCCTCCTGCCTGGGGTCCTGGCTGAGGAGGCCTGCAGGCTAGGCGGCGGCCTGGTCCATTACTCATCCGACTATGTATTCGACGGGGAGACCTCCCGGCCGTATACGGAACAGGACAGACCCAACCCAATAAACGTCTATGGCAAGACGAAACTTGAGGGCGAGACGGCAATCAGGGGCTCGGGCTGTATTCACTTGATCCTCAGAACTAGTTGGGTCTACAGCTTAAGGGGCCGAAGCTTTCCGATCAAAGTCCTCGATTGGGCTCGTACTCAACGGATCGTTCGAGTCGTAGATGATCAGGTAGGAAGCCCTACATGGTCTCGGATGATCGCGGAGGTGACTGCGCTGGCCTTGGCCAGAGGCGCTCCAGATGGTCCGGGTTGGCTGTCGGCCCACTCGGGGCTCTATCATCTGGCGGGAGCCGGATGTGCCAGCCGATTTGAATGGGCCAAGCTTGTCCTTGAACTCGACCCGAACCCTGAAGAGCAAAGAGCGGAATCCATCGTGCCGGCCCGCAGCCAAGAGTTTCCAACCCCCGCACGTCGGCCAGCCTTCAGTGCTCTCGATTGCAGCCTGTTCTTCCGGACTTTCGGCATTCGGCCTCCAGCCTGGCAGGATTCGATCAGGCAGGCCATGCAAAGCCCCTAGAGCACGCTGACCAGAGTAGAATCTGCGATCCACTCCAGGCGTCAAATCACGCCTTAATCCCCTGCACCTGAAAGGGAACCCTCTCAAGTCCCACGCGGCCCCACTACCAGAGTACCATTCCTTTCCCTCTTTCAGTTTGACTATGATGCTGGGCGGAATATGCGCCGGAGGAATAAGCTCAATCCTGCCTCCCTTCTTCGGGATACCGAAGGGCAATCAGCTCTACCTGCAGATCTCTGTTCGGATGCCTACTTGGACAACTTCCCAAGCTGTGCGTACCCGGGTTGTTGGGACTCATTCTTTTGTTGAGCGCTGGACACTGGATTTAGGCCGATTGCCGAGACCGCTGCCTGAAACATATAGCTATCGAGGAGACAAAGCATGAAGCGCATGGTTTGGTTCGTGGGGCTGGTCCTTCTGCTATCCGCGGGAACAGCGACGGCGAACTCGGTGCTCTCAGGAATTGATTGGGAACGCAACTGCCTGGGGCAGATGGCAATTGAGCCGATATTAGGCGGCAACAAGATAACTTGTTATGATGACAATCAGGACCCGCCGACCGTTACTTCGACCCCAGGGTCACCTGCTCCGACAGACACTCCTAGCCCTGACCCCACCAACGGCCCCTCTCCAACCCCAGCGCCGGATGTGATTGAACTGCCAGGCCGTTTCGAGGTCGAAGATTACCGTCTAGGAGGCGAGGGGGTGGGCTATCACGACACGACCCCGGGGAACAGCGGAGGGGCATATCGAAACGATGACGTCGATATCGAGCCTTGCACCGAAGGCACCGACTGCTACAGCGTGGGCTGGGTTCAGGCCGGCGAGTGGCTTGCCTACGACGTCAACTTCGACAGCGGCGGGACCTTCTTCTTCAGAGTTCGAGTAGCGACCCCGGATGAGAGCCGGAGCTTCCACATTGAGCTTGATGGTGTAGACATCACTGGCTCAATCGCGATTACGCCGACCGGTGGATGGCATACCTGGGGCGATGCAAACAGCAAGGCCGTCTCCATCGGGGCCGGCAGGCACGAGCTGAAGATCGTTGCCGATACAAATCGCTTCAATTTGAACTATGTCGAAGTATTAAGAGGCGACAACCCTGCTCCTACCTCCGTGCCGACTGACGTACCGGGAAATCCTTCCGGCTGGCATCCACCCACAGACCATGAGCACGGCGATCGGCCTCCGGCTTGGGTGCTGAACTCGGCGTTGCAGCCGAAGTTTGACGGACCCGAGGCCCACCAAGGCTTCAAGGCCATGCATGCAGACCTCACAGCTGAGAACGGCGAACCTGTAAAGGCCTATATGATTGTGCACGTGATCACGGTGCCAAAGGCCAGGCTGAAGCAGTTCCACAGCTATCAGTTGTGGTTCCAGGACGCCAGCGGGAACGTGACCTATCTGCAGGGCGTGGCAGACTTTGGCGATGCCTCAATCCTTGATCCGAATACCGGGCTCCCCGTGCATCGGGCTGGCCGAAGGCAAGGTGGAGACCCATCAGTCCGTCCAGCAATCTTCTGTGTTGACAGACCAGACGAAGTTGGATCTGAGCAATGGTATGGATTCACAACAGCCTGGGGGCCGGATATGTCCATCAACTTCGGCCCCCCCAATTACCTGTGCCTCCTGCCGGAAAGTGCCGATCCGTCCACCTGGCAACTTAACGGGGGCCTTGCGCTGCAAAGGAGATTTGGCTTCACTTGGTATGACCAACGTGCCCGAAGAGCAGGCGTGCCTCTTAATGCCACCTTCTGCACAGATGAGTTTGGAGCTCAGGTCAATTGCTTTAATCCCGGAGCCTTGCCACAGCACATCGCTTCGACGATGCCGACAGTCAACATGTCCGTGGGCAAGAGCTACGATTGCCCGGACTGCCAGATTCCCAATTGACGGCCGGACCGAACTGGTTCGAGCCTTCCAGGAGCCGCCTGTCCAGCCTGTCTCGCTACCGGGGCCGCTCTCGGCAGTGCCGGCATGGGCTTGGAGTGATTGGAAAACCCAAAGGCGACGCCCGGGCGCCTGCCGCCACCCATCTGGACGGTCATTGCAGGCCTCTAACGCGGGACCGCTGCGAATCGTGCCCCACAAAAACCCCGGATAGCAGTTTTCGAGTTCGAGGCTGTAGGCCGGTCCTGCCAATTGAGACACAAAGCGACGAAGGTTCGCGTGGTTCAGGCGGCCGTGCACGCGCGTTTCAACCGCGGGAACACTCGCTTCAAGCCTTTTTCAGCGAAGAAGGACGCTCGTCTACCCGCGTTGGCGAACTCAAATCCAACAGATACAATTAGGCAATGCATCCTGCGGTATTCCTCGATCGCGATGGCGTCATAATTGAGAATCGAAAAGACCATGTGCTCGCCTGGTCTGAGGTGGAGATCCTCCCCGGATCCCTGGAAGCTCTGGCGCGCCTCAGCGCTGGCCCATATAAGATATTCATCGTCACGAACCAATCTGCGGTCGGCCGAGGTTTGATCTCATTGGAGGAGGCTGAGAGGATCAACCACCAGCTTGTCGGGGTGATTGAGGCGTCTGGCGGGCGGATTGACGGCCTCTTCATGTGCCCTCATGCTCCAGAGGAAGGCTGCGCTTGCCGTAAGCCGGAGCCCGGGCTCCTTGCGGAAGCCACTCGAAATGCCACTTTGGATCTCAAGCGCTCGATCCTAATCGGGGATGCTCTGAGCGACCTGGCAGCTGGCAGAGCCGCAGGCGTTGGAAATGTGGCCCTTGTCCGAACGGGTCGAGGGTCAGCTGAAGAGCACCTGCCTGAAGCATCGGAACTCCAACCTTTTTCTACCTATGACACGCTGGCTGATGCGCTAGGCGCACTCCTTCCGGAACAGACAGACGAGGCCCTGGAATGATTCTGCCAGCAGGGACAGCTCACTCGACTTAGTTTAGAAGACAAACCCCGGCAGGATACTTATGGCCGGGGTTTATCTGTCCAGATTGGTACATCAGGGGCTGGGGGAATTCGCGGGCCAGTATCCGGCGGAGATGACCGGGTAGGCCTCTTCTATTCCTTTGCATTTCAGGATGAAATCCCGAAGATCCGTGGATCATCCCCCCGCTCAGCCATAATGGGCGTTCGTCAATCC
>CAYGCA010000002.1:82887-99709 GCA_964348265.1 uncultured Anaerolineaceae bacterium | reverse complement strand
GCAGAGTCCCCCCCTCAAGGCGGCCTCAGTATGGATTGGGGCCAGAATAGGCCTTGGGAACGGAACGTCGGTTGCCGCTGCTGCAACCACAAGGCTCTCCGGATTGGTCTGCTTCCTCTGGGGACGCCTAGGTCTCCGATCTCAGGTAGAGCAGAGTATGTAATCGTTCTTTGAGATCGTCCACAATGCTGGGAGTGAAGCCTGGGATCTGCAAGAGCTGCTTCTCATCAACCGACAGCTGCTCCAACACCTCTCCGACGGTCTTGTATTCTGATTCCCGAAGCAGATTCACAACCCTGGTTGAGAGTCCAGAGTCCTCTAGATCGACCTCAAATGCCTGCTCAGGAATCTCGCGCCACATCTCCTCAACCCTCTGGCGCTCCGTCTGCACTCGCCCGTATTCACCCGTCTTCTCTCTCACACTCGGCCTGAGTTTCCATCGGTTCAAGACACCCGCTAATCCGCTGCGACTGAACCCGTCTCCACTCGCCGCTTTTGCAGGCGGGATATACGGACGGTCGCCTGTCCAGCGTCCCACAAGGTAACGAGTAGAGCCGCGGGACAGCCGATTAAAGACTATTCCCACCACGTTCGCCCCCACCCTCTTCAACTGCTCGAGTACCGTGCGTGCTGCGAGCTCCTGGGTATGCGCAGGCCGTATCACCACCAGCACTCCATCCGCCTTGGAGGCCAAGAGCGACGCATCGGCCAAAACGAAGGGTGGGCTATCAATGATTACGATGTCCACCAACCCTTTCAGTTTCCCGAAGGCTTCATCCATCCGCTTCGATGCCAACAGTTCGGCCGGGTTGGGGGTCGGACTTCCGGCGGTAACTCCCAGGTTGCGACATCCGAGGGCTCTAGATCTCCCACGCAGAGATCGGTGAGACCGCGCTTGTTGGGAAGGCCAAAGAAGTGGTGAATACTTGGTCTTCGAATATCGGCGTCGAGCAACAAAGTCTTCTTCCCAGTCTTAGCCATTATGAGAGCCAGGTTCACTGCCACGGTTGTCTTGCCATCTTCAGGGCCCGGGCTGGCAACAAGAATCGCCCTCAGGGGTTCATCCACGCTGGAAAACTGCAGGTTGGTCCTCAGGATGTGAAAGGCCTCGATGCCTCGCAGGTCGCCCCCTTCAAAGATGATCTTGTGTGTACGCTTGCGACCCTCTTTCGTACTCGACAATTCCCCGATATGCCCTAGGACCGGGAGAGCAAGCAGCCTTTCAGCATCCTCGGGGGATTTCAAGGTCTTGTCCATATACTCCAGCAGGTAGGCGGCTCCTGCCGCAAGGCTGAAACCAATCGCTCCTGCGACCAGCACCAAGTACTGGGGGCTGGAACTGATGGACCCCGATGGCTCAACTGCAGGTTCAATAACGGCCAGGGTGTTCACGGACTGGCTGCTGGCATTCGACAATAGGGAAGAATAGATCGTCTGCAGAGAGCCGA
The DNA here is from genome assembly GCA_964348265.1 of uncultured Anaerolineaceae bacterium. Lineage (GTDB taxonomy): Bacteria > Chloroflexota > Anaerolineae > Anaerolineales > E44-bin32 > JBFJVD01. The sequence continues at coordinate 98,261 of CAYGCA010000002.1, read as the reverse complement.
GCTTGCCTTGAAGCGCGTTGATCTCCGTTTGCACATCGGCGATCTGCCTGGCGCTCACGAGCTCAGCCAACTCATCCTGCTTGCGGACGATCTCCACCTGTGTTTCCGATATCTTCGTCTCAAGGTAATTCAGCTGGTCGCGGACAAACGCCTGCCGTTGCTGAAATTCATCGTCAGGATTCGACGGACTCCGCAGGATCAGCTGGTTGGCCATCTCATTGGCCACAACTGCAGCCCGGACGGGGTTAGTGTCAGTAACCACGATCTCGATGAGTTGAGCGTTGTTGGAAGCTACGCGCACTACAATGTCCGGCAGCCGGTTCAATCCCAGCGCCGCCCGAGTGTCCGCTCGCACGGGCTGGCGCCTTGCCAGATCGGCATAAAGCTGCGCCAGCTGACCAGCGAGCGCCAAGTCGGCGCTCGAAGGATTAGGAGCAGCAATCGTGCTGCCAACCGCAAGCGTCGTCCGCGAAGCGAAAACGGCCGGTTGGTTGCTCACCACATAGTAACTGGATCCGGCTGCCAAGATTGTGGCCAGCACCAAGATCCACCACCAGCGCCGCAAAGGATAGAGATAGTTCTCTAATTCCATGACTGCATCCTCTCAATCAATAATAGCAGTTAATGCGGTTCGAAATCCAGCCTTCGAGCCTGCGATCTTATGTCCCTGAGGCTCAAATTCGCAGGCTCGCCGAGGGAGGGTTTTCAGGAGTTTCTCCTCCTGGAGAGCGCAAGAAGCCCGAGACCAACGACAAGGACCAGGGCCATCTCCGAGAGGATCGTCCAGAGATGTCGGATACTGATCCAGCCATCAGACCAATGAAGTCCATAGAACACGTACAGGGGTGGTTTGTATCGTTCAGGAGTGAATGGCCAAAGGGCCATGACGCCCCGCCCGACGGTAAGGAAGTCCATGAGGATGTGAAGCCAGTAGGAGACAAGAACGACCAAGAACCAGAAGCCAGGCTTCCCCCGTCCAGTCAGCCAAACGGAACCGGCGACAAGCAGCGCAAATCCCAATCCGAAGATGAGACTGTTCATAACATTGTTATGAAAGCGGCCGATGTCCCCGAAGATAACACCCGGGATCACATCAATATCCGGCAGCAGGGAGAGAGTCCCCGTGATGATCAGGAGCTTGGGGAGAGGGCCAAAAGATCCGCTACCTTCTTGCGGTAGGCGTGTTCCGAACACTCTGTATAGGACATACCCCATTGTCAGGTGAGAGACCGGAGATGGCATAGCAGTCGATATCAAACAGGAGAGAGCCTTGCCAGGGCCGCCTTTCGTTGATCCACAGCGTCTGATCCTTCTTGGAACCGCCGTCGACCTGCCCGCATGAACAGGGGCCGCGGCGGCGGTGGGGACCACCTGTTCTGCAGGCTGGCCTAGAGGCTGAGGTGACCGGGGATTGCGCGGGGTTCACCCTGGGCTTACACCGCCCTCTAGAGTATAAGACGACTTTCGGAGTGTCACAAGACCGCAGACCCCACGTCCCGCGCCCCTAGTCCATCACACCAGCCGCTCTTCACGTGTTTGTTGAGCTTACCGGCGCAGCACCTGGCCTTTCGGATTCTGTGGGTCATAGAGATGCACCCGCATCTTGAACTTCCGAGCTTGGACGTGAACGTCGAAGTTGGCCACTTCGTGGGTATTGGCCTGCATCCAACTAAGAACACCCGGGTAGAGATCTTGGACATTCATATCTTCGACAATCCAGACTCTCTCAGGATTCGCCTCGAGATCCGCCAGATCCAAGGACGCCATCCCGCTGATTGACTCCTCCAGATAGAAGCCCCCAATCTTCGTATCAATGGCAACCACCCTGTCGTTTGCGCGTCGATGGTCTCCAACAAACTCAAAAGCCGCCTTCCAATCATCTCGATTGCCGTTTTGAAAGAAGTAGTAGAGGGCGTCTTCGGTTAGAGGCGCGACGATCAGAACAAGCAAGGCTCCCGATGCCAACAACCTAGCGCTCCCCTTGGCCTTGCTGAGCAAGTCCCTGGCCGCTACACCGGCCAGGATAATCCAGCATAGAAGGGTTACGAAGACGTACCGGTTGGCGGCAAACTGGACGAGGGAGACCGCCATAATGGCAACAAGGGGTACCAGCGCGCCGATCAAGAGGAGGAAAGAAAGCCTATCTTGATTAATCGCGAGGTACAAGCCCCCGAAGGTGCCCAGGATGAGCGTAGGGACTCCGACGTAGTAGACAACTCCCGCCAGGATCCAGACGGGATTCGTGTTGACCCACTGAAAAGTCTCTACCCAGCGGCTGGGCTGTCCTACATAGGGGAGGCTCACTACCAAGGCAATGACACCCGCTGGGACAAAGAAGAGAATAAGGTTCCGCGGGTGAAACCCTGCCGGCCTTTTGAGTGGCAGGAAACGGACCAAGAAGACGTAAAGGGCGGCTACCGGCAGGAGCATAAGCGCGGTCTCCCTTTCGTGAACCGCAATCCCTAGCCCAAGTGCAGAGAGCAGAAGATACTGGCCACGGTCCTCTTCCAAACCGATAAAGAAGAGCAGGAATGCCAGGTTATAAGCCAGAAAGAGAAGCGAATAGAAGCGGGCATTCTGAGACCAGTAGAGATGCCATGGGGCAACGGCCAAGAGAAGACTCGAAATCAAGGCGACCTGGGTTCCCAGAATCCTCCTAATTGGAAAAAAGAGTATTGGCACGGTTATGACCCCGACGAGGGTCGGCGCCAAGCGTGCAGCCCATTCACTTGTGCCAAAGATCTGCAGGCTTGCATCAATGAGCGCAAGATACAGCGGCCGGCCAGCCAGACCCCACTCCACGGCCTCTTGCGTTGAGAAGACTGTAATCATCTCATCGGTCCAAAAACTCCACTCACCGAGCTTGTAGAAGCGCAGTGTAGCCGCCAGCAGGGTTACAGCGCCAAGCAGGCCATACTGCCGGAACGAGTGCTCTTCGAAACGCCGGCCCTCTGCGAGTGCTCGCCTATTCCTAGCTGTCTCTGACCCAAAGAGTGATCTCATGCGGCTTTCTGCTTAGGTCTTATCGGTCTCGGAATCACTTGTGGAGGCGCGCTCGGAAAGCGCAAAATCCACGCTTGGGCCCAGGTCTTCACCCCCTGGTGGCAATCTTTGGAACAGGAGCGGATCTCCAACCCTGACTCTGAAGGAGGTTTTGGCAAGAGGTTGCCCACACTGAGCCGAAGAGCAGCCCGGGGCGAGAATCTCAAGCTTTCAAGGAGCGATCGCGGCTCTGGTAGATTCTCTTCGGCGAGGGGGTAGCGCCGCCCGAAGGGGAAGACGCGGTCCCCTTCCGCCAAAGCCGGTGGCGGGGAAGAACGAGGAAGGGCCCCCTCTTGAAGCCCAACTCAGAAGAATGCTGAGGGCACAGCAACCACGCGCCTCCACGGTGGGACCAAGACTCACGCTACAGTTAGCCTCTCAATCGTCGATCGGGTCATGCGAGATCTGACGCGAGAGGATCTCACCTATCATGTATATGGGCTTGTCCTGCGCCTCATGGTAAGTCCGAACGACGAGTTCACCCAGTAATCCCATCGTTATCAGCTGCACACCGAGCACTACCAACAAGACGGACAGGAGCAACAACGGTCTATCGCTAATAGCCGCGCCAAAATAGAGCTTCAGAAACGACAGGTAACCTCCGATGAAAGTCCCAACCAACAGGCAAAAGAAACCGAGCAAACCAAAAATCTGAATCGGGCGGGTGGCGTAGTCGAGCAGGAATTTCACCGTGACTAAGTCGAGCATTACTTTGAGCGCTCGGCCCAGTCCGTATTTCGAACGACCATGCCGCCTAGCCGCATGATTGACCGGTATCTCCGCCACCCTAATCCCTATCCAACTCGCCAGTGCAGGGATGAAGCGGTGCATTTCGCCGTACAGACTAACGTTCTTGACCACAACACGGCGGTAGGCCTTCAGCGAGCATCCGTAATCATGAAGAGCTACACCAGTCAGTTTCGAAATGAGCAGATTAGCCAGCCGTGACGGCATCCGCCTTGTAATAAACGGGTCTTTGCGCCGAACCCTCCAACCGCTTACAACATCATGCCCTTCATCCAGTTTGTCGAGCAATCTCGGGATGTCATTTGGATCATTCTGAAGATCGCCATCCATAGTAACGATCACATCACCGAGCGCCAGGTCAAAACCGGCTGAAAACGCTGCCGTCTGGCCGAAGTTCCGCCGCAGCCTGACCACCTTGAGCCTTCCATCTTCGGCGTGCAACCGCCGCAGGACGTCAAAGCTCCCATCCGTGCTCCCATCGTCTACGAAGATGATCTCGTAGGATTTGCCCAGTTTTTCCATCACGCTTGAAAGCGCCGCGTACAAAGGTTTGATGTTTTCGACTTCGTCCAGTATCGGTATCACCACCGAAACATCCATTCCCTCCGCCCCATCCGATGCCAGCTCGACAGAGCGTGGCTCCGGAACGGTATCGGGGGGAACATAACCTCGACGGCCTTCGGCCAGTTTCATACCAAGAACTCCTTATTCCGGGGACGGAGCCCTAAGGCAGCTCTTCCGGCAAGAGACGGTGGTGAGTGTCCAGAGATGGTCTGGACAAAGGGTCTATAGCCCCGAGGGGTCGGAATGGCATGCGGTTGTCTGGTCAGTTCCATGCCCGCCCAAGTGCTGCAGAAGTCAGGCGACGGAGCGGCCGACGCATCCACAGGTACGCGACCATCACTGGATGTGAAATCAACCGAAAAAGAAACGGCTGTCTAGCATAGTATACGTCCACTCGGTCGATTTCCAGGGGATCGCGGCGTAAATCTGCCAAATCCAATCGGCCAGTGCAAGCGCCTCGAAAGAGACCTCGAACGACCTCCTTCACTCGCCCGTCAAACCTTCCATAGGGATAGGCAAAGAGCTCAACCGGCTTGCCAATTTGCTGCTCAATTGTCTCTTTCGATCGCGTGATTTCATGAACGATTTCATTCGTGGGCGCACGATCCAACCGTGGATGAGTCACAGTATGTGCTCCATACTCGATCCCATGCCTTCCCATTTCACTGATTTGTCCCCACGTCAAGAGCGACCGAATGGGGAAGCCTGAGGGCTGACCCGGCCAGTCATTATACCTTCCGCAATAGCCCGTCACCAAGAAAACGGAAGCCGGAAAACCATACTCGGCCAGGATTGGGAAGGCATGCAGATAGACGCTCTCAAATCCGTCGTCAAACGTGATAACGACGGTTCTCGGGGGCAAGGCTGAAGCCGCCTCAAAATGACCAACGAGTTCGCTGAGACGAATAACACGGTAACCATGCCGAGATAACCACCCCATCTGACTGGCAAAGGCCTGCGGAGAAATCGCGATCGGCGAACTTCCCGCTTCTACGGCATGGTAGGTTAGGACTGGGATTCGGGTCGGCATGAACGATCTTCCAGAGACCTATCAGGGCACGCAGCGACCCGACGCAGACCTTCTGATCTCCCTATAACGTGTTCCTTGGGCCTGCGGCAGGAAGCGTGGCTCGGCCATACCTCCGGCAGCCCGCCACGAATCTCGGTTTCAGCCTCTATCCAGGGACAAGCGGTCAACTGCCTCCAACGGACTCCTCACCCCTTAGATCGATGATCCAATTGTACATCCGGGCGACGAAGTAGCCCGCGAGAAAACCGAGCGCGGACCCGTAGGCGAAGCCGATCAAACTGCCCAAAAAGGTAACTTCATAGCCGATAAAATACTGCCCGAGCAAAGAAAGGTGCGGTCCCACCACGTTGCCCCCCTTGATGACCAGCCAGTTGGTAGCGATGAAAAGGCCCAGACCTGTCACAATCCCTGTGACTAGCCCAGTTATGGACGCGTTCAGGCGAAGAGCCTTGCTGAGGATGATTTGCTCGAGAGGTTTCTCGCTCTCGTCCATCTTTCTCTCCTTAAGGAGCCGGCGCGGGTTCGGCTTTGGCTTCTCTTGCGGCGGATGCCTCCCGAGGTGTGTTGCTGAGGTGGCCCACGGCGTTTCGGTAAAGTCGATCCCGCAAATTAGGATATGATTTCAGTATCTAGGCCGATGGATAAGGTACCCTGGAAGATAAAGGCCTAGATATAATCGAAGAATCTCCGCAAGTGATGGCGTTCAGTCCCCCTTTTGATGGTAACGATATAGAAGAACATGAGGAGATTCCTCAGGAATGCGGCTCCCCAGCCGAGGACAAATCCGGCCAGGAAACCATAGACGAGGCCTATCAGGCCTCCCAGTGGAGTGACGCTGTAGCCTGGGAAGTACTGCACGAGTAGCCCGAGGCGAGGGCCAACAACCGGGCCGCCCTTCAATACAAGCACGATTGTCGCCAGGAACAGGATAATCCCGGCTGCCGCCCCCACCGAAAGACCGAAGGCCGTCGAGTCGAGTCTCGAAAAGACCTCAGAGACCACCTTCTGAACCGCTCCTCTGATCTCCTCGATACTTGCACGTGGGTCACCGCTGAGCTCTTCGTGATACTCTTGTTCGGCGTTCACCACCCATAAGTTGTTACGCTCACCGTGGATCAGGTTGCGCACCGCCAACATGCCAGTCAGCATTGCATGATCTTGATTGTTGTAGCGATGCAATCCGTTGCGGCCCACTGTTTGGAAGTTCTCAAGGCCGTCGACGAAATCCCTCACGGTTTCCAGATATTCACTGTAGTCGGAATCATAGACCGGATAGGAGTAGGGCACGCGAAAGACACACCCATCCTTGACGTCTTCATATCTCGCTAGGCCAATCTTGTGCACTTCGCGCTTGCCTAGCTCAATGAGGTCATCATCTGAAGTTTGCCAAAGGTCATCTCCCGCATTGCAGAAATACTCCAGACCCAAAGTCGTTACCCCCGAATCGGGGACCATATCCGGGCTCCAGTTCTTGAAGTTCTGGATTCGCCCAACCTTTGCGTTGGGGTCATGGACATAGATCCAGTTGTCGGGGAACAAGTCCGGTTGATCGACGATGAGGCAAACGGTGAGGAAATCCCGGTGTCGAAGCCTTTTGGCTGCCTCCAGCACTCTGATTGGTGGAGGGGGGTCAAGCCTCTTTATGAATTCGGTCAGCGGCATACTTGAAATGAAATCCGTCCCATGAACGACATGCTTGTTCCCGTTGTGAGAAACCGTCAGGCTGTCAATCCGGTTGTCCCTGCGCTTGATTCCGATCACTTCACTCTCTAGCTGAACCACACCTCCTGCATTCTCAACCCGCTCCTTGACGGCCTTCCACATCATTCCGGGCCCATATCGGGGGTAATGAAACTCCTCAATGAGCGACTTAACCGTGTTCCCGCCTTTGAGGAACATCTTTATTACCGCCGTCGTCAAGGAGAGATTCATGATGCGCTGGACAGCCCACTCGGCTTTCAGCTCCGAGGTTGAGATTCCCCAGACCTTTTCCGTATAGGACTTAAAGAAGGTCATAAACAACCTTCTGCCGAAGCGGTTCGTCACCCACTCTTCAAATGTTTCTTCGTGCCGGTGTGGAAAGAGCTGCCATCTGAGATAGCTGAGTACCACAAGCAAGCTCTGCACGACTCCCAACCCGCCGAGGGCATTGAGGGGCTTCAAAGGATAATTGAAGAATTTCCGATTGTAATAGATTCTCGAAAGGCGCGGGCGCACGAGGAAATCCTCACCCAGGATTTCGTGCCAGAAGTCGTTAACCGTTACTAACTTTGTGGCCGCCCATATCGAAATGGTACCCATTGTAGTTTTCGGTTCGGGCGATCCCACCCACTGTATTGAGACTCTCAAAGACCCTGGGCCTGTACCCTTGTCGCGTCAGTTCGTAGGCGGCAGTTAGCCCAGCCGGGCCGGCGCCGATCACGACGAACTCCTTCACCTCTGAATTGCTATTGTGTTCCTCAGTCATTAGAACGACAACCTCCTTACTAGCGCTCTGGAACTACATACTCGGGGCTCGAAAACGGAAGGTCCCGATGGGGGACAGAATCTTGAATCGACGCAGGGTGTTCTGGGCCGATTGAAGGCCTTGCGGCGGCGAGGTTCGGAAGACCCGTTGTCAGGCTTGGGATGGAGGATCAGTTCCGGGATCCGACCGACCTTGTTCTTGTCTGGGACATTGGACGTTTTGGGGAATCTCAGCGGAAGAAGAGTTCGGAAGCTCGAAACCAATCGATGAAGAGATACAATGCCCCGGCCCCACTAAGTAGGGCAAGCACCACCACCCGTTCTGCGATCTCGGACCGCTGGCTGAGCCAGAAGGCCATGATGATCGCCAAGGCGGGGAAGGTCATCATGAAATACCTGTGGTCGGGGATTGTAAGTACGAGCAGGATCGCAATACTCACTACCCACATCAGGAGAATAAGGTCCGCCTGGTTTCTGCGACCCAGCAGGAGGATTCCACCCAAAAGTATCAGAGGCAAGTTATAGATGCCGATGGCGGAAGGGAGTTTGGTCAAGAGGGAGTCAAGCATCCAGGTCAGGCCACGCGTATCTCTGACGAACCATCCTGGATTAACCTCGGTCACTTCCCTTTGCACCTCAAAGACCCCAATCTCCCTGGCAAATAGGATCCAGGCTGTCAGGATCAGGCCCGAGACTAGCGTTGCCATTCCAAGCTGAAGTATTCTGCTTCGCAGACCCTTGTCAATGACAAACATAGCAAAGAGAACCGGATAGGTAAACATCATCGTATACTTCGTCAAGAGTCCAGCCCCCACCACAATTCCAAGCAGCAGACCAAGCCAGAGGCTAGGCCGTCTCCGGAGCAGAAGGGACAGGAACAGGGCCAGGCTGAAGAAAAAGGAAACCTGCGTATCGGTTAGGGCCGTTGTGCCTAGCCTAAGAATGAGTGGGAAGGTGAGCAGCATAATGGCCGCCAGAAAACCTGTGGCCTTGCCGTACAGCTCACGGCCGATGAAATATGTCAGAAGGACTGAACCGAGACCGAAAAGCAGAGTCACCAGGCGCACAACAACCAGGTCAACGCCGAAGATGCGCATTGCGAGGCCGTTCACAATGGGCATCAGAGGTGGATGCTGATTGCCGAGCCACTCAATTCTGGCATAGTTCTCGAAGAAGACGACGAGGCCTTCAGTGGCAACGATGCGCGCAGCATTGAAGCTCAGCTCTTCATCCCATGTCCAGATTCGCTGGTAGTAAGCATACCCAAAGCCGACGACCAAGACGCATACAACCAGGCTCAAGATCAGGATCTTCTCATTCTGAATGAGTCGGTCCATGAGCCCCTTCAACTTGGTGAAGACTCGGCTCGGCACAAAGTGCAGCAAGGCACCCGTGACGATGGTATAGAGCGCAATGCTCAGCAATCTGTCCCAACTCGTGGCAGCGCCTGTGAGCCCAATCGTCGCCAGCCACGCCAATTGGAGCGTGATCATGAGCAGGAGCAATCTGTTGGAGATGGCCAACCTGGACAAGACTGTCAAATCAACCTTCCCGTCCGCAGGCTCATGCAGTCGTTGGGCTTGTTGCCGCTGGAGACAATGCCTGCGGCGCTTAGCGGGAATGGTGTCCGAGATCGGTCTTCGGGCATCCGTCTCAGGCCCACACGACTTCCCCGAATTTTTTCCGGGCAACTTCAGCCAAGAGCTCAAAATACAGCACCATATGCGCCTCCCTGGACCAATACTTGAGGAAGGCTCTGTAGCCATTCTCGCCGAGTTCATTTCGAAGGCCCGGATTAGAGGCGATGCGACGAATGGCCTCCAGGAGCTCATCTTCATTCTGGTAGGTGAAACCCCCCTGGCTGTCTTCAATAACCTCCGGCAGGGCGCCCAGATTGCGGACGATTGCAGGCGTCTTGCGCGCAAAGGCTTCGATGATGATGATGCCGAAGGTTTCGTAAGTAATCGAGGGCACAATACATGCCATGGCATGAAAGTAGAGCGTGCCCAACTCCTCCTGCGACAAGGCGCCAAGAAACCGGATGCGAGGGTTTCGGCTCGCCTGCCGTCGCAATTCCCCCTCGTAGCCGCCTGTCCCGACAACCAAAAGGTCGCAACCCTCGACCTGATCCCACAGGTCGATAAGGGTGTGCAGTCCCTTGATCACCTCCAACCTTCCAACGAAGAGAAAGTACGGTCTTTCCTGAGGAGGAGGTCCTGGCTTCTGCCAATCCCGATCGGATCGCTCGATAAAGTAAGGAAGATGCGCGACCGGTTCTGAAAAACCGCGCTCGGCGTGCATTCTAGCCGTAAATCGACTAGGGGACACAAATTCATCAACCTGACGACTGGCCTTCGCGAGCAGACCCGTGTAGCGCCAAAGCTGCGGCGGGCGTTTCGCCAATAGGGTGCAGCGGAGACACTCAGGTTTTTCACACGCCCGACTATTGAACTTCCAGAGAACATGAGTGGGGCAAATCAGCCAGTGTTCATGGGTAGTATAGAGCTTGATGACACGGCCGTCGGGGGGCTTCAACCTCAAGATGTCCGGTCCTAGCAGGGAGATATTGTGGTAATGGATAACGTCATAGTGCCTTGCGCTCAGCAACTCCTTGATCGGTCCAAGTTTGAGGTAAGGTCGACCGGTCTGATGCGAAGCTAATGGAGACACCCAGCCCAGCCCGCTCCGCAGACCATGTCGGACAACCTTCGGGTGCTCTGCAAACGTTATCTCAGGCTCCCCGGGATGAAGCAGGTGGTAGGCGTCCACACAGTGAACCACGTCGACGTGGTGGCCAGCATCACCTAGTGCATGGGAGAGGCGGTAGATATACATCGCGTCTCCGCCGAAACTATTCGGCGGATAGAAAGTGGTGAGGTGAAGGATATTGAGTGGACGGCTCATGAATTGATGACGCGGTCGAAAACCTGCAGCAAATCGCCGGCCGCCTGTTCCCATGTGAGGGCTCTGGCGGCCGCGATTCCAGCTTCCCTCATTTGAAGGCGGGTAGCCTCTGAGGTCAGAATGCGAACTAGGGACCGCTCAAGTTGCTCAGGTTCTAGGGGATCAATGTAGAACCCGCCTTCCCCGAGCAGCTCAGGCAGAGGGCTTTCCCTTGTGGCGATGACAGGGCAGCCGCAGGCCGCAGCTTCGACGGCAGGCAGCCCGAATCCTTCCATGAGCGAGGGGAGCACGAGTACTGTCGACAGGTTGAGCAGGACAATGAGCTCTTCATCTGATACGTAGCCAGTGAAGCAGACCCTTCTTGAGAGGCCCAGATCCTCAACTTGTCGGGCGATGAAGTCAAAGTAGCTGTGAAAGACCTCTTTCTCCGTTTCGCCCACAAAGACAAGCGTGACATCTGCGAACTCCTCACGCCTTGAAATCTGACGGAAGACGTCAATGAGCGTCTCCAGGTTCTTATGAGGGCTGAACCCCCCCACATAAAGGATGCGTCTTCCCTGTGGGGCCAGACGAAGGGAGGCAAGCCTCTTCGTGAGGCTTGGATTCTCAAGCACTCGGAAGGCAGGATCACTCGCTTCCCCAACAACATGCACCCTGTCCGGTGCCATTTTGAAATGGTTCAGAATCCTTCGTCGCGAGTATTCCGAGACGGTGACGATCGCGTCCGCCTGCCTGCGACCCACACCCAGCTTAGTCTTCCACAAGAACCTGGAAGTGAGATTCGGCACAGTCAGATTCGGGTACTTCTCAGGGATGACGTCATGAATGAAGACGATCTTCTTGGCGCGGCTCATAACCGGGACATAGCTGTAAATGGTGGGGAACACTACGAGGTCGAACTCGGACCTCGAAAACGCGCGGCTCATGCGCCACATGTCCAAGCCCGAACGATGGCTGCTGGCCGCGGCGGCTACGACCGTTGTTGCCGAGGATGGGACAACGCAAAGATCCGCATTTTTGGGCAGATCATCCATCGGCTCCGCCGAATCAGTAAGAAACGTGTAATGATTGCCAGGATCTAACTGGACCAGCGTTTGAGACAGGGCTCGAGCATGGCGCCCGTAGCCACGTCTGTTGTGCCAGCAGGCGGCGTCTATTGCAATGTGCATGGGTATGGGTAAGTGAGGTGCCCTTCCAGGCTAATAGCAGGCTGGGGGCACAATCCGTTTTCCGAATCTGGCCTTCGCGGCAATTATGGAGCCTCTACCCTTCTTGAGCGAGCTGCTCGGACCACTCTGACTGTGAGTCTTGCCTTGATGAGGTTTGCAGTCCACGATCTGCCTCGAGATCTTCCCCCGAGTGATCACCGACTTCGGAACGTACGTGATAGGGCGGGCGACCCATCAGTCTGAAGTGCATCCGAGCCAGGTACTCGCCAATCACACCCAACGCGAAAAGCTGTGCTCCCGAAAAGATCGCTATGATTGACGCCAGGAAGGGGAAACCCGGCACACTACCGCCTTGAATGAGGAAGCGCCCAACCACATAAATCAAGACAAGGATTCCAAAGAGTGTGAACGCGAAGCCGATCAGGCTGGCAAGCTGAAGGGGCAGAGTACTGAAGCCGGTGAACATGTTCACGGCGTGGGTCACCAACTTCCAGACTGTGTAGCTGGACCGGCCGAGCTTCCGGGGGTGGTGCTCAACCTCGACGGCTGAGAATTTGAGAGTAGCCCACGTGAGCAGAACATCGATGGAGATGAAAGTGCCCTGGTATGACACAAAGGCCTCCCTGAGGCGAGTGCGAAATGCACGAAACGCACTCACCCGCCGGGCGGTCTCAACGCCCATAGTGCTTTGCAGGGCCAGCTTGGTCAAGACAGAGGCGATATTCCTCCAAAAACTGTGGTTCATTCGGGCAGGGCTTCCGTAAACAACGTCGTTGCCTTCGGAAAGCTTGGACAGCAGCTTCGGGATCTCCTCCGGGGGGTGCTGGAGGTCGTCGTCGAGAGTAACAATCAAGTCATACTTGGCGCGCCGGATCCCAGCCAACAAGGCGTTGTGCTGACCGAAATTACGAACCAGATCTATCCCACGAACCCACTGGTGTCTTTCTGCCAAAGCCTGGATAACCCGCCAACTTTGATCGCGGCTGCCGTCGTTCACCAGGATCACTTCATAGGAAGGCGCGTGGCCTGACAGCACTTGTCGAAGGCGCCGAATGAGCTCCCAGAGCGAACCTTCACTGTTGAAGACAGGCACGATGACGGAAATGGTCTTCTGCCCCATGGGAACCGGCTTGCCGTCGAGACGACTAATCGGACCTGCTTTCATCTCTCTCCCCAGCTTCAATCAAGATGAACTTTGCGTGACTTCGATCACAAAAAGCAGCGGAACCCCCATTCGGCTCACGGTGTGGACCACTCTTCCTGGAAGCGTTTTATGACAATCCCAGCGGGTTGTAGCCAGTAGTAAATCAGGACGCGCCTCATCGGGAATGGGCTGACCATCATGAAAGCTCCCAAGGTATTCGAACTTATCTGCAGGAAGGAAATATGAGGTCGACAGCGAATACGAACAACTGGCCACCTTCGTCCGTCCCAGACCTCTCAGACCAGGATACTCTCTGAGAAGCCATTCAGCCCCTTCTTTGTAGCTGTTGCCCCAATAGTCGGTCTCATACGATTGGGCCGCACCCACGAGGCCTTTTGCAAAAATGCGATTGAAATAGACATATTGGTGGGGGTGGAGGCGGACCATATCTATCAGGGTGAGAGCAAAGCTAGCTACAAGCGCCAGGATTATCGCTGCGCGGACCAGCCGGGAGGCGTTTCGCGCCATCAATCTGAGGATCGAGAGAGCGGACAGGATCGCCAATGGGGGAACTAGGAACAGATAGTGTCGGACCCCATCATAGTTCGGAGGCCGCAGGATAGACGTATAAACGATCGGAAGGACAACTGCAACCAGAAGAACGAGCACACCCAGCCACTTGGCCGGGTCGACCGAATGAAGGTCCTGGGATCGCCGCTTGAGCGACAAACCAGCCAAGACAAGGGCGGCAGCGAACGCGATGAAGTAATGCTCGGGCAGACTTATCAAGAACCACTTGGGGAGGAAGTACCAGGGAAGATCTTGATTCGAAACGTAATGCCCCTCAAAGAAGACCTCGAACGGGTACTGGAACTGGGTGGCATAGAGCAATCCCTTGGCCGGTTGGATGAGCGGCCGCATTTGGGCCGCGGGCCAAAACAGCAGCATCACAAGGTATGCGATAGTGCACACCAGCGAGAATGAAATCGCCAGCCGAAACAAGGTTGACCGGTCGCTCTGCCCTTGCGGGCGATCGCCCGGGTCCATGAGAAAAGAGTAGCCTGCCCAGATCGCAAGAGCCAAACCTAGATACCCTACCAGAAGGATTCCGCCCGGTCGGACGGCCAAGGCGAGTCCCATTGCTGCCCCAAGTTTGGCAAGGTGCCCCAAGGGTGGATTTGGAAGGAGTTGAACTAGACGGATCAGAAGGTACAGGCTGAGGACCGATAGGGTTGCAAACGGGATATCAGTCAGGTTGTTGAAACTATGTCCGTAGAACCTGGGCGTCAGGATCAGGAATACTGCGGAAAGGAATCCTGCCGGCCGTCCGCCCAGAAAGTTTCCAAGCTTATAGACGATCACTGTTCCAAGCAACCCAAAAAGGGCAATGGTCAGGTGAGCTGTCTCAAAACCACCAATCGGTGACAGTCTAACCGCCAGCTGGGCCACCACACCGGTGAAGCCTCCTTGGAGGGGCAGGGTCCAATAACTGAGCGCGGCTCTATCCTGAAAGCCAGTTAAATACCATTGAACGATGTGCTCTCCATAGGTCAAATGCCAGTTCTCATCCCAGGTCACCCCATAATCGAGAAAGGTGGACAGCATCATGATGAGGGTGAGCCCGAACAGGGAATAAGAAAGAGCCTGCCAGGGCAAGCGATAGCGGAAGCCGACGGCAAAGGGGCGCGCCATCTTCTTGGTAGCTTCTTCCAGGCGATAATCCTTCATGGTGGACCAGAGGCGTACGATCTAAGTAGCTGCAAGGCGATGGTGTCTGTTATCTGGTGCCGGACCCCATTAGGGGCCGTATTGGTGTCAATAGGGTGCAAATGGTAGTCGGCCGCCTCGCCGAGCATCATTCCACGGCGGACCTGTAGATGAGGATCTGTGGCCCCGACCGGAGTGAGCCTGTCCGAACAATTAGAGCAGGAGATTTGACCAGTTTCGGACGCCTTGCTAGACAGCGTACTCCAAGATAGCTGAGACTATGCATTCCTGTTCACTCTCGGCCAGACTGTTGTAGAAGGGCAAGCGAATCAAGCGGCCGCTGAGGTCTTCGGTCACAGGGCACTCCCCATCCTGGCCCCCGTAGCGCCTTCCCATTTCTGAAAGGTGTAGCGGCTGGTAGTGGAAGACGCTCAAGATGCCGCGCTCCTTCAAGTGCCTGATCAATCTCTGGCGATGTTCCAGCGTCGGCATGATCAGGTAGAACATGTGGTAGGACTGTTCGCAGTGAGCCGGTATTAGCGGCAGCCTCACGCCGTTCCCGGCGGCCGCCTGGAGCTGGCGGTGAGCGGTCTCGACGCCG
>CAYGCA010000002.1:82202-82877 GCA_964348265.1 uncultured Anaerolineaceae bacterium | reverse complement strand
GCCGTTCCCGGCGGCCCAATCCTGGAGGTGCTCATAATAGAAGTGCCAGATGTGCTTTCGGTGGGCCGGGATATGATCCTTAGCCTCGAGTTGGGCGTACAGAAACGCGGCCAAGATGTCTGAAGGCAGGTAGCTCGAGCCCAAATCGACCCAGGTATATTTATCCACCTGGCCGCGGAAGAAACGACTCCGGTCCGTCCCCTTCTCACGGATAATCTCGGCCCGTTCGACGTAGTCCGAATCGTTGATGATCAGAGCGCCTCCCTCCCCACAAGTGAAGTTCTTTGTCTCGTGGAAGCTCTGGGTTGCCAGGGAGCCGAAAGTCCCCAGATACTTGCCCCTATATTTCCCGTACAGCCCGTGCGCGTTATCCTCCACAACTGGGATCCCGTGTTCCTTGGCGATCGGCATGATCACTTCCATCTCACATCCCACTCCAGCATAGTGAATCGGCACAATCGCCTTGGTGGAGGGCGTGATCAGGCTCGACAACTGAGACTCGTCCAGATTGAGCGTGTCGGACCGGATGTCAATGAAAACCGGGCGTGCTCCCCGCATGACGAAGGCATTTACAGTTGTGACAAAGGCAAATGACGGGGCGATCACCTCGTCGCCAGCCTGTATGTCCAGCAGCAAGGCCGACATTTCAAGGGCGTGGGTGCACGAGGTGGTCAA
>CAYGCA010000002.1:74822-82192 GCA_964348265.1 uncultured Anaerolineaceae bacterium | reverse complement strand
CTGGTGATTTTAAAACCGTTTTCAATATTGGTTTTAATGATTACGGGCTCACCACCAGCCAGGCGTACCATATCAGGATAGGATACCCAGTATGGTGATGGGATAATGACTTCATCTCTCGGCTGGATGTCCAATAGCAGCGCACCCATTTCAAGGGCATGGGTGCAAGAGGTGGTCAAAAGGACTTTCGGCACTCCGAGGGCCTCCTCCAGGAGTGCATGGCAGCGCTTGGTAAAACCCCCATCACCCGCCGAGTGGCCGTTCAGGATCGCCTGAGAAATATAGTAGAGTTCTTTGCCGACAATCGTAGGTTTGTTGAAGGGTATGCTAATCATGCACTGGTCTGGCAGTGACCCGGATGCGGGGGGCATCAACCGCTGGAGACAGGCGGGGGAGGCTCAGGCACCATACCACTTGTGATACCAGAGCTGCACCGACTCGGTCAGGAAGCCGTTTCGCTGGTATAAGCGCTGGGCTGACCGATTTCGAGCCTGCGTGACAACCTGCACCCGGTCCAGCCCGCGCCCTTCAAACCAGCCAAGTGATTCATCGACTAGATGGGCTCCAACACCCATCCCTCGCCACTCGGGCCCCACTCCAAGCAAACCAATCTGCCCGAGCTTGTCGCCAACCACGACGCAGCTAAGGTATCCAGCCACCTGACCCTCAATCTCGGCGACCAAGACTTCGTCAGCGTATCCATCACAGCTCTTCTCAATCCAGGTCTCATAGAGAGCGTCGCACAGGTCCGCAGGAAAACTGGGGTCAAAGTAGAAGCGCGAACTCCGATAACTGACCCTGGCGATGGCGCGCAAGGCCGCGACATCCCCCGGCCCGCACGCCCGAATGACGCTCCTGGACTGGGCCCGCTCCTTCTGCGAGGAACCCCCGATTCGCCTCGATAGTGTTAGCCGGACGTCTACAAATCGAAATCCATTCGCCTCCGCTAGGCTCACCGTCGTTGGGTCATCCGCCTCAGCGAGGAAGTAGAGACAATCAATGTGGTTGACGGCGCACCACTTGGAGATCTTCGGGAGGGATTGCTCGGTAAGCCGACTCAGGCAAAGACGCGCAATCCGGCAGCCGAAGAATTCTGAATCCCATTCGAGGAGCTGCATTTGGTCGTCTAGCGCCATGGCGTCATTGCCATTTTCTGACAGCACCTATGGTTGGGGACATCAACCGCATGACAAAGCTTGGCCGGTTCCCGGGCGCGGCAGGTCCGTGCTACTCCATTCCAGTCTCGCCGGAAAGCACTTCCCTGGCCGTGAGGGGACCATCGATCACGCTGAATCCGCCGCCCGTGACCGTGGGACCGGCAACCAACCAAACGGACCGGTCCGAGTAAGCTTCTATTACTTGCGCCCGGACCTGCCGATTCCTGTCCCAGGCGTAGATCGGCTCGTCTGCGTGTGGGTCGAGTGGATTGAAAACCCAGGCCGATTGGTAGTCCGGATTAAGTTCACCTTGGACCAACACCAAGCTTCGGCCGAAGCCGTATTCCACGGCCAAATCGCGAACATCAGGCCGCATTCCCAGGTAATTGTGATACTTGTCCAGCGCTCTCCAGGGAAAGAAGTTCACCAGAGAGAGGACCGACAGGGCCAAGACCCCGGCAATCACTCGAGTCCCGTGAAGACTCGCTTCGGGCTGAGTGTCCTGGATTCTTCTTTCCAGTATCCATACTCCTCGGACCGCCAGTGCCAAAAGGGGCACGATGACCAGGTACCAGTATCTTGCGCCAAAATCCGGTCCGCCGCTGAACCAGTACAGGCTGAACCCGACCGCAACGCTGAGCACTGCGCCTAGCATCAGGTAATCTCGTCTGTCCAGCGAACGCAAGAACAGCAAGAAGGCGATCGGGATCAGAGAGCCGGTACCCCAGCCAAATAGCTCGACGTTGATCGAGAAGAGGTTCAAGTTGGCGTTGACCAGCGCCTCCAGCGGCGAGTGCCCTGGAAGGGCGTCAATCGCCCAACCCAGACCTCGTTCAGGTCCAAAACCTAGTGCATTCACCTTGGGTCCGAAGTAATCCTCGTAGTAAGCCACCAGCGGAAAGACCGCCGAATTCCCAGTGAGTCGACGATTGTAAGGTAGAACGATCGAGCCGACCAAGACCGCTCCGAGAACGAAGGCAGCGATGGCGCGCAGCCGGAGACGCTTGCCTCCCAACCCCAGAGCCCAGACGCCAAGCAGTCCTGCCAGGATGGCTGCGTCAAAGGGCCGCACCAGACTCAATGCTCCTACCGACAGCCCCCCCGCCAAGGACCACACTGCCCTACCGGTCCTTCTGGCCTTCATCACAGCCAGCGCGCCGACCAGGGCGAAAGTCAGCGCTAAAGTGTGAGCCATGAAGTTCATGGCCATGAAAACGAACCAGGGCGAAGCGCACAGCAATAGAACCCCCATGCGCGCGGTGCGTTGGTCGTAGAGTTGGTGAAGAAAGAGGTAAGTCAGAATCAGATTCAGGCCCGCCAGGAGGGGATTGATGAGCCAGGGAACGCCAAGCAACATACCCGAGCCCAACACCGCCGGCCAACCCGGCGGGAAGATCGAATACCAGCTATCGGCTCTGTATGGGATCAGGTAGAGCAGGAACGCATCCGGCGTTGGCGGGGCTGGCACTGAAAGCCTGCCTTCCGCCAGGTAGCGCGCATGGAAATAGTATATGACCTCATCCTGGATATGGGGATGCCGTTCATACACCAGCAGACTCAATAAGGCCGCCAGGCCCACGACCCAAGCAGCGGCCAGCAAGACAAAGCGGTCGATTTCGGCCGAACTCTTTTCGCTCTCCGGTGCAGAGGCGCCAAGCAGACTATCCAGTTTCCTTTTCAGGGAAACAAGCGTCCCTTCCGGAAGAGCCCACACCGCCAGGACGATATTCCCGAGATTGACGGCTTGAACAGCTGAGGCCAGCAGGAGCTCAGAGGCATAGACGGAGGCTTGGCGGGAGACCGTTGCGCTTGTAAACACAAAGACCAGTCCGATACCCACAAGCTGCCAAGCCCTGAAGTTGCGAGCCACCCAGTCCCGGATCTGCGGCCACCGCTTGATGATGCCCAGGGTTACAAGCAAGAATTGAAGTGCCAGGAGTGCGAGCAGCAGCGGATGAGACTCCTCCAAGAGGCCGCCCATGGACTTGTAATGCTGGTACCGGAGCTGCTTGCCGGCTTCGATCAACTGCAGGGCGGCGGCCTGGCCGGTGAGGCCCAAGGCCAGCCAGAAGGCGAAGCTCCGCTGCTTTCGAATCAGGCCCCACCCGGCGAGAACAGATGCCATGCTCAGGGCGAGGAGCAAGGCGAATCCGCCGCCGAGAGCTCCTTCTCCGTCCCGGAAGCGGCGATCTGTGACCGACCACACCACAAGGATCACTCCGAAGGCGGCCACCGATGTTTGGAGGAGCCGTGCATAGCGTTTGTTCCTCCGCGGGTCAAGTAGACTGACTACCATCGAGCCTTCACCGGCTCACCCCCAGGCGGACCAAGACAGGCTCTAGATCGACGCCCACACCTTCAAGGACATCGACCAAGTTGATGATTCGAGGTCCCTCATCCAGCGGCACCGATCGGAAGATGATGCCTCTCGGAATGTCATAGAGCGGGCTGCCCCCCGGCGACGGGGGCCTGAGAGCTAGGTGACGTTTCCAAACGGCCTCACTTCGTAAATAGAGGGCCGCCTCACCCTCTACAGCGAGCAGCTGCCACCCAGTCGGCGCGGGATCCTCCGACGATTGAATCACGTAGTTCACCTGACGAGGTGTGTCCCCTCTCGGGTGCGCATAGAAGTTCCACATGAGCGGCGAGCCGCCATAGGCCTCGCCAGGGACTGCAGGATCCCAGGCGTACGGAAAAAGGTGACTCAGGATCTCGGAACGTTTGAAGGCGGCCGGATCCGCCCGTTCATAGCCGGCAGACCGGTCTTCAACCGCGGAGCCTACGACCCGAGCGCTTGTGTGAGGGGAAGCGTTGATGGGAAGCGAGAGAAGCAGAGCCAGAGCGCCGGCTAACCCTGTGCCGAAAAGCAAGGCTCGGCGAAAGCGAGGGATGGAAATAAGCTTGCTTCGCCAAAACACAACGAGCGGCAACAGCATTGTTGGAATGAAGTGGTGGAGCACAATATGGGCCTGAAAGTATAAGATTTCAAAGTTGGCGCGCGTGACCAGCGACAAAGGCAAGTAGCATGGTCGCAGGCAAGATGCCGCCCGGGACCACCATGAAGAGAAGACGTCGCCAATCAGAGTACTGCAGGAAGGCAAACCGCCTTAGCAGGCCGATAACGCCATATTCGCGACCAGGCGCCGGCTGGCCAAATAGGTTAAGGATGTAAGGAGCAACCGAGGCGAGCACCAAGCATCCCAGGAGCGCAACGGCGGACTGCACCGTCACTCGTAGTGGACGTGGTTTCCAAACAGCTGTTGTCGCGAGGAGCCACAGCCCGATCAGCAGGAGGCCGCTAGGCAGGGATACAAATGTCAGCCCAATGAAAAGGAGCATCCACGGTGTCTCATTTCTCAAAAAATAGAAGATGAAACCAAGGAAGCACACCATGAACAGAGTATCTTGCGTTGCCGGCAAAGCGATATCCGCAAAGTACGGGTTGTAGGTCGCGCTGAAGCTTATGACGACAACGTATACTGCCAGGGCCAGCCAGATCAATAACCTTTCAGCAATACCTGGGGGTTTGATCCGACCATACTCAACGAGTAATAAGATGGCAGCGTAGAGACCCGCAAGGTAGAGGAGAAGCGGCAACCTGGCGGAAGCCTCGATTTCGCCAAAGAGACGGATGAACCACGAGGCGGGATAGGCGAAGAGCAGGGAGGTAAGCCCGGGGAAGGAGGCAATCTCCCCAGCCGAACGAGACCAGAAGGGTAGAGGCTGAAAGAGAAGAAGACGCGCGGATTCAAAAGCATGCGCGCCGTCTCCATTGAGGTTCTCCCAATAGAACTTGGGTGAGAGCGCAATGAGCATGCCTACCGGAACAGCGACCATGGACAGGGTCGTGAAGCCTGCGTGGGGCTGATCGAGCGGCCAGTCAATGACTCGACCCCGCAACAGGCGCAGGATGAGGACGCCATAAGAGAGGACCGAGCACCCTACTACGACAGATACAAAGGCCTCGCTCCGGATGGGAGCTCCACGAATTGCCTGCAGGACAGCTGTAGCGAGACTTAGCAAGAGGATGCTCAACGCAAGGCCATTCAGCACCCACTGGCCCACACTCTTAGCCGCATCCAGTGCCAGAGAGAGATACAGACCGGGGGACATTAGGAGGAGACAAGCGCTGGCAACGACAAGCGGAGTCCAGAGGTAGAGCGTTCCCGCGTGTCCCGGCACATAGTATGGGGAGGCTGAACTTGCCAGTGAGTAGAGCGCGCTGGCTGAGCCCAGCGCGTCCAATCCGACCAACGCAGGGATCCAGCCAATTGTCACAATCACAAAGAGACCAAGGAAGGCCGGACGGATTCCGATTCCGTTCAAGGTTTGGCCGCGCACGAGAGTCTTCAGTTCGCCTGTCATTCGATTCCTGGAGCCGGATCCCCTGCAGCTTACGGAAGGACGCGGTGTCAATCCGATGGAAGTCTACTGCGTCTTGGAGTCCGGCAAGAGGCGATAAAGCGTAAGTTCGAAGGTACTATCAGGGCGAGAGAGGTATTTCGTCGCCCTAAGAGGATCCAAATCGTCCAAGAGACGAACATCCTTGGGGTACATGGCGAAGCTATCCAGAGGGACAAGTCGGTCCTCAAGCCGTTGAAGGCCTTCCCTTATCGAAGGTGCTCTTTTGGCATAAAGTCCTGTCACGACAAAGACAGGGGTCGTGAACTCCTCGAGGATAGCGGGATCCTCTATTCTTTCATAGGCCGGCCGATTGGCGAGATGCAGGTAGAATGCCAAGGTCGGCTCCCCGATGACAATCACCCGACTTCCCTCCGGGATGTATTTCTCAAAGGACTCCGCGGCCTCCGCCGCACTCCTCGACGACCGCCAAGGCAGGCTAGGGTCCGGCATAAGGACTCCAAGTGATGCCACACCGACGGTTGCCAGAGAGGCAAAAATGGCACGCCAGGGAAAAGCGCGCGTTCTCTCTTGCAGCTTCCCTACGAAAGAGCTTATCCAGAGACCTCCAGCGAGATAAGTGGCAATGTTAAAGGGCAGTAGGAGTCGAGCATAGGGTTTGTAAACCGGCGTCGAAACGACCCACAAGCCTAGCCAGCCAAGCAGAAGCCACGCTTGGAAAGTGGTTCGTCTCTTGAGCAGAATGGGAATACTCGCCAGGGAAAGCAGGACGGCTGTGCCCGAGCCCCCGAGGACCGTGGAGGACAGCACCAAAAGGGTCAAGAGTAGAACGAAAGTTGTTGTGGAACGAACGCCCCGACCGGCGATCAGCGAAACGCAAAGAAGGGCCAGGGGGATTGAAGCGCGAGTGAAGGGTCCCTCTAGGAAGAATTGCTGCTTCACCTGATGCCAGAAGTTCGGAAACCAGTTGCGGCTGAGCAATGTCCGTTGGTACTTTGCCAGTTCAAGGTAGCCGCCAGGTTCTGATTGTATGAGGCTGGCCCAGGGAAGGTAGGCCACGGCGGCTACCACTGCCATCACTCCCCACAGAATGAGATTTCGTCGCAGACTATTGCCGCGCCAACCAGAAGATGTAGCCACTGCCAGGACAGCCCCCCCAGCAACAAGCAAGGCAAACCAACCGTGATACTTCGTGTTCCAGGCCAACCCGATCGCTAACCCAGCCAGGACCGCCAGGAGGGCGCTGCGGCGCTCAAAGGCTGCGGATACGGCTGCCAGTGCCAGGAGGAAGACGAGGGCAAAGGAGACATCCGTGAGGGCTGTGCGTGAGAGGACTATGTGGTATTCGCTGAGCGCGAGAAGAGCCGCTGCGGCCAAGCCTGTTGCCGGATCGAACCAGGTCCGACCGACCCACCAAAGAGCGCCTATCGTCAAGGTCCCCAAGAGGACGTTTATCCAAATGGCGGGGGTGTCCGAGGGCCCTCCTAGCAGATAGTAGGAGAGGCCGACGAGGCTGAAGTACAAAGGCGGGGAGAACTTGACCTGCTCGGGATATAGTCGATGAGGCTGACTTGTATCAGCGAGGCCAAGGGCGCTGAAGACGTAGACGCCCTCGTCAAAGTGATCCAAGCCTACACTCGAGACCCGCCATGCCCTCAGGGTGAAGCCGACCAGGAGCAAAGCCAATAGCACGACCAGCTCAAGTCGCCCAACCTGTAGGGTTGAACCCTCTACTCTGGGTTCGAAGCTCTCCCTACTGTGAGACATCGGAGAATCCCGGCGAGTACTCAAAGAGAGATCCAAAGGATGCAGCCCACAACAGACTGAGCCCCGGAATGCTCTCAAAGCTCC
>CAYGCA010000002.1:70074-74812 GCA_964348265.1 uncultured Anaerolineaceae bacterium | reverse complement strand
AAGGCAAGCCGCTCTTCAGAACTGCTGTCGTTGAAGAAGTGGGCAAGTTCGGTACATTTGCGGTCGTAATCGGGTGTAAGGAAGAAATGGCCGCAGTAGAGTCTTCCAGGAAACTCAGGGGCAAGCCAAAGGTCATCTGTTGACCAAGGTTGCTCAGACTTGTCTACAATCAATATGTCGTCCTGAGAGGCCCGGCGACTGAGTAAAGCTACCACTTCGAGGTGTTCAGGACTCATATATACTGCAGGACGGTTCCGATCGATCGATCCAGGCTCGAAGAAGCCGTGGACCACCCAAACGGGCGTTGCTCCAAGAAGCAGAACGGCTGCGACCACCGCGGAGGTCCTAATGCGCCCATAGCGCGCAAAGTAGATCGCGCCGGCAATGACATAAACAGGAATTTGAAATGTCACTGTGCCGCGTTGAGGGTAGGGATAGAAAGGGGCTGACAGGGTGACGACTGCGCAGCCTAGCGCCCAACCCAGCAAAAAACACTCCTGCGCGCCGGCGCCTCTCCAATAGTCGAGAATGCCGATCGAGATGAGAATCCAGGCCACCGGGTAGGCGACGAGAAGAGTAGAGAGGAGAACCGGTAGTTCTCGCCAGGTTGGCATCGGAAGCCCCGAAGATCGATAGAGCGCAGCAAAGAGGATCAGGCTTGCTATCACACCAAGGGTCGTTGCACCCAAGGCAAGTACGGTTGTGCGTCTCAGAAGCCTTCTGAGATACAGAACCGGGATCAGGGCGCCATTGATCGCAAGAAGGGTGATGCCTTCGTAGGGATGCAGGAGCGTCGCGAAGGAGTAAAGGCCGGCTGCCGCGCAAACCCTGAGCAGGGAGTAGTTCCGGATGGCAAAATACAAGGAAAGAACGGCCGCCAAGGTTGTGAGCCAAACCAGCAAATAATGGGAGTCAAAGAGAGTAGTGAAGAAGTATTGACCGCGATAATCTTCGAAGAACAGCCCGGTCCAGACAGCTTCAACGACCGTACGGCGTATCAGGTAACTGCTGCGCATGGCCTCAATCGTCTGCAGCACCTTCAGATGGGCGCCAAGCCCACCACCAAGCAGAACGACAAGGAAGACCCACCAAGTTTGATAAGTTGATCTGAGGAAGAGGCGAACCGCAGCAAACAAAAGAATCGTGATGGCGAATGCAAAGATGGAACCGGCGTAGGCGTACACGAACTCGGGCTCGATTCCCAAGATCTCCGATGATTTCCCAATCGTGTAATAAAAGAGCACGAGGAGATGAGGCCTATTTGGCTCGCCCGTGAAGGTGTTGGAAACAAGCACCCCCGTATCTTGAGCTTGGCGTGCCCAGACTCGATACTGCATGAGATCCGGCGAAGTCGACAAGTTTCCGGTGAATGTCCAACCTGGTGGCACCAAAGACTGGGCGCGCCAGTAGGGCGCGAGGTGCAGCATTGCGGCCAAAAATGCGATCAAGACGACTGAAACCGGGATCCCTCTGAGGAACCCTACCCAATCATCAATTGGCTGATCGTGCCTGGCTTCTTCTTCCATAGACTCCATCAACACATTCCCGGCAGACGAAAGGAGGCTCAACTTCAATTCATAAACGATTCGGTCTGCGAGACAAGTGCGAGCTGGACACAACTGCTCCAGCATGCCGGCCAGATCGGAGCAGACCCGGATGGCTGCAGCGGTCCGCCCCTTTCACTACCGGCCGACTGTCAGCGCCGTAGGCTCAACATAGGATCATAGGGATCTATTGCACGAGGGGCGGAACTACCTCTGGCTTGATTCCGAGTGTGCAAGATCAAGAGTCTGCGGCGCTGGATCTCCGCTTTCCTTTGCCTTGTCCATCTGAGGCGTGATCACATCCAGCATTGCTTCAGCTATGATTTCATTGCCCTCTGGCGTTACATGGCCCAGGTAATCAGTCCATACCTGTGAGTCCTGCTGATCCAAAATCTGCGCAAGCGAATGGAGATTCTCGTATTCCGGCGCACGCAGTTCGATCTGACTGTAAACAGCCCGAAAAAGCCTATACAGTTCAGGATCCATGTCGGCTATCATTTGATCTTCATCCACTGTCAGGGGCTTGTCTCCGACAGAGATCGTTGGCTGCCAGAAGAAGGAATAGGCAAATCCATAATTGTCCGCCAATGAAGCTACGATCTCATAATTGCCGAGATAGGTGTTGACGATGGCCAGCGCAAGTTGGTCTCGCTCCTCCGGCGTAGGTCGTCCCGGTGCTTCCCCTTCGGGAGCACCAGGCAGGATCTGTTCAGCCCAACCCTCGAACATCTGAAAGGATCGCAAACCCCTCATCCATCTGACAAGCGGATGGTCTCGCCTGTCATCAAAAACAGCCTTCCAGCCAGCCAGATCCAGATGCGCACCCGATAGCTGAGTCATATGACCTGCCCAAACATCGTTGATGCCATCGTAGAAGATCACCAAAGCGGGGGGGTCCCGCGATTGGAGTTGGAGCATCAATTCAATCAGGCTCTGGGTAGACACGTATCCAACTTCTGCGAAGCTAACTACGCACACCGGCTTGTCAACTGAGCCTGACAGCCGGGACTGCAGATAGGCCGGAATGGTCAGCCAATCCGGAGATCCGAAACCCCACATCGTGGACCCTCCAAACACATACACTTCGTAGGAATCCTCCGTGCAGGTTGAACCGGGGATGTGCCGCAAGCCATCCTGGAGGATGTTAATATTGCTGCCCTCGAAAGGTAGGCGTCTCCAGAGCACCCAGGGCCGGTAGGTAAGCACCTCTGAAGAGAGATGCTCCGACCAGTATTCGACTGCCCAATCCTGATCGGCGTAGTAGGGCAGCTCCTGGTAGGGTTTTGGCTCCCGGACGCCTATGTCCGTAACCCTCCCGCTCCGAATCCGGGAAAACAGGAGGGCGGCAAACTCCAAGAGTACAAACAGAAGAATGGTGTTCAACGTGAGAATGGCAAGGCCTCGGTAGAGACCAAAAATGCGCTTGCCCAACAATCCCGCAAGGAGCATGGACGCTCCTGCCACGAGGGAAAGCAGCTGCCCTCTGCCGAAACTGCCGCGCACACCCAATCCGATCCAATCCGCCGCTAATGCGACGACGATCAGTGTCAAGCCCGAGAGGACCATGATTGCGGCGAAGGTTTTTCGAGCTTTGCCTGGCATATCCCACTCATCCACGTTCATCATTTGGCAGATAACTGCGACGATTTAGCTCCGGCGTGAGTGAATCCCCAACAAAAGCATGCTTCGCAATGGGGCGTGTCGATGGCATGTCAGGGAGATCCAAGCACCTCTTGTCCCCCACTCAGGCCATGTGGAAGGTCATAAATCAGGAAAGAGTAAGCGATGTGTCCGGCCGGCTCGAAGCTCTCCCTCAGGAAGCTGAAATCCTCCGATTCGTAGATCCCGACCAGCGCGTTTACGGCCACGATTAACCTACCGGAAGTCATTTCCAGATAGGGGGTCCAGGGACCAATCTTCGGCCGCCGCTTGATCGCCATGTCCTTCTGTTGCTCCAAGTAGCCTTCAAGGTAGTTCTCGTTCTGCCCCCAGTCGACATTGGAGTCGGCCAGGTACTTGTACATGTTCTTTCTGTCACCGATTAGTTCGTTGAAGTAGGAAAGATAGTGTGGATGGTATGAGACAGACGACGCTATATGGGCTAGGAGCAAAAAGACCGTAAGCCCTCCCCAGCCGCGGCCCGGAAGCTTGACAAGCCCGCCGACGAAGACGAACAGCAAGGGGTAGATTGGCAGGAGAAACCGCAACCCGATTTGCGTGTTGAAGAAGAGGCTGAAGAACAGGAACAAGTAGAGGGCTGGGATCAGCAAGAACATCTCATTCGATCGAAGACCCATTGAGCGGCGCCTAATGGTGTACAGACCTACGGCCAGGAGCCCCAAGAAACCTAGCGTGCTCTTAAGGAGAAAAGCGACTGGGAAGTAATACCACCACCCATCCTTGTTCGTGGTTTGCAGCTGACCCAGCAAATACAGGTTTCCGATGGTCGTACCTGTCTCGTCGTTGTGTCTAATCCAATCGAGGCCATGCAGATAGGCGAAGGGGACAGGAACCGGCAGGTTGTCCAGAACAGGCTTCAAGGCTCGGAACAATCCACTCTGAAGCGGGTAGTCCCTGTAGAGCGTGAAGGTTCCTTCAAAAAGGAACCCGGCATTGATTACCGTCAAGACTATAACCAGGTAGATAAGGGTTATTGCCGAGAACCTTAGGCCCTCCCGGAGAACGGACTGGCCCGATGCGCGTTTGAGGACAGCCGCCAGGATCCGCCATTTGGACACGACCAGCAACAGCAGGAAAATGGGGACCAGATGGACTGCCGTGTACTTGGTCAATTGCGCTAGCCCTAATGTGATGGCACTGGCCAGCAATCCTGAGTTTGACGGCGAGATCAGATACCGCCAGAAGGAGTAAACTGCCAGAAACATTAAGGTGGCAGCATACAAGTCGGCTGTCACAAGTCTAGAGTGAGCTAGGATGTTAGGGCTGAAGGCATATAGGGTTAGTGCAAAGAGACCTGCCCGATGACCATAGAGTTCCTGAGCCCACAGAAAGACCAGGCCCGCCAGTAGAAGCGAGAAAAGGATGGTCACAAGCCTGCCAAGGTAGATGTAGCGATGAGCAAATCCGTCCAGGTAGTTTTCAACCAATGATCGAATGGGGCGGATTTCAATCCTGCTCAGCAGCCACTCAGGCAAGGCATTCAGAGCATGGATGCTCATTTTCGAGTTGAACAG
>CAYGCA010000002.1:59635-70064 GCA_964348265.1 uncultured Anaerolineaceae bacterium | reverse complement strand
TCGTCCGGTCGAAGAGAATCTGCCGACCGTAGTTATAGAATGAGGCCTCATCATAGGTGAGGGTTTTCATGACGGCGCCATGAAGGCTGAACGCCGTCATCACCAGGAGAACGATAGCCAGGAACAGGTTCCGATTCCGAACCCGCTGCAAGGAAAGGAGCGCGGTCGCCTTGTGGGAGATTGCCAGGATTGGCTCCGAGCGACTCATCGGTGATTCAGGCCCTCACTGAGGTGTCCATAGAGTGCACTTGGGGGATAGAGATCGTTTTGAGCGGCGATCAGGCTCAGCGCTCACTGGCCAGGATCGACAAGGCGCGGGCGATAGCCGCCCAGAAATGCAGCCAGTCGCCAAACTCACTTGTAGACAGTTCGGGGCAAATCCGGTGTCCAAGGCGTGCCGAGAACTGCAGGGCGCATGCTCCAGATGCATGACTAGGCACCAGCCGGTTCTATGAGCCACAGGATAGAACCTGCCCCCTCATAGACGGGGGACCCCAGTCTCTCCTCTTCAAGCCAACTCAGCAGTGCGCCATGCCGCTCCCCATCGATCACTATCGCCACTGGACGGTGGAGTTCGAGGATGCGGTCCAGCGATTGTCCTCTCTCAGCGCTGTCGGTTCCATCGAACAAGCCCGCCACCGTCCTTCGACGCTGGTCCAGGATTGCTTTGTCATAGCCCTTGACATTTGCAAGTACGTGATCGCTGGTCAGGTTTATTCCAGCTCGCGGCGCCTCACTAGGCGGCGGAACGTAGAGGGCTCGGCGAGTGAGGGTCGGGAAGTGAAGATCAGCCTGCGCCATTACCAGGAGAGTGTCTGAGGGCGTACGCTCCCGAATGGCGTTACTGAGGCCCGAAAAGGGTTCATCTTCGTCCAATTTCAGATCAAAACCGCGCACATCCAGGACGGGGGGATTGACCTCCCCAAACCAGAACCAGAGTTTATGCGCAAAGGGCGCCGCCAGGGTCAGCGCAAGCAAGGCAAGCACCGGCAAGGCCTTCCGCCCCAGGCCATTCAGGAAGCGCTCCAGAGCTAGGCTCGGGAAAGGTGCCAGACAGATCGCGGCTGTGAAGACAAACTTATACTCGTTCCGCCAGTGGGGCAGCCGGAACACAACGTATAGAACATAGCTTGCAAGCGCCCCCAAGATGAGCACAAGAATGGATGTTCTCCTGATCCTCCAGTATCTGGGGAACACGAGCAGCAGGCCCGCGAGGAGCGGCGAGGTAGCAAGGAGGCCGTCAACCGTCTTACGGATAAACGTCAAGGCATGAGATAGACTCATGGCCGATGTTACCCGGTCCTGCGTGACAAATTCGAGGTGGGAGAAGGTCAGAATCCCGGCCACGATCAGCGCCAGGGTGAGAGACAAAATCTGGCGGTATGGGACGGCCTGGGAGGGGCTGGAGCGATCGACCAGCAAAGCGATCACCTTGGCGCCGACAACCGCCAAGGCCGGCGGAAATAGGATTGGATAGATCAGGCCCAAACTGGCGAGCAAGAGAGTGACCAGTACGAGGGGCTCGCGGCTCAGGCCCCCCGACCACTCCCGGACCATCAGATATGCAATTGCGCTGAACATGCCCAGACCAAGCGGCATCTGGGCGAAAAAGAAGAAACTGAATAACCACGGCGTGTAGCGATAATCACCCCAAATTGGGAAAGCCTCTGTGAAACCGGCCGGAGCAATTTGCTCCAAGAGATAGCCCAGGAAATTGACTCCAAAGGAAAGCCAGACGATGGAAGAAACCCTGGACAGCAGGTTCCCACCAAATTCCCCGACAATCCCGCCAACAAAGATGAAGATCGCGACGAGCCAGATCGCATTCGTTAGCAGGTAGCTGGAGACTGGAGGAGAGCGCAGCAAGAAGCTCAGTGCTGCTTGATACACGTGACCACCCCAGGGGTAGGCGAGCCTCACCCCTGCCAGTTCAGGGTCTTCAATGATCAACTCCCCATTTGCAATCAAGTACACGATGTCGGCGTGCATCCAGGAATGACCGATGTAGAGACGCGCCTGCGGGTAGAACAACAAGGGAACAAAGAAAATCAGAGGGATCAGGAGCCCGAGCGCCCATCCAGCGATGCTCACGCGATCTGGCAGGTTCTCCCTTCTCAGCTGCCGGAAGATCAGATAGAGGACCGGCAAGTTGAGAAAGACCAGCAGCAACACCGAAAGCTCGAAGGAAACCCCCAAGAGCCTGGCAGCATAGAACTCAAGAGCGATGACGAGCGGGCTCAGCATGGAAGCTGTAAGCAACTTGGCCCACAAAGGCAAGCCTGAGAGACGCATGCCAAACGTCACCCACGAACCAGGGAGAAAGACTACTGCCAAGAACCCTAGCGCTCCAAGCAGCTCGGTCATATGCTGCCTCCGAGGAGGAACTCAACGGTCATTACGAGTGACCGTGAATAGGCCGCTTGTCTTTGCTTTGATCTGACGTGCATGGTTAATGGGGCATAGAGGGGAGGGTCTACTCTGCATCAGCCGCCGGACGGCCATAGGTCCGGCGGAGATCCCGCGTACTCAGTTGCAGAGCCGATTCATGAGGGGCGCAGGCCCTCGGAGTTCAGCGCGATCCAACTTCATCCCGTAGCCTGAGGACGTAGACAGGATGAACCTGGTCCGGTTCGACGAAGACCGTTTCCAGTTCACTCCAAAGAAAGAGGTTGCGAAACAGGCGTGAGCGATCCCACGCGGCGCCATAGGGCATGGTCAGATCACGAAAGTTGACGTCCACCAAATACGTGATCCCCTCTTTCCTCAAGTAATCATGAATCGAAGCCCCGTTTTGAAGATGGCGCAGATATTCAAGGTCGTTCGCAAGCCCATCGAGATTCACAACGGGCCTATCGGAGAAATAGCCCAGGACACCAGCGTTCCATGCCCCGATCCTGGCCTCACCAGGCAGGTTCTGATTAATCCATGTGGCAATTTGCGACCGGCGATTGTTGATGTTCGGCGGAATCTCTTGCCGGAAGCGGCTCAGGGCGACCCAGGAATGCAGCGCGCCAAAGCCTAAAACTGCCACTGAAAGGACGATCCTTCGGACGAGTTCAGGTTGGATGGAGCTCACCAGATGATGAAATAGCAGGGCACCCCACAAGAGCCAGGTGATCATAAGCCAGGCGTAGTAGTGCTGGGTGACGTGTGAAAAGTGGCCGATGGTCGCCACGACCAGGCCGACGTGAAGCGCGCCAAAAAGCCAGATGAGTCCGAGAAACCTGGCAAGCTCAAATTGCGGACGATCCTGCCCGGACTGGCGGAGGATGCGATAGGCGGTCCAGAGCGTCAGAAGAATTGCGGTCAGAACTACAGCCAGAGTGAGGGGATCAAGCAGGGGTCTATCCAGGAAGACGGACGAGATGAGATCGATGATTGGTCGAGACTGAATGCTCAGCCACCACAGCGTGTGACCAACCAGAGACGTCAGCCAACCATACCCATTGAAGTGCTGGACCGCGTAATGCGATTTGGCCATCCCCGAAATCGGCATGAATGTCCCCGCCAAAGAAAAGGAGGCGTAGACGTAGCCCAGCACGCCCAAGAGAGGCAAGGCAGTAAGAAAAGCGATTCGGCGCATGGAGAACCCTCCTCCAGCGCCCGAGCGAAGCTCAACGATAACGACGGCACCCCACACCATTAGAGAAAAGACCGCCGAATCAAGCCGGACCCAAAAATTCAGAGCAAGCAAGCCGCCCAGCAAGAAGAACGGCCAGGGGTCGTGCGAGATCTTGTTCACACGTACTCGCCACCAGGCGCCGATGATGGCGAGAATGATCACAACGTGAAGCGAGTATTCCATCCCCATCATCGTAGGCCACAGACCCACCAGGAAGCCGCTCCACAGGAGCGTCGCCACATTTGCAACCTGGATCGAATGGAGCCTCCGCCCAAGGCGCCACAGCATCAATCCTGCAAAGACGTTCAGCGTGATGGACAGGATCAGAACGGCGCGTAGGAATTCCAGCCTGCCTTGGATGAAGAGCGCAAGCGCCGACAGGATGAACCCCCAAAGAAGCTGAATGCCACTGGTTGGATGAATTCCATCAAATGTCACCCATTTCAACGAAGAAAAGTTGCGGGCGACCTGGAAGTAGTAGTAGGCATCGTCCATAACAAGGACGTTTTGCTGAAGGAATCCCAGAGGCTGAAACGCCGAAAGGAGCTGGTAGCCGGCTGCCAGGGCCAGGAAAAGGAGGCCGATCCCTGAGCGCCATCTCGTCCGCAGCGACCGCCCAAATCGAGTAGGAATGGGAATGTTCTTCCTCACGAACACATTACCTGCTTACGGGTACCTCCGCACCTCCGGGATGTAGCTTGGGCGGATTTCAGATTTCTGCCAAGCGACGTCCCATGATGCTTTTGCGGCTGCACTTCGTTATCGCTTAGTCCGCGGAGCTGGCAGCCGCACTCGATCTGGACTCCCATTTAGGACAAATCGACGGATTTGGCAGTAAGGGAATTGAGCTGGTTTCTGAGCTGCCCAAGAACATTCCGATGAGGTGCTGAGCGGGATAAGTCGTGCTCCTCGAGGATGTCATTCTCGAAATCATACAACTCCTCACTACCGTCGCCGTTTTGGATATAGTGCATGCCGCCGGCAATAAGGCACTGCATGTCCCCGTTGATCACCGGATACCAATCAGGGATGCCTTTGCGCCCGGTGACTTCTGAGAGTGAAAGACTGACTCCTGGATTCCCCGCACCATCCGGCTCAGCAACAAAGCGGACCAAGGACGAACCGGGGAACTGCGCCTCCACCTCCAGGCCGAGAATATCAAGAACTGTGGCAGGAATGTCGCGCAGGCTGACGATATCGCCAATTCGTTTGCCGGCCGGCAGCTTTTCTGGAAAAAGGATGAGGAGGGGCACATGGAGCAGCTGTCGATATAGGCTATTGCCGTGACCGAACAGGCGATGCTCTCCGAAATGCTCGCCGTGGTCCGAAGTGATGATTACCAGGGTATTCCCGAGGTCACCCCTGCGTTCAAGTTCAGCCATTAACGAGCCGATCTGATGGTCTATGTACGCGATGGAGCCTTCGTAGGCGGCGAGCTCAGTGCGTACATCCTGAGGGCTCATTAGATGCTTGTTTCTTCGAGCAGCGATTTGGTGCAGGTGCCAATAATCGACGTCATGCGGCCGAGATGGTCCAAATCTCTCTCGGAAAGGCTTTGGGGGAAGTTAGGGTTCATGGGCATCGTAGTAGTTCAGGAAGGCGAAGAAAGGCTGCCGACCTCGGGTTGAAAGCCAGTGCAGGAAGTCGTTATTTATGTTTTCCGCAGTTCGACGATTCAGTAGCTCGTGGTAACCGCTGATCCTTCGAAGCCGGTCGCTACTGGCGACCGTCCTGCCCAAAGATGAACTGAGGATGAACTGGCCCAGCGAGAACTGATAGTCGGAATAATACGCAAAGCCCCGGTTGAGTCCATGTTCGTAGCTACAGTAGCCGACATTTGCCACGAATCCGGCTGTGGCATATCCGTTGCTTGCCAGGACCTCCGCCAGCGTGGGAAAGGTAGCATCGAGGGGCACTGACCAATCCGCGGACACCTCGTGTGGATAACGTCCTGTAAACATAGAAGCATGGCCTGGCAGAGTCCACGGTGAGGTGGAAATCGCATTCTCGAAGCTGAGCCCTCTCCGGGCCAACCGCTCAAGCTGAGGCGAAGTCTCACGTTCGTAGCCATTCAGGCTGAGACTCTGAGCTCGGACGGTATCGAGGACGATCAAGAGGACATTGGCTGCTTCGGCGGATGAGGAGGAATGATCCCTGTATCCGAGCCTTGGGAGACCTCTCCCACGTACCTGAGCGTGGACCCCCCCAAGGGATAGTGGTCCAAGGACTTTGATGAAATCGCGACGGCTCAGCTTTCTGTTCATCGGATGAGGGACCTCATCAAAACTCCAAATAAGATCGTTGCAACAATCAGCGCCGGCAAGCTGCGGCGAACAAGCGCATCGAACTTGTCGGGATACTTGGCTGCCAATCGGGAGGTCTGGAATGCGAGCCCAAGCGCCAGGATGAGCGATGCGCTCTTGCTAATCCTCTCGAAGTGCAAAGCCAGGGTCAAGAACCCGGGAAACGCGAATACGAACACATAGACTTGGTGTGTAACGAAGCTCGACCGGACTATTGCCAAGCCTATCAGGCCCACGGCTGGAACAAGGAGAATCATGACGTCGGAGACTGGCGCCATCCAATACACATCACGACTCAATTGGAGGATCCAGTCATGCTGTAGCTTTCGGTAGGCCAAATACCCAGCCTCGGCCAGGCCTGTCACCATCCCAAACCAAATGGCTGCCAAGAGGATTCTCACCGGCAGATCAAATCCGTTCACCTGCTCGGAGAGACTGCTTGCAATCGGATGAGAGTAAGATTCACTTAGGTTCTCAGTCTTCTCCATAATGCCTCATTCCTCGGTCGATTAGGAGATATATCCCAACCCGCTCAGACGCTCTCTGAGGATGGCTTCGTCTTCTTCCGTCAGTCCCTTCTGTACCGTCGCCTTCGGTTGACCAAGCAAGAATGACGAACCCTGCATCGAATGGGGAACGTCATACCCGGCTAACTCCAAGAGCGTCGGAGCGATATCCAGCAGATGCACACCCTCCAACTCACCGAGGAGCGGGCTCTCGGCTGCCGCCAATATGAAGGCTCCAGAGGCAGAAGGCCCAGTTTCGCCCAAGGGGGATTCCCCCGCTCGACCATGGATCCTGGAATGCCCGACGGTGTCGATGCATCGCCACCGAAGTCCTCCAAAATGCACCATCAGATCGGGCGCGAGGTTGTGAACCGAGTGGTAGATCTCTTCCGGCTTGAACACCTCCGTACCGAGGGATCTCCCTTGGTCGTCCTTTGTGGCTTCGAGCATGGCCCCAACCTCGTCACGGACTCCTTCGTACTCGGCCTTCTCGATCGTCCCCTGGGGCTCACGACCGTTCAAATTCAAAAAGATGCGCCCGGAGCTTCCTCCTTCTCCCCAGACCCGGGTACGGTTCCAGGCAATATCCAACTCATTGAGGGGCCTGACCTCGGCCGGATATTCGTTCAAGACAAGGAGTCCTCGTTCTATAAGCCACTCATTGACGCAGAATCCCCCGTCTAACTTCAGGACGCCGCGGGTCGAGACCACTAGCACGATCGTATCGTCCTCCAGCAGCTCAAGGACCTTTCTTAGCTCCTCATCCAGGAACTGGTAAAAGGCGCGGATCATGGTCTGGGCCGGATCGTCTGGCCTGTCCCCGGGCTCCTCCAGGTCCTTAGAGCCCGGAACGTCCCGGTAGATTCGAGTGAGTCCCATGTCTACGAAGTGAAGATAATCCCATGCATGGGCTTGCAGCAGGTGTCTTACGACCTGGAATTGCCGTCGGCTCGCCTCAATGGCCGCATCAATGAGCCCACTGTCCCCTTCTGCTCGGCCTTCACGCAGATCGTAAAGGCCCTCCCCTGCAATGGCCTCGATTTCCTGCTCAATTGACTCCGGAGAGGCAAAGCCGCCTCCTCCAGCCCTCCGGACCGGAACGCCCCCCACCCAGATTCCGTTTAGCTCACGGGACGGATAGGAAGGCGGAACCCCTACAAGGATTGAGCGCCTGCCTACTTTGGCCAGCAAATCCCAGATCGCGCCCTTCTCGCTCCAGGCCAAGCTAGACGTTTCAAGGGAGGCGTACGAGCGGTCCCGGTGCCCGTAGGGGCCATAAACACCGAGCGAACCAGGGTCCCTACCCGTGGCCATGCTCATCCAGCCCGGGATTGGCTCCGGGGGCAAAACGCTCTCCAAACTCCCATAGCAACCAAACGACATCAGTTGCCGGAGGTTGACCAGACCTTCGTCCTGGAGCAACCCTGCAGGGTCTGCACAATCCAGCCCAATCACCAGTATCTTCTTCAAATCAACGATTTCCCTTCCATGGCTTCGGCCTCGGGAACCCCCAAGGCCGAGAGAATGGTCGGAGCGAGATCCTCCAGACCCGGGTCGCTCCTGTCGAAAGGTCGGTTTACGAAGAGAACACCGGCTACAAGAGATGGATCAATGACATGGTCCCCGCTCCACTTTTTCACATTGTCCTCGAAGAGTTCCGCCGGCACGCCGCCAAGGGGCGTTTGCCAAGAAACACGGTATTCCGGCGCAAAGTTGACCAGGAGGTCGGGCGCTTCGCCCACGAACGGGCCTGAGTAGACCTGTTCACGCCTGAGGACACTACGCACCGAGACTTTGCCCCGTTTAGGGTCCCTTAGACCAGTGAGCTTCTGGATGATTGCGGCTTTGAGTGCTTCAGCCTCACCTGTCTCCACAATGCCGTTCGCCTCTCGCCTTGCGAGGTTCAGGAAGATCCCACCAAGTCCCAGCGCGTAGGCTCTTGTCCGATCCCAATCTACACCCCTCAGCAAGTCGCCCGCCTCCTCACCTGGACGGAGGTCCGCTTTCAGAGCCAGGAAGCCATTCTCAAAGAGCCAGGTGTTTAGGTTCAATCCACGCTGAAAGCTGTTCATTCCGTGATCACTGAGGACGATGAACGTCGTTTGATCATCGCTCCGGCTCAGGGCCTTGCCAACAATAGCATCGCAGTCTCGATAGTGTTCTTCAATTACAGTCGTCAGCTCGGACGACGGATGATCGGTCTCCCGCGCGGGATGATCTTCTTCGCGGTAGCGCCAGAACATATGCTGCAGCCGATCGGGAGTATCAAACAAGCAGAAGAATAGCCCCTGCTCCGCGCGTTCCAGTTCATGGAGCATCATCGCTTCGCGTTCGCGCATCACATCGGCGCATTGATCAAGGAAGGTTTCCTCCACGAAGCGACGATTGTTGAGCCCGTCATGATCCTCCGCCATGCCCGCTGTGTAGAAGGTCCCGATCTTCTCCTCCAACTCTCGGGCGTAATCGGCTGGGTGGCTGATCGGAAAAAGCGGCGCTACGGGGTCGAAGTTGATGGGAGAGGCATACAGTTCGAACACCGGCCCGATCTGCGCCAGATAAAAGCGAACCATACCCCGCACCGATTGGAGCAGGCCGATCCTGAACTTTACTTTAAGCCAGTCGCTCCATTCTCCTTGCATTATTTCGACTTCATCCGCTTGGCCGTCGAGCCGAAGAAACAGCTTCTCAATTTCAGGCTTGAGACGGAGCGAAATCGGTACCCCCACATCCTCTCGCGTCCTGGGATCACGTGGGCCAATGAGTGTCGTGTTGATCGTGCCACTTCCATTCAGGCTGACCTGCAGGACCTTTTCGCTGTGTTCCGCCTCGACCCCTGGCCTGGAGGAGTAGAAGGTTGAGGTCCCTAGACCCCCTCGCAGATCCGGCACTCCCACCCCAGCCAACATCCGGCCGTCGAATTCGTCCGGAGGATAGGTGCAGGGGCAGCGCAGGACAATCGACGGGATCCCAGCCTCTGAAAGTAGCTCCCATACCGGGGTGCCTCGACGCAAATTGACCGCCCGGGGTGGCACGAAGGCGTTTTTCTGCTCGTACCTGCTGAGCGCCAGAACAGGAAGATAAGTCGATGGGTCCCGGCTCAAGAAATCGAAGATACCGTGCCCGCCCGGATTTGTTCCGGTTGCAAACGTCGACCATGCCACCGGGGTCTGGGCAGGGTACGTCGTTCGAAGTCGACTGTAGCCTCCCGCCTGTCTAATCCTGCCCAGATTCGGCAGCTCGCCCCGATCGAGCATCGACTCCACGATCGTTGGCTCAAATCCGTCGAGGCCGATAACGATGACCTTCTTCATGAACAAACCCTTGGCCCTCGATCCTCAGAACCCGCTCTTTGCAGGCTCAATCCCCGCTCTGCCCGCGGCGAGCAAGCCTGGTTCGAAAGAAATTGAAGACCTTCTTAGAAAAGCTGACGAGGTAGCGCCAGACGAGGAGGAGTACACCGACGATCGCCGCCAGGATCGATGCAAAGGGCATGATCGTTTCGGGTCCCAGGTACAAGAAGAACGCAGTGTGGATCTCGGCCTCCAGGATGGGGCCAAACGGGAACAGACTTGTTACATCCATAAGCTAATCTCCTCTTTATAGTGTTTTTCGCAAGAGGCACGAGGGAGCGGCGGCCAATCCGCCCCGGGAGCATCATCCTGCGTCTCGTGACAGATTGGGCTTACCGGCGGTATGAGACCGCCGCCGGCGGGCCAGTCTCAGAGGCCACAACCACCAGAGAACCCAAAGCATGACTCCCATCAAAAGTAACAGCGGGAGCGCAAGTCCGCGGGGTGCGTACCCTATGCCCTCCAATGTTCGGAGCCACGGCAAGCGAAAGCCCTCAAGAGTAATGTTGATCAGGGACTCAAACACACCGAGCCCCTGCTCGACATCACGGTACATCGCCAAGCACCAAGCCCAATAGGTGCTGAGCAATCCAAAGACCACGGAAAACCCGGTCGGCAGTTCCAGCAAGACCCCAGCGACGATCAGGA
>CAYGCA010000002.1:59280-59501 GCA_964348265.1 uncultured Anaerolineaceae bacterium | reverse complement strand
CGCCACAGAAAGACTAAAGATATACCACACCTCCGTACGACCAACAAGCCGAGTTCGGCCTCGAAGCCAGCCGGGAAGATAGAACACCAAAAGCAGAAGAGGGGCCGAAAGAAACAGCCCAAACCGTATCCCGAAGGTCAACTCCCATAGGAGATCCAGCTGCGGCCAATCCATACCCCTGTAGCCAAAGGCGCTGAAGCGAGTCTCCGGCATGTAGTGCT
>CAYGCA010000002.1:56914-59270 GCA_964348265.1 uncultured Anaerolineaceae bacterium | reverse complement strand
TGAGTCCCCGCCCCTTTCATCGCGTCCAGCATTTCCGGCATGTAGTGCTGGGCCGGGTAGAGAGGATTGCCGAAGCTCTGCCACTGGTAGGCAAGAAGCACGGACAGACTGATCATTACCCCAAGGCAGAATTGAAGCAAATCCCCTCTGAACATGGCGGATTTGGGGAGCTGCTTTCGACGGAAGAAGGCATAAACGCCGAGCGCAGCGACAATCACCATGCCGCTGTAATCGAGGACCACCGTCCAACCCGCCAACACCCCGGCCAGAAGGTAGCGAGGGCGCCTTGGCTGTAAAGGGTCGTCCCAGGGCCGCCACAAGAGGGCAAACGCGGCAAACGCCGCGTGGCTCTGGAGCAGATTCTGGTTCAGTTGGGCGGTGCGGTAGAAGATCGGCGTCGCAAAGGCATAAAGAAAGGCGAGCAGTAGCGCCCTGCGCATGGAACCCGTCAAATGGAAAAGCACATAAAACATTAACACGGCGCTTAGCGCCGAAATGGGCGCCATGAGGAAAGCCTGCATCACCCCAGCCCCGAGGCCGAGCTTCACATCCAAACCGCGCTCGTACGCCTCACGGTGAAACTCCACAGCCAGCGGATAGATCGAATCGTAAGTCGGGGGTTGGGCGCCAGAGGCTGCGCGAGCACTCTGGACGGTCTGGGCGATGCGATGAATTGCAGGACGGAAAAGGGCATAGGGCACCGCCCCGAGCATCGAAGCGCCCGGGTTGTTGTTTATGAACGCTCCCCGTCCCGGGATTTCGAAGATATCCGGGTGAAGGCCCAAGTACTCTGAAACGTCAAAGCTAAGGTGATCTCCCAAACTCAACGCCGGATAGATCTCGCGCACTGTATTCGTGGCAAAATGCATTGCGTAGATGAGCCAGGCAGTCAGAAAGATCCGGACGGCAACTTGCTTCGTCTCAGTGTTCCAAAGCACTTGCCCAGAGCTCGAACTTTGGCCTAACCCTCTGGATTCAGTCCGCGCAGGGTGCGATTTCCCTAGATCGACGATCCTTCCTCCTGCTCCCATCGAACTCGTGACTACTCCCGGGCGATCCTTGTCGTCTGAACCCACTTATCGAGAAACGGCATAATGGTATCCACCGAGACTTCGTGTCCGCCTTCAAAGACCAAGAAATCGGCTCGCTCGGGATGCCCACTATGGTCATAGAGGCGTGATACCTGCTTGAATTCAGCTGCTGTAAGATCGTGCAGAGCTTCCTGCTCGCCGCTCATGACGCCGAAGAACCTTGGCTCGATCAGGGCGACCAGATTCAGATCATCCCACAGAAAGGGCGAAGGGGGCGTCATGAGAATCTGCTCAAGCGAGCCAGCCGGCGAAAGCTCGAATAGCTTGGTGGACCGGTCCGTGAAATAGCCCGAAACAAGGACCAGTGAAAGTCGGTCATCCAGTGCCCCCAGCATGAGGGCCCTCTGCCCTCCCTGAGAAACACCGTAGACACCGAGGTGATCTATATCGACCTCGTCTAGGGCTGCCAGATAGTCGACAGCCCGTACCAGCTGCCACACTTCGACCGCCTCCAGCGATCGGCCGCTGGCTTGGGACCAAACGTGCAGGACGCTGAGAGCACTGAATGTTGAGCTCGCTCTGAGAAGGGCCAAAACGATGAAGCCATCTTGAGCCAGCTCCATGCCGAACCCGTGATGATAATCCAGGTCAGAGACGACCTTCTGGAGATTCCCGCCTGCTCCATGCAGAAGCAGCAACGCCGGCGTCGGCTGATCCAGATCATCAGGAACCAGCAAGGCACTCAGGAGACTGACTTCCGGATGAGTCTGCAGCCTGACGAGCCAGACATCTATTCCATCCTGAGAGAACCAGAACGTCCGTTGAGGTTCGAGGTCCGCTTCATGGCCCGGCAGGCAGCAGCCGATGAAGCTCATCTTGCAGCTCGTCCTTGATTCTCTGGCGCTCAGGCAGGCTTGAGGTATCGAGAAGCTCAAGCCAGGGTGAAGCCTTCTGGGCACGGGCTCGCCTCTCTCGATCAAAGAGAGCCACCAGTTGTCTGTAAGTCCTGGTGTCGTCAGCACGCTCTGGGGGACCGAGTGGGAGCTCTGGATCGGGCTTCTTAACGATTTCAAAGAATCGATCACGCAGCTGCCCAACAATGTGCACCCGGCCACTCTGATAGCCGATTCCAAGAAAGACAAGCGCGATAAGCACCAGGGAAGCTACTCTTCGACCCGGTCCTGCCCTGGCATGATCCACAGCCCGGACCGCACTAGACTTGAAGGCAGAATCTGGCTTCATCCTGATTGAGGTAGTCCTCGAAGTCGGTCGGCGCCACGTCGCTCGCTACGAGGTCCCACTTGTTCGCGACCAGGATCACGGGC
>CAYGCA010000002.1:51171-56904 GCA_964348265.1 uncultured Anaerolineaceae bacterium | reverse complement strand
GAGGCGCTTGGCTGGAGGGATCAAGGACCTCCGACCTCTCCCGAACGGCCGCGACCGTCGCCGGTTGGCGAGTAGACAAGGAACTCGGCAACTCCTGACTAGCGGGCCACTCTCTCCGCGGGGACAAAGATGCGGATCGGGGGGTTTACAGTTGGGTAATCGAGGGATGGGCGACGGATCCAAGGGATGAGCGAAGGCGATTCGAAGTGCTCTGCCAGACGGTAACCTAGCGTCCCATTGACCAAGCCTTCATAGATAGCAGGAGGACAAGCCGCGCTGTGTGGCAGACCATCAGAGCTCGTATAGTCGGGCATGACAATCACGAAATCTGGCCGGCGCTCGGCCCAACCGTGGACAACTTGTTCTACAGCCTGCGCACCGATGTTGAGGGGATACGTACCGCCATACCACGGCAGAGCTGGAGCTGTGGAGATGCCAGTCTCGAGAGGCGGGAGTTTCCATGCAACACCGAAGTGCTCCACCCGGTCGCCAGCCTGCGCATACTCCTGAAGCCACTCCCCGGCTGCAATGCGCGAATCCGTGATCATCGCATGGGTCAAATCGATGCCTCTCAGGACCCCAACGCCAAAGATGCCAAAGCTCACGAAGACCGAGAATACTCTCAGAGGTACTCTGGACGATTCAAAAGCGACGACGAGTATTCTGGCAGCCAAGAAAGAGAGCAAATAGGCAACCGGCATCAGGTAGCGCAGCTGGGAAGAATGGACACTGAAGAACAATACAGCCAGATAGGTGAGTGCTGGCATCGCGAATAGGGCGCCAACTCGTTCCCGCCTAGCCACATACAGGAATCCGATGACGGCCAGGATTGTCCCTGGCAGCGTGATGCTTTCGCTTAGATGTCGACTGAAAAGGGCTACGACCTGAAGGTGTCCCTGCGGAGTGCCTGGGAACCTGCTCGCAAAAATGACCTCTCCTTCAGAAAAGTCTTGGAAGCGTTGCCGCGCGAATTCAATGTGGGCGAAGTAGCGCTCCGGGTCGACGAACAATCCACTGCCAAGTCCAAATGCCAAGAATGCAACCCCTAGAAAGATCGCCGACGAGATCCAGAAGTCGCGTCCCACACCAAGAATCTTGGATCCCTGCTGGCT
Source organism: uncultured Anaerolineaceae bacterium (assembly GCA_964348265.1). Lineage (GTDB taxonomy): Bacteria > Chloroflexota > Anaerolineae > Anaerolineales > E44-bin32 > JBFJVD01. The sequence continues at coordinate 55,792 of CAYGCA010000002.1, read as the reverse complement.
GCGCTGGAGGATGAGGAGTGCCGGCGGCACCGCAACGAATAGCGCAAAGGATTGCTCCTTGACCCCCATCGCCAGACCCACGAATAGTCCAAGGTGGACAGCCGAGGCGGTTGAAAAACCGGTCGAGAGAATCCGGGCGAAGACCAACAGCACTAAGGAAGAGAAGAAGAGCATCGGAACATCAACATTTCCGGTCCGGGCGTAGTAGAACATCGGAAATGAGGTCAAGACAAATAGACTCGCTAAAAGAGCCGTCCGGCGGTTCCATAGTAAACGGCCTGTCCAGTAGACCGCGACCACAATCCCGACGCCCATCAGGACGGAAAGGAGATGACCAATGTGGGTGAGGGTCCGCAGGGTCGCGGCCGGATCAAGCAAGCCATAGGGGTAGGTAGCGCTCACTCCCACCAGCCTGCCGGTGATCCAAAGATAGCTCAGATAAGGCGCGTAAGCCGCTGAAAGTATGAAGGAGTGCAGCAGCGGATAGCCGAGATTGCGGTCGGGCTTAGGCTGAAGGATGTTGTGGATATCTGCCAGAGGGCTGAGAGGTGTGAGGTCATCTGTTCCCCAAGCCCTTATCCGGTCGGGCGCAGTCGCATGAGGCGCCCCCCACCAGAAGCCGGGCAGATAGAGGGCAAGAGCAATCCCGCCAATCATCAGCGAGGTCCGCCACTCCTTCGAAAGCCGAAACTCAGATCGCAGGATGGCAGTCATTCTAGGGTCGGAACTCACCAATGTAGAGATTTGCGACTTGGCCGTAGTGCCTCACAGTTTTGACGAGGCTAAACCCATGCTTCTGAACGAACTTGTTAGCTGCCGGGTCGTCTCTCTCAAGCCGGGTATACAGCTTTACACGCTCTACTCCACGAGCTTGCAGGACAGAGAGGGCATGCCGCATGAGGTCTGCGGCGACATGGCGTCCCGCTGTGGACGAGGCGCTTGAGCCCCGGTACCGGGGCAGCACGCCGATAGAGATCATCTCAGACCTAATGTCATGGCCCGGCTCACGCGACAGCGCCAAGGTGGATGGGACAATTGCCAGCACCATCGGCAACCGCCTTGGGTTCCTGAGCAGGCTCTTTGCGACCACGCCCAGATAAGCCCCCAAGCGAGTGTTCATGGCCTTCTTCAGGACATCCTGAGAATTGGGTGAGTAGGCTATGAATCCCAGCATACGTGAATCCAAGAAGAATGCGTCGCAGAGGAAGTCCGGTTGAGGAATGAGTGATTCGTAGTAAAGGCGCAGGAAGCCCGTCCCCAATCGGCTGGGGAGTGAACCGGGCAAGGCCTGGCGTTGGAGTTCAATGAGGTCCGCAATTTCGCTTGTCCCGACGGGACGGATCATCAGATTACTGGTTGCCGTCACATTTGGCTGCATAAGGAGCGAAGAGACAAGGCACTCATGCGAAACGGCTGCTGCTTAGCCCGTCGTGCCGAGGTGCCTCAGCAAACACAGACCCGCCAGACAGTTTTCAAGGCGGTAGTGACCGGAAATGAATGACTTAAGCCGCTCTCGATGGGGATACTCGGAAGGATCCACAAGGAACGGAGGGATCCAGGGATCATCGAATCGATCCATCAGTAGGTCAACCGTCACAGCCTCTCCGGGCGGGACCTCCAGACCGGCCAAGCTGACGAGGACTATCTCCGGAGGATCACCGTCCCGCATCTCTTCCAGGATCTCATTCCAACGCGCATCGGAGACATAACCTTGCGTGTACATCGGAACCGGGTAGGTATAGCGACTGGCGTTACGGCGGTGCGCCGACACCAGGAGTGAAGGGCCCTGCCAGTTCTCCAGCGTGAAGACGGAATCGTCAGGTCCGGGCTCCTGCTTCCGGCAGTGTCGAAAGGGGGTCTCATGCTACCTGCAGACAGAACAAGAGGTACAAACAGGAGAAGGAAGATGACAAGGGGTAAGCTTCGACTTGAGAGATCGCTTCCGCGGGCGGCCGCCTGAATGAGCCAAACGCCACCCAGCGCAGCCGCCGGAAACACCGTGTAGACCTGATGCCGGTAACCCCCACTTGACACAACTAGCCCCAGATCCAGAACAAGCCAAGAAAGCGCGATGACCGCGCCGACATAGGAGGGTTGCTCACCCTTCTGAGCAGTCGAGCGCCTGTAGATCAAAGCCAGGATCACCGCCGCTGGGAATGCCACCATTAGCGGAAGGATATCCACATGGTTCAGGGATTTCAGTGTGGAGATGGCAAGGGTGGGAATCCCGTTCTGCAGGATCAACTTACCCCGGACCGTGTTGTAGACAAGGTAATTGTCCACGAGCTCCCCAAGTGCACCGACCCGGTAGAAGGCCGCGGCCACCGCGAGCGGTGGGACGGCTGCGCCAACCAGGGAGGAGAGCGTCAGCATCAGACGACGCGAGCTCTGCAGCCCACGCGGGATCCACCAAAGCACCCCCAACCCGACGGCCAGACCTGTCAGGGCGTTCGGCTTTGTGCTGACAGCCATCCCAATGCTGACGCCCATAACTACCGCCAAGACTGCCATCGAACGGAACGAGGCTCGCCGAGCCGAGTACAGGGAGGCCAAGATCGCCCCGCTCGTGAAGAGGGTAATCAACGAACCTGGAGTGCTCATATGCCCATGTTCAGGCGGCTTCTGGCTCCAAAGCAGAATGCTTAGAGCCAAGGCTAGGGCGGCGCCCGTACCTCCCCAAAGCTGGTGGGCAATGCCCGCCAAGAGCAGCGCAGTAACCGTCCCCAAGACGATCTCCTGACCTGCTAGGGCCTCCGCATTCGTATCCGCTATCTTCGTGCGAAGCATCGTCGTCGCGTACACCAGCGGGCCTTTGTGGTCCCAACTCTCGACATAAGGCCAGTAGTTCTGTCCCCAGGACCAGCCGACGTAGGTGTATACTGCCTCGTCCACCACGTAACTTCTGTCCCCCTGCGCCTGCCAATATCTCCATATACCGAAGAGCGCCAGCGACAAAGAAAGGAACCAGAGGGAGGCCTGGACCAGCGATCTGCGATCTTTAAGCGTTTCGATCATTGATCAGTCGTCCTTGACGCCGAGATTGGGAGATGCAGGAGAGGCCAAAGGTCCCCTGCTTCGATGGATTTCAGCCGCAGCCGCTGATCTTGATTGTCCGGATGAGGACATAGCGAAAGAGCGAAGAGCTTGAAGCTGGAGAGGGGCTTCGTGTCGGATCAGTGAGGGCACCCAATCTGACGGCCGGCGCCGTCCGGAGCATGCATCAGGTAGACGGTCACATGATCATCATATTGAGAGGGCGCAAGATTCTGGGCTTGCGCGCCCCCGTTCCTCGAAACAAGGTAGACGTGCCGGTCTGCCAGGCGGGCAGGGACGCTGCCTGCGTCAGCCGCTTGGCCGTTGCTCGGTCCCCCAGCTACCATCCGTTCCGACGGGAAGAGTTCCTTGTCCTCTTTCTTGAGCTCATGGACGACCTCTGGGTCCAAATGCCTGACCCGCTCCAGCAATCTGAAATTGTGATCCGCGATGGGCGGTTCCTCCTCCAGAAAAACGGCAGAACAAGGCGCGGTCTTGTTGGCCCAGGCGATGTAGCCCAGCTGCTCCGAGAATATGAACCGCGGATTGGTATTTGCAGGGACCCAATTGCCTCCAATCCCGGCCACATTACCCAGCGTCTCCCGGCTTGCCCAAAATAGCTCACTCGCAGGTGTCACAGCCGAAACGACCAGCACAAGACCCACTCCCGCCAGAATTGCAGATCGGCCGATTCTGCCGGGACCGAGAGGCTTCTGAAACGAGAGACCGTCAAGATAGTGGGCTGATCCAAACAGGAAGGCCAGCTGGACCGGGATCATGCCCCTCATGGCGACGTTATTGCTGCCCCTCGCAGAAAAGAAGAAGATGAGAAAGGTGTAGATCTCGGTGGACGAGATCAGGAATATAGACTGCAGCGAAGTGCTTCGCATCGGCCTGCGCTTGGCCACCCAGAGGAGAAACACCACCAAGGGCAGCCCAAGCTCCACCAGGAGGATCCCGGTAGCGGGGAGAGGCAACACGAGTAGCGTGATGCCTTTGTCGACAAACTTCCACAACGTTTCCCAGCCAAAAAGCTGCTCCAAAATGGCTATACGAAAAGGACTAAGCTTAATCACCCCAGATTTCTGAAACGAAAGGCCGATCTGATGGAATGACAAGAACAGAAAGACCGCCGCGGAAGCCAAAACTGGCCCCATCACCCCGCGGGCATCAATCTCTCTGCGACCCACAATAACCCCCACCAAGCCTGCCACCCCCAAGGAGATGAACACAAAGGCGCTCGTGCCAAGAGTGAAACTTGCCAAGATCGCCAGGAGGGTTGCCTTGACATAGGCAGCTGTCTCAAGGTCGAATATCAGCATCAGGGCAAGCACCAGCGGCAAGGATGCAATGAGATGATGGGGAACCCAGGTGTACAGGGTGACAAAGCTCGAGATTTGAATATCAGAGATCACCATTGGGATCCCGCGCTGCCACCATTCGTGATGACCCAGTTCGGGTCGAATGAGAAAATCCAGCCCGCCCGCAATCGTGACGAACAGAACGACAAAGAGCCGCGACCAGTTCTTCCGATAGTTAAGACGAGCGAACAGGTACACCATCAACGTGAATACCAACGTCTGAATCA
>CAYGCA010000002.1:44626-51161 GCA_964348265.1 uncultured Anaerolineaceae bacterium | reverse complement strand
GTTTTCTCGTCTCGAAGACGATCAGGACATGCAGGGCGATTGCCTGGCCAACTGTTAGGCTCACAAACGGCTGGTTCAACACGGTCGCAGGCAAGATCCAGTTCCAGTAGTAGAAAGTAAGGGGCATCTCTGGAAAGAAGAAGAAGCGAGGCGGTATGCCGGTTGACCACACCGAGACTAGCTCTTGAATGTGCCAATAGTCATCACCGTAAACAGGGATCGGCAGGGCCGTTCTAGTGGGTAAGAAGTAGTTAATGCGTGGGAAGAAGACCAGGAGGCTGAACAATAGACAGTAGGCGGCTGTGACGGCGGTCTCCCTACCCGACACGCCTGATAGACGCTGCTTGGCTTCATCTGAGATCTGAAGAGGGATCTGCCTTCCAACCCTCTTCAGGAAGCGACCAAGGACAACAAGGATCAAAGACAGCCCAAAGAGGATGCTGGCGGATGGAATAAGCGCCTGCCCACTTAGGGATACCACGCTGGCAAGCGTGATTACGAGGACTGGGCCTCCGACCAGCGAAAGGCACGCCCACACCAAAATCTGAGAGGACCTTCGCATCTCCGGCAACTGGAAGAGCTGCGAGAGGCCATATCCCGGAAGAAGGTAGATCAAGATCAAGAGAGCTAGCGCCAAGGGATCGGTGCGTCAAACCGGGTAGTTCGGGAGAGTGTGGAGGCTCAGCGGATAGCTTGGTCCAGCTTACAAGCCTGTGGCAATTCCTTTGAGCAATGAGGACGTGGTTGTCATCCGAAACCATTTTGCAGCCAGGCTGAGCATTTCTTGACATCGCTCCAGCTTCTGCTTTTGGCTAAGATGAGAAAGGGTGTACAGGCGGGATTTCAGACCATCTAATCGATCAGGTGGGACCGGGCTGGCGAGGTCTATGAGGTGAAAGAGCAGCACCAAGGGCTGACCCTTCTTCCGAAAGCGGCTCAAACCCCATCGAAAGTAGCCATGCCAAGTGTCGCCGAACTCGTGGGCGAAGTAGCCATCTCCCAGGAGGAGCGCGTAAGATGGATTGAAGGGAAAGGGCAGAGGCCTATGGTCCGGCAACGGGATCTCGATGAGTTCGCTACCCGTGAAGATCTTCGACGGAGTGGCGATCACCTCATCGGAAATTCCCAGTCGTCGGGCCAATCTCTTGCTGGGGAAGACCGAGGAATCATACTTATATCCACAATCCGAGAGCATCTCCAGACTGACTCGGTCGATCCGATACCCGGGCGCCCGGAAGCCACGCACTTCGACCTCCAGAACGTCCTCCAACCTCAGACGGCTTTCGGACAATTCCCAGCGCATCTGCTCAGGTGTGAGCAGATCCCACCTCGGATGGCTCATTGAGTGGGACGCAATTTCGTACCCGCCTCTAGCCGCCTCCTGCAGGAGCTGGCGTTTGGTGGGATTGTCCAGGCTGTCTGCTATGACGAACATAGTTGCGCTCAAACCCTCACGGTCGAGCATCGCCATGAGACTTCGAAGGCCGGTCTCGAAAACCGGATCATCCTGATGGGAGTAGTCCCAGTTGTGGGCCCTGAACACGTCCGCCAGACCATCGAGGTCTACATGAATGACTGCGGGGGGACGAGTATCCTTCATCTGATCATCGGCTTACGGATCTTAGGCAAGATTTGAGACCCGAACGCTGCCCCGACCTTGCGACATTCCCGGCATGCTGATGCTGCCTGTCACTCGGAAGTGCCGCGCCCTTGGTCGTTTCGCTTGCTAATCTCGAGCGCCGTGTTCACTTCCGCCTCGACATCTGCCTCCAGTCTTCGTACGTACTCTCCGTCCACGTACGCCTGAAACCAGAGTTCGAGACAAAGAAGACCCCAAAGCTTTCGGCCAAACTTGCGCTCTCCTTTGATGAGGCTTTCCACTCCCTTGGTCCTGTACAGCCCGCGCTGCCGGGCGCGAGGGCTCAGGACGATATCTGACACAAACTCGCGTAGAGGGCCCTGAAACCATTCCGAGAGCGGTACAGGGAACCCCATCTTGTCGCGTCGGTCGTAGATGGTCTGGGGAAGTAGGTGCCTTACAGCTTCACGGAAGACGCGTTTCGTATCTCCGCCCTTGAAGCGGATCGCTGGCGGCATCTGCGTGACCAGCTCCACCATGCGGTGATCGAGCAACGGCACGCGCGATTCGAGGGAAACGCTCATGCTAGTGCGATCTTCAACATGCAGCAGCGCTGGCAGGAGTGTCTTGAGGTCGAAGTTCGTCATCCTATTAAAATAGCTCTTGGTTCCTGGATTGTTGAAAACCTGCTGAAACTCGCCGAAGACCCGCTCCTGGCCTTCTTCGTCCCAGAAATCAGACGTGAAAAGCTCTTCTGCGCCCTCCGTACGACTCACCAGTCGAAAATAGCGTTTGTCCATCTCCTCGAAGAGACCATCTTGCCAGAAGTGTTGGAGCAAAGGCCGGTACTCCTGCAGCAGAGTCAGGTTTGGCATGATGTTTTCCCAAGTTACGACATACTTACCCTGGTCATGCGTTCCATAGATGACTGCCTTGAGGCACTGCTCCAAATAGGCTGCCAGGTAACGCACATAACCCCCGAAGACTTCATCACCGCCCTGACCCCCCAGAACGACCTTCACATGATCACGTGCCAACTTTGAGACGAAGAATTGCGGGAAGAGCCCTGGGCCGGCCGCAGGTTCATCCATCATGTAGATCAGCCATGGCATGATTTCAGCGAACTGCTCCGAGGTTGGCCAGATTTCGTGGTGGTTCGAGCCGACCAGGTCGGCAACGACCCGCGCATAGTGGGTTTCGTCGTACCCTGGCCCCTCTCGAAAGGCTCCGGTGAAAGTGTGAAAATCGTTGCCGTACACCTGGGAAGCGAGCGAGACGACCGTGGAGCTGTCAATGCCGCCTGAGAGATGCGCCCCAACGGGTACATCCGATCGAAGCTGAAGCCTCACTGAGTCCTGGAGCAAGAGGAGCAATTGATCAACAAAGTAGGCGTGAGTATGGTGTTCATCGATATCATGATTGAAGTCCCAATAGGACGCGATCGACGGCCCGGAGTCACGAAAGGGGCGGAAGGAAAGGTATTGCCCCGGCTGAAGGCGATAAATATCCTTGAAGAGTGTCCGCTCTCGCAGGCAGTATTGGAAAGTGATGTATTCTTCCAAGCCTCCTGGATCAGGGCACGGCTCAAGCAGACCGGCTGCAAGAAGGGCCTTGGGTTCACTGGCAAACGCGAACCGCTCCTGGTCTTGATACCAGTAGAACGGCTTTATCCCCAAGCGATCGCGGGCGGCAAACAGGCGCTGTTGGCGGGAGTCCCAGATGGCAAAGCTGAACATTCCATTCAGACGATCGACACAGCGCTCCCCCAACTCTTCGTACAGGTGCAGAATGACTTCCGTGTCGCTGTGTGTGCGGAAATCGTGATGCCGGGCCAAGTCCCGTCTTAGCTCCAAGTAGTTGTAGATCTCCCCGTTATAGACGATCCAGATCGTCTCATCCTCGTTGGTCATTGGCTGCTGACCTGTCTCAAGGTCAATGATCGCCAGCCGCCGATGCCCCAAACCGACTGGTCCGTCAAAATAGGAGCCGCTCCCGTCGGGTCCGCGGTGTTCGAGGGCCTTCATCATGGCAAACACGGCCCGGCGATCGGCTTCCACGCTGGGATTACGTTGAAGGATGCCTGCGATTCCGCACATCTTTAGAAACCCTCCTCAGACCTGACCTTACTTGCCCATCATCGCCGTAGACTCGCCGTTTTCTCTCTTCGATTTGCCTCTTCCACGTTTTTCCAAGTTCGCCCCAGGGATAGAAGTACTTTGCGATGAGTGTTAGATAACCAAGCGTCGTAATACTCGTCACGACTTTGCTGGTACTTAGCTTCTGGTCGTATCGCAACACGAAGGGGATCTCCGTTACGCGGGCGCCCATCATTTTGAATTTGATGATCTTCTCAACGGTGCCTGTGAACCCCATCCCCTTCAGATCAATAAAACGGTTCCCGAATATTTCAATCGCATCTTGAATAAGGGAGACTCGATAGGCCCGGAAGCCGCACGTGTACTCCCACACCCCCCGAATGGGAAAGACTGATTTCATCAACAGGTTGGCTATTCTGCTTATGGATCGACGGTACCAATCCACACCTATCTGACCCCCACCTGGCGCATAGCGAGAGGCGATAACTACTTCGTAGCCCTGCTGGAGCTGGCTTAACATCAGGGGGATATACCTGGGATCGTGCGTGTCGTCACAGTCCATTCTCACGACGAAATCGTCCGGCAGGCCTACTTCGGCGATGTATTCAAAGCCGTCTCGAACCGTCTCACCCAGGCCCCGATTGTACTTATGAGTGATGACGTCCACTGGAAAACTCACCGAGAGTTCTTTCAGGAGCTTTGGCGTTGAATCTTGACTTCCATCCTCCACTACAATCACCCGATACGGCAGGTTCACCGCTCCCAGCGTGGCGTCAATCTTCTCCAAGAGAGGCGGCAGCGCAGCCTCTTCGTTGTATGCTGGCAGCAAGATGTAGAGAGTCATGCGGTGACCACCTCCTTAGTGGCTGCATCCTTCATCGGAATCAACCTGGCGGCGACGAGCTTTGGCTCAGAAGTCGATGAGAAATGAAGCCCAAAGGCGCACTGGGCCAGTCCTCCCAGTCTCAGCTCCTCAGCCATTTCGGCCACCATCGCACGTGGGACAGACGCCAGGTCAGCGGGATGGAAGTATTTCGCCGAACCCATGTGGATGGCGGTAAATGAACGCGGCAGGTCTACGTAATCGACCGGCCCCGGTCCCGCTGCCTCCAGGCGATCGTGAAACTGGATCTCGTCCTCAGTAAAGGTCAGAGAACGGCGCAGGTGGAAAGGCCCAGGCTCTGCCTTCGTAATCAGCCGGGCGATGATGCGGCGCCGGAGCCAGATGCCTAGAGCCAGACTGCGGAATAGCGTTAGGTTCAGAATGCGTAGCAGAATGAATTTCAAGGGCGAAGGGACGTCCTGTCGAACTCTGGCCAGAGTGGTCAGACAGACTATCTCGTTGTCCTGAGCACCCTCTTCACGCCGTCCAAGCCCAAGGAACTGCGAACTCCAGAGTCGCCCGCCCTTACGGACCAAATAGCCCGCGTCCTCATAGGCGATTTTGCCGCTGTGCTTGTCGAAAACGCGGCAGACACCGCCTTTGGACGCATTCACAACTGCATAGTAGTGTTGGGTACCCGCGGCGGTTGTGAGCGAGTCTTGAAAGTCCTGCACACCATCAAGGGATTCGTGCGGCAGCGGCGGCAACTCCGCCGGATACTCGACCTCATGCCCAAGACAAGCCTCCAAGTAGGAGGAGACGAGGGGGATTAGGTTTTCAGGATCAGCCTGAGTCGGCGTCAGGACGTTGTTCTCCCACAATCGCCCCCGCATGAAACCCGCGATCGAGGCCGCCATGGGTATTTCAGAGGCCAGGATTTCAAATCCCGCCGGGAAGTACAGGGAGGTGTGCCGGCTCCCATATGAGCCTCCTATGCTGCCATCGGGATGGACAAAGTGAGCGTAGAAGTCAATGCTGCGGCGCAGAGATCCTAGGACCTTTTCCGAGGCAGTCCGGGTCCAATAGGCTGCAAGGAATGAAACCCCAAGTGATTCGTAACCCGGGTCAGGACCTTCGTATTCTCGATACCAACCGTCCGGTGACTGCTCAGCGATGATCCGATCAATGAGGTCTTCAGCTCGACGGAAGTAGGCCGGCTCTTCAAGAAGGGCCGAGGCATTTAGCAAGGCCAGCGCGAATTGTGCCTGGTGGTTGGTGATAAAGGCATAATCTTCGCGACTCTTTAGAGCAAACTCACAACTCCGGCGTACTGTCCGTATGATGAGGTCGCGAAACTGAGGCGATAGCTGATCCTCGAGGATTCTAGAGGTCTCCGTCAGGATGTAAACGATGGCCAAACTCACACCGTGATCCTGCGTGTAGGGGGCAACCGAGTCGAAGGCCCCGTTCCGGTGCTGCCGGCGGCAGGTGTTCTCGATAGCCGCCAAGAGCCACTCGAGAAAGATCGGATTCTGGTAGTAGGGATTTCCCGGCAAGGGCAGCCGATAGAGCAGCGCCAGCGGATAGATTGCCGCCTGAAACATAGTGATCGGGAAATCCCGAAACTTCCATCCCCAGTGCTCCCGGTCAAAGCTGCCGGCAGTCTGGGAGTGGGCCTCCCGGTCCAGCTGATTAAGCAGTCGTGGGACTTGGACGATAGCTGCCGACCCATAGACAGCGGCCCGGGCACTGTCAATTTCCATCGGGGGAACTCTGAAGTTCATGTACTCTGGTCCACCCGACCGGGAGTCTCGAGATTCCAAACCATCAAGTGTTGCTCCTGATCGGTACTCGCAACCTGAAAGCCGATCCGCTCGTACCATCGGATTGCGGGTGCGTTTTCGACATCTACATATAGCCACATCTGACCAAAGGACAGCGCTCGGCAAGCGACTTTGGCCCGCTTGATCAATGAAGTGCCTATGCCTCTTCCGCGGTGCCGCTCATCCACAGCGACTGCAAACACATGTGGGGTCT
>CAYGCA010000002.1:43689-44616 GCA_964348265.1 uncultured Anaerolineaceae bacterium | reverse complement strand
CGCGGTGCTGTGCGATCTTCCGCTGTTCTGGGACCCCAAGCTCCTCGAAAAGGGTCTGGAAAGCGCGCCACCAGACCCTGGGCGAGAATCCGTACTGGCCCGTAACGGCGTGAGTTGCTGCTCTTACGAACAGACGGCTACGAATGAGTGCAGCTATCAAGTTAGTGTCGGGAACAGTCAGGAGGAGGAATCCCACCAACCGGTCTTCGTACTTCGCCGCATAGAAGGTACGCTCATTTGCCGCGAGCATCAACTCCATTGAGTCTCGATAGAAAGCCTCGGCGCTCCCCTTGTTCGGGAACCATTTATCCGCCCTGCGCGGAAAACTCTCGACAAAGATTCGGGCCAATTCACTGAGGTCCTGTTCTTGAACAAGACCGTACTCGACCATACCGTGCTCCACCGCAGGTCCTTGGAGGGACACCGTTTGCTGGCGCGTCATGCGTTCAGCTCAGCTGGCGTGTCGCCCAGGCTCCCAGGTGCTGACTTACTGAAACAGGCAGATTGGCCCACACTGCCCGAAGCAAGCGGTAGGCGGGGGAACTGCTGTCGAAGTTTGGCGGGGCCTGTGGACCACTAAGGTAGTAGGAGTAGAACATTGGATAGTGGACACCGCCCCACTTCTTCTTGAACCACAAGAGGCCTTTCTGGTAGGAAGAGTCGGCGCCGAAGTCATAGGTGCGAAATCCTTGGTTCGCTGCCCAAGCGATCGTGTTCCAGAACATGAAATCATTTGGGTAATACTTGCGCCACTCAGGCTGCGGAGCGGCGTACGCAGGGACGAACGTATCTTTGGAAAAGAAGTTGATCATAGCATTGATCGGTGTCCCATTCATCCTAACGATGAACAGGTTAGCCTTATTCCGGGCAATCAAATGGTTCCAGATGGACTGGAACAGCCTCTTTGAAAAAACCGGGATTCCGATC
>CAYGCA010000002.1:43307-43568 GCA_964348265.1 uncultured Anaerolineaceae bacterium | reverse complement strand
AAGTGCCTTCCAGAGCTTGGCCTCTCCCGGGGTAAGATCAATCCGAGTTGTGATCCAGTTCCTTTCGGTTCGCAGCCCAAACTGGTGTAATACCTGGAGATCCATTTGATGCAGCGAACGGAATTCTGCGTAGTTGCACTTCAGTTTGCGTGTCAGGTCGACTGCTCCGGCAACGAGCCTCGAAGCTGACCCAGGGTCTCTAGCGAGCACGCCTCCTCGATCTCGTAGGGGCACGGAGACCAGCCGACGACCGAACAGGCC
>CAYGCA010000002.1:29561-43297 GCA_964348265.1 uncultured Anaerolineaceae bacterium | reverse complement strand
GAACAAGGAAGAGCGGGAATACACCTGCAACCCTGCCTTCATCATCCAGCGCCCGCAGGTAGTACGCTTGGTGCCCGAACGCCTCTTCGGTAACCTTCTTCCAGGCCAGTGTGTGGTAGATACCGCCCTGTGGATGGTCCGCAACAAAGCCATCCCAATCCCGCTCTTCTGCTGCCTGAAGGAGACCAACCGCAACCTCAGGGCAGTCTCGGCGGTGAACTCCTCCGATCAGGACTGCCCCCCCTAGTTCGGCCGAATCCCTTGAGTGTGCTTCTAGTCGTTGCTCGTATTCCTGGTAGAGCCTGGAAAGCCGACTTGGAGAGCAGAACCCTATGGCAGAATCCAGGCCCTCTAGGATGGCTGAACCCTAGACCGCAATCCAGACGAGCCTCGACCAGTTTCTTAAGCCAGGGACCATAGCCAGGGTAGAAGCTCCTGTTCATCCCGCGAACGTGATAGTCAACAACTATAGTCCCCCCTGTAGATTTGGCAGCCTCGATTAGCCGGTAGGCGTATTGGACCGGGTCCGTGATCCCGTTCTGGGCCAAGCGTCGATCAAAGTGGTCGTCCATCCATGCCGGAGGCAGCTCGACGAGGTCAATCTCACGACGCTCGCCGGGGTGAAACACTCGAAATGGATGGCAGATGCCTCGTCTGAATCCGGGATAGTATTCAAAGGCAAGCGAGCTGTCGTAGAGAAAGCCCGCCTGTTCGTTCAATCTCAGGGTCTCGTGCGGTGCGGCTGGGTCCAGATGCCAGTAATGATGCCGATTCCCGTCAACGGTCTGGCCGGAGGCCTGCTCAAGAAGCCTCCTTTCGAGCTTGAGCTGGGATAGGCTGCGGTGAGAATTGAACGAGGCATGCAGCCCCACTTCACAATCCGCAGCACCAAGCTGCTGGAACAGCTCCGCGAATTCTGGACGCTGGATATCATAGAACCCATCGGGGGTGCCAGCCGCGTATTCTAGCAAGGATCCTTTGCGAGCCATAAAGTAAAACGCCGGGCGTGCACCAACCTCCTTGGCAAAGTCAACCCAATCTGCGAATCTCCAGAAATGATCCCTATCCTGCAGAACCCCCCAGATTGCTCCAAGCCCTCCCCTTCCGCGGCGGAGGAGGAGACGTAGAGCTTCAACAGACCGAATGATCTGCGGGTAATCAACATCATGAGTAAACACAAAAGCCGCGCGCGCTTGAGGAGTTAGCCAAGGGAGTGGGAGAGGTAGGAGACCGAGTGCCCTGAAATGCTGCCGTATAAGGTTTCCATACATCGAGACTAACGGCTTGGAGTACAGGCCAGTCTCATGAAAAAAAGTCTCGCCCATATCCAAGTTATCGACGCGATCGCGGCCCGCCTTACCCTCCTCCGCGCCGATGAGCAGCCAGAAGGATGCAAACAAGATGTCATTCGTGAATCTCAGTGCGTCGCCCGTCAGTTCATAGCCGCCTTGATGTTGCTTTGAGAAGACCAAGTAACCAACGTCCTCAATCTCCTCAAATCCAATGGGTTCTGCAAGTTCAGGGGTAAGGAAATTCATTCCACAGGCCGGAATCCGGACGGACGCGACACGATCATGATCCCACCCATAGTAGAGGTCGAGAGGATGTCCGGCCTCTCTGCCGGCCCACACAAACTCGTAGGGGAACCCAGCCACGCGCATCAGGCAGCGGAAGGCGTACTTGATCTCCGCATCCCACGGGCCCAAAACCGGGTCGATACCTATCCTGAGAGGTCTTGTAGGCATTGGAAGTGTCACTTCAGCTGACTAGGGATTGCGAGATGGCCCGGAAATCGTTGATTCAATTATGGCTATGCGCAGGCTTCGCGCGACTTGACGGCTCGGAAACCGAATGGCCGAAAAGGAAGGTTTGCATGGAAAGGCTGCGACTGCCCCCGCCTCGGGTTCGCCATGAAGCGCTCTCTTATCTCTTGCCTGCTTGCGGGATCGATGAGGACGCCGGGCGCGAAGAGGTCCTGTTCGGGGATGCATGCCAACGACGCGCCGCCTGCAGCCTAGACACGAATGGCTCCGAGCAGATCCCGTACCTCGCTTTGGCCAAGCAGGTAGAGAAGGCCGAAGTAAACCGCCAGCGCAACGGTCGCCCGCAGCGGCATAGAGATGGATTGCAGCAGGTACAGACAGGCACCCATGGCCGCCACGGCAGGGATGAGCTGCAATAGACGGGGCACAAGACGGATCGCCGCTACGTACCTCGAGAAATAGTACGCGGCCACTCCCAACCAGACAAGATCAGAGACGACTGTGGCGAGGGCCGCGCCTTGAAGGCCCAGTCTGGGAATAAGAATCAAGTTGAGTGCCACATTCAAGGCAACAGCCGTCACAGCCGACCGCAGGTCAAGCTGCTGCTTGCCAGCCGCGTTCAGCCCCTGACGAAAAGTGCCTCGGAGGATCACGAGCACGGCTGACCAGGAGAGCAATTGCATCACCGGCACAGAGCGGGCATAGTCCAAACCATAGAACAGCTCAATGATGGGCGCCGCTAGAAAGGTGCCGCCCACTCCAAGCGGCAGGGCAAAAATCGTGGCTAGTTGGAGAGTGCGGCCAGCAATGTCCTCGAAATCCAGTCGGTCTTGCGCGTAGGTCCTGGAGAGGGCAGGGAATAGGCCCAGGAAGAAGGTGAGCGGCACTGCCAGCGCAGCAGTTATCAGCTTGTAGGCAGCCCTGTACCAGCCAACTGGACTGGCCCCAGCCATAAAGCCCAGCAGCACGGTGTCAAAGTTGTAGCTGACGACACCAAGCCCCTGAGTGGCCCCCATCGTAAGGGCTGGCTTCAACGCCCGGCGGGCGCCTGCCAGACTGAACTTGAATCGAATTCCGGGCAATTCCCTGATCGCCTGCCACAGATAGTATCCCGCACTGACACCGTCACCTGTCAGCCAAATCAGAGGCACGAGAACGACTTGTTCTGGACGGCGAATCAACCCGAATACCGCCAGGGAAAAGACCAACTGACCGACCACCAGACCAGTCGCCGTATTCCCCATCTTCTCAAGGCCCAGAAAAACCCATTTCAAATTGAGCGCTTGAACGAAAAGGGTAAAGCCGAGCAGGAGCAGGATCGTCCGCAATCCCTCATACGTGGGTAGGGCAGGGAAAAGCAGTAGCAGAGTTCCAAAGGCAAGGCTGGCAAGGAGCAATCTCAGCGAGACGACACTCGGTAGGAGTTGGTCTGCCTCTCTCCGCTTTGCGACTTCACGCGTCGCCCAGATCTCGAGGCCTCCATCCGCAAGAAGGAAGAAGTAGGCCAGGATCGACGCGCCAAATTCCAAGACGCCGAAGTTCTCTACGCCAAGTCTGCGCGCCAGATAGATGAACGCCAGGAAGTTCAGGCTCTTGGCCAGGAAATCCCCGGTCGATAGCCGCAGTGAGTTTCGAAACGGACTCATCTGAGGATTGTCAAACCCGGAAGCTTGCCAGCTCTAGGTGCAGCCTTCCGGCTAGCGGAACGAGGGCCCATCGTCTGAATTCATGCTTCGGGTTGGATCCTCCTGGCGGTAGCGAGCAGAACCGGACCGATCCATAGCAGGAGGTAACGCATGAAAGGCAGCCTCTTCCCGAGGTTGTAAAGGCCGATCAACACTCGAGCACCAGCGCCGAAATGGCTGCGCTGGGCCTCAGGAATATCCGTGAGTAATACACGGACTGCCTCAAAGCGCGCTCCCTGGATGAGTCTTGGCAGAGAGCCAGAGGACAAGAGCCGTCTTTTGGGTGGAATACCTCCCTGCCGGCGAACGTATGCTGCCAGGAGCCGGTCGGGCAGCCAGCCCCCGGCCCAGAGCCCTGCCTGCGGGTCGGGTCCTAGGCTGAAGCGGTTGGGAGTGGAAACATACAGCCTGCCCCCGGGCTGCATCACGCGGTGACACTCATCCAACGACTTCTCCTGATCCCGAACGTGCTCCAGGGTTGACTCCGAAGCCACGACGTCAAAAATGTGATCTGAAAACGGCAGGGCCTCCGCACATGCACACACAAGAGGAAGGTCCAGATTCTCCTCTTGGAGGCGCTTCCAGGCGACCACCAGCCAGCGAAATGCGATATCCACACCGACGACCTTAGCGTAGCGTGTTGAGGCCCCAACCAGCATTGGACCGGTCCCACACCCAATTTCAAGGAAGTTTTCACTGGTCTGGCCTTCATCCATCCCAAGATCCCGTTCCCATGAATCCAGCACGGTCTTCGATCGGGCCACGCCGCTCATGATGCCACGCTTGTACTGCGCCGCATGATGAGGCGGCACCTGCGGTGTGATCCTGTAGTAGTAGTCAATCAGCTCACTAAAGGTGACATCCGCCATTCGCTCTGCAACCGCCAACCCCTTAGCACGGTCTGAATCAACATCGATATAGGGATCAGGAAACACTCGAAGATCAGGGATCCCGAGAATAATCGGATACCGATGGCGACAAGATAGGCATCTAATCTCAGACCCACCTCGGCCGACTATCCTTAGATTCCCCCTGCACCTTGGACAGCACAATTCAATCCCGTGATAGATCATCACAGAAGATTTGGAGAGTTTCGAACGTGTGCCGGTGAAAGCTGGCGGCTCGGGGAAAGCGACGGATGAGGTCGCCCCGTCACGGAGCCAACGAATTCGCCATAGGACCAGACCATCGAGAGCACAACAAGGGCTGGCAGAGCACGAACCGCCTGTGCCAGCCGGCGCCGCTTCTGACAGATTTGCACCAGAATCCGCGCCAAGAGCAGGACGGGGACCAAGGGCGAGGCAGCGATATACCTCCACCGCCCTGCCCCCGAAAGGCCGGAGATGCGCGTGCTCGCGAAGAGACGACCGAATGCATACCGATCCCAAAGCGCCTCACGTAGGCCTAGACTCCTCTGCTGATTCACGACAATCCGGGGAGAGAGCCAAAGCGACTCCCCTTTTTGGAGCAAAGCCCCATTGATGACTGGTTCGTGAAACTCATGCAGCCAGACATGGTCGATGGAAGCCAGGGCCGCCCGCTTATAAGAAGCATTCAAGTCTGTTAGTGATCTGGTCGGACCCTCGGAGACCGGATTCATGTAGCGCAGATAGTCGGCGAAGTAGACCGCCCAATTCAGAATCGTATCCGGGTCCTGCTTTTCAACCACGCCGCCAACCGCCGCGTGGGCGTCTTCATGCGCATGGAGGATTTGTGAACACCAATCCGGGTCAGGTTCACAATGGTCCTCAGTGATCGCCACGATACTCCCGGCGGCCTGGCGAATCCCGGACGCGCGAAGTTCGGCCGCCGTGTGATACCCCTCTAATCTCATGAACTGCACTTCTGGATGCGCCTTTTCCAAGGCAGCGACATCTCCAAGATTGCGATCGCAGGGCACAATCACCTCCAAGCCCGTCACGCCCTCTTGCCTTTCCACGGCACGCAGACAGCGAGTGAGATAGCCTTTACCTGCAAATGGGACAACGATGATTGCCAAGGAGGAACGCATCAGGGACTATCCCCGTGGCCAAGACCTTTGGATACCCGATCCATCATACGGAGTCGCTTTCGCCCTCGTGCTGATCGAGCATTGTGCCGGTCGATCTTTCTTCGTTTCGGGTAGCGAAGATGAGACCTGTTCCAGCACGAAACTGATCGAAGTCAATGCTGAAGTCTGCATGCTGAAGGTGTTCAACGGCAAGCTGATGATTCATATCGCCGTGGCTTTCGAGAACGACCTTATGTGTCTTCTTCAACGTTTCTGCTCCGCCGCGCAAGATCTGATTCTCCATGCCTTCGGCATCGACCTTTAGCAGCGCTACACTTTCAAATCCTTCGCGATCGGCGAACTCGTCTAGGGATGTTGCTTCGAACTCGATCGCGTCCTTCTCCCACGGGTTGGGCAGGTAGGAAGCCATGTTCGTCCACTCTCAGGGTCACCCGCCCAGGTCTCTCGCCGAGAGCCACGCTTGTCACGATCGCCCGGGGACAGTTCCGCTTGATCATTTCTGCATTCTCTGGGAGAGGCTCAAAGCAGTAGATCTGCCTGTCGGGGTTGAAGTGGGCGAACCACGCCGCAGCCAACCCAATGTTCGCACCCACATCCAGGATTACACCCTCATGGCACAACCTCCGGATTCGATACTCCTCGCGGTGGAAGAGTTTCACGAGGTTGGTGATATCGCCAAAGTTGTCCCGGAAGTAAAGCGGACCGTAGACCGTATTCAGGGAATAGACTCGATCCGGACGGTGTCGGCCGAGCTTTAACCGCACTCGCAGGTTCTTGGTCACCTTTCCAAAGATGAACCATTTGTCTTCAAGAGTCTCACCCAAGCTGAATGAGCAAGAAATATAGTCCTTGGCTTTTTCGAAGGAACTCAGCATCGGGGCTTTGCCCTGGGATCGCTTGGCATGGCTAGTTTCTGGGCTTTGTGGGGACAGGAACTCGCCGGGCAGGGCTGCTGCAGAGAGATGTGGACGGCTTTAGCCGAGGCTGGATCCAACCCATTTCACCGTCTGGGTTTTTCGAGGATCGAACCACCAGTCGAGAGCGTCTTGGCCTTGGTCTTGTTGCGGAGGTAGGGCAGGAGTGCCAGATAGTAACCCGTCAGAGCAGCAGCAATGCCAGCCAAACTGAAAAGAAGCATCACGACCTTCCGAACTCTGTCCTGCCTGACAAAAAGACTGATGGGGGCAAAGGTGTGCAGGCTCATGATCGCCTCCCTTATTCGGGTGAGGTTGTTACTGCGCCAGAGGTTTCCATCCCGAGGGGAGACGTAGTATACGTTTGAGCCTTCCCCCTCGAAAACCAGTCGGTATACAGGAAGGGGCCCGAAGGGATAGAGCAGTTCGTGACTGTCCAGCGTCTCAACCTCGAGCAGCACCGTTTGAATCCCAAGCCTATCTCGAACAACCCGCTCGGCAAACTCCGGTGTGATCCTGACGATCTCACCGGATTCGGCATCCACTAGGTACGAACTGCCATCGGTCAGGTTGATCTCATAGACGGCGGTTTCACCCACCTGCTTCAAGCTGAGACTGATTACTTCCACTGGCCGCTCTGCCAATTCTCCTAGATTGATGATGGCCTGGCCCGGTGAAACCTGTGCCGCGCGATAGTCTGCCTGGGGAGATACTCGCAACCCGGGAGGCTGGAACCATCTTCCGGGCAGCATCATGACAATCCCGCTAATGGTCCAAGCCAAGAAAGACACGCCCACCACGATCGCAACCCATTTATGGATCCGATGCCACGTCTTTCTGCTCACGCTAGTGCTCCTCAACCTCGGCCTTCCGTCGGCTATGAGGCGGCCTCGATGTAAGCTTCACCTCCCTGGATGCCGCGTGGGCGATTTCCAAGGCGCGAAGTCCGTCGTTGCCGCTGGCCAGTACTGACGGCCTCCCACGTATCCGTTCAGAGAAGGCCTCTAGTTCACGGATGAAGCTTTGAACAACAACCCATCTATAGGAGCGCACGTGTTCCATTATCTGCGTCTTCGGGAAGAAGAATCTCTTCCGTCGGGTCGGGCCACCGCGCTCCGTAGACCAGACCACCCTCGTGAGCATGGGGAAGCAAGAGGCATGAAGGAAACCAAGCGTCCCGGAAACCTCGATCTGAAAGCGATATCCTCTCCATTCTGTCCAGCTTGCATGCAGTGAGGCCGTTGCCCCTTGCGGGCCGCGCAGTAGAGCGAAGCCATTGTCCTCGCAGCCCTTGAAACCCCACACGGCGTTGGAGGCAAATCCTTTCACGGCTCCGACCTCGCCAAGGAAGTACCGGGTAAGATCGATCAAATGAATGCCGTTGTCATAGAGTGCGCCGCCGCCAACCTCTTCCACGTCACGGAGCCAGGCCTGACTGTGCTCTGCGGCAGAGTAACCGGCATAACTGCGCACATGATCCAATTCGCCGATAAGCCCCGAATCGACAATCTGCTTCGCTTTGAGGATAGATGGATAAAACCTATAGTTAAAGCCCGTCGCCAATAGCGGCCCATTGGCCGAAGTAGCTCCAATAATCTCACGGCATTCTGACGGGGTCCTTGCCAGCGGCTTTTCGCACAACACATGTTTGCCCCTCTGGAGGGCCGCGATACTCATCCTGGCGTGCAGGGAAGGTGGCGTCGATACGATCACAACCTGCACATCTTCGCGGTCAAGCAAGGCTCTCCAGTCACCCACCTTGGCTGCCCCATACTTCGATGCCACCTCCTTGGCTCGAGCGTCATCTACGTCATTGACCGCCACCAAATCGAGAGAGGGCGTACTTGCCAGGGCCGCGGCTCTCAGACGGCCAATTCCGCCGCATCCAACAAGCCCAACACGAAGTCTCATCTCAGTCTTCAGACCTCCAGCGCCCCAAACCAACGCTCAGGAGGAGAGTCCAAGGAGGGCTGCAATCAGCCAAGCCCGGCGCCCTTCCCTCAGCCTTTCTCACGGCACGCTCTTCGCAATCCACCCGTCAATCCTCGACGACATGGCTCTCAAATTCCTGTCGAAACTCAAGCCACTTCTCAATGTTGAAGCCCCCGTTCTGATCTAGGCAGGAGACTGCTGCATAGGCCATGTAGAGGGTGTGGTGGGTATTATCATGGGCGAAGAGGCCTTGGCGGCCAAAGCTGAGCAGGCCCTTGATCTGGCTGATCCACTCGTCCAACAGACTGAAAGACGACTCATAGCCTCGGCGATAGATCGGGTATGCGTGGCTGAGGCGCCTCGAAAGCACTTGCTGTGGGGACACGCGCAGGGGGACGCCCGCATTGTCCAAGACGCTCTTCACCAACTCACCGAGCGCTTCATCTTCGAGCTGCCAGACCTCATCTTCAACGGAGCAAGGGATCTCCGCGCACAGGACGGTCAGACCGGGCGGACCCTCTCCGCGACTGTAGTTCTTTGGTTCAGATAGGCGCGAAACTGGAGAATCGAGCCCCGGGAAGTAGTGGGCGTCGAACTCGCTAAATCGATCCAGCTCGAGGATCAGATAGACCAGGATCATGCTCCGGTAGCCGATTCGTTCGGCGGCGAGCAGGTATTCCGCTGGGGGAGCGGGCTGCAAGCAGCGGGCCAGGTACGTGACGGGGATGGTCGACCAGACATGGTCTGCCTGGAGCGAAGACGTTTGTCCGTTCCTACTGTAGACGACACTGTGAGCCGCATGATCCCTTATCTCGACCGCCTCAACCTGAGAAGTCAGGCGAATGTCGGCCCCTGCTTGGCCGGCGGCCCTGCAGTAGGCTTCGGAGATCTGGCCATAACCCAGTCTCGGATAGTAGTAATAGCCTGATGGCCTGGAATTCAGGCCTGGAACGGCAGAGAGAGCCTTGCCCACCAAGCGCGCCAAGGAATTGGCGGACACCCTTCGGCGGGCCTGCGTGGCAGATAATTCATCGGGCTCAAGACCCCAGAGCTTCTTGGCATACGGAAAGTAGAAATCGCGGCATATTGTTCGCCCCAATCCCTTCTCCAGTACAGAGGCGAACGTCTCCTCCTCTACCGGGAGAAAATTCCGCGTGAGCACTTTGCTCAGGGTGTCTCGCGCGACGCCCATCACGAACTCGGGAGGCAAGCGCAGAGCCAAGTCAATCGGCTTAAGCGGGAAGTGAATCCATCGTCCCCGAAGCCGGATCCGTCCATGTCGTGGGCGGCGCAGAAGATCATCGCCGATCAGGGTTCGGATGTCGCCCAGCACCTCAGGGTCGCAAGACGGATGGAGCCGGTGGCTTCCGAAGTCAACTCTAATACCGCCAAGGTCAAAGCTGCCAGCATTGCCGCCAACCCATGCATTCCTCTCCAAGACCGTTACCTCAGCCAGCTTTCTATGAGCCAGTTGATGGGCTGCTCCCAAACCGGCAGGGCCGGCTCCCAGGATGACAACGTGGGGTCTATGCATGGCCAGCCCAGAGTGCCAGCTTTCCAGCGTGCTGCAGGGCCCCTACTGGCACCAGAGGTTGTCGCCTACGCGCGCCAGGCGGGGTATCCTCGAGATGGCTTCTCACAATCTGCGAAGCGACCCGCCGGAGGTCGAGCAACGGATGGGGGTTTGGTGCCGTTTGCCTGGTTTGAGTTTTCAAGTGGCGTAGGTGGGGCAGGAAGAACCTAAGACTCCTCCTGCCGATCTCACACGACGAATGGGATGAATCCCTTCGTCCGACTGCGATAGGTCTCGTATTCCGGAAAGACCCGCTCCAGAAGTGCCTCCTCGGCCAGCGCCCGCTTGATGAAGATTGTGGCGGGGAGGAGGACAGCCAAGACCAACCAGGAATTCAGGGCAAGCTCAAGGCCAGCGAGCAGCAAGATGTCACCGACGTAGATAGGGTGCCGAACGTAGCCATAGATGCCCCTCGTAACGAGCGACTGTCCCGGCAGGATCTGAGAGTCCTCAATATTGGCCCAGTTGTCGCCAAGTTGGATGCGTCCAAGAACTGCTGTGGCCAATCCAATGACATAGATTAGAACCCCGGCGAGCCGTAGCGGCAGCGGCTCGGTCAGAATCGGTAGCACTTCCAGAAACAGTGTCTGAATCAGGAGGAAGAGGAGCGCCAGGCTCTTCAGGAGCTTGATCAGTGACAGCATCGGATTGCCTGTCCGCTCAGGAGGGGTTTCATCGCTCTCGCCCCTTCGCTTCAGCACCTCCCAAACGACTTTATGAAGAACTAGCCCCGAGAAGAGCGCGATCCTCAAGACGGTCATAGGGAATCTCCAAAACGATCATTTGACCTTCTGAACAGGTTCTTCTTCCTCGACTTCGAGCTCGACAGTATACGATGAGGTGTAGTCCACCACTCCGTGTGAAGGGACAAGGGGGTAGCTCTGGTGCGCGATTCGGCGGATGACACCGTCAGCCACCATGCCAATTAGTAGGAGTTGCATAGCGACCAGAAGGAGCAGCACGGCCGAGGTTGAAAGGACTGGTTCGTACAGGATTGCAGGCCCGCGAACAGGCGAGCGCTGAAAGAGCACAACAATATCATAGATGCCTTTTAGGGCACCAGCGATCCCGAACGTGGTGGCCAAGGGAACAAAGACCCGCAGCGGCTGAAAGATCATGGACATTCGAAGGATGAGGACCACAAAGTCCATGAAATGCCGAGGTTGAATCTTCGATCGGCCTACACGGGCATAGTAGTTTATCGGGTGGTAGACAACGCGGTAGTCGTCTGCCAACAAAGCCAGGGTCAGCGTGGTTGTGAAGGAGAATCGGTTGGAAAGGATGGGAAAATACTGCTCAGCGCAAGCTCGCCGGAAGGCCCGCAGACCCGAGTTCAAATCGGGGATCGACTGATCCGAGATTCGTGTGGCCAGCCAGCCCAGCAGCCACTTTGCGGGCCGCCTCATCCAGGGGATTGAAACATCACGGCCAGTCCGAGCGCCAACGACCATATCAGCCGATCGAAGCTTCTCGACGAGGTGAGGGATTTCGTCGGCAGGGTAGGTTCCATCGGCGTCAATAATGACCACCTCATCTGACGAGGCGGCCAGGATTCCGGTCTTGATCGCGGCGCCATAGCCCCGATTCTCCGGATGCCTGAGGACTCGAGCACCTGTCCGGATGGCTTCCTCAGCAGTCCGATCCTCGGAGCCGTCATCCACAACCACGATCTCGTGCTCTATCCCGTGCGAATACAGCACGTCACGCACCGCTCCGACCTGCTCCCTGACGGCATCTTCCTCGTTGAAGGCTGGAAGGATTACTGAGACGGAAACTTGACCAGATTTTCCCATGGGTTGCCTCGCTAGTGCTGAAGCTCTGTCCTACCAGGCGCTCGAATAACCTGCTTGAGCGCCGCTCCTCCTCCACTCGTTGGCCGAAGAGGTTTGCGAGCGGTAGACGAACACCGTGCCACCTCTCAGGGTGCCGGGAAACCCTTCGACCACCACAAAGTCGCGCCTCAGGCTGTCCAGGATCTCAGGGCTGACCGATTCCAACACTGGCTCCAGTGTGGAAACCACCCAGGTTCGATTTGCATTCGAGCTCACTTCCTCGAGCTCCTCAACGGTCTCCACGGCCCGCCATTCGACATCATAGAATTCCCGATAGGGGTAGATGGCAAGTCCAACCGTGACCACCGCGTCACCCTGGACCTTGGCTTTTTCAACAAATTGCAGCGCCCCTTCATAGTCCTGCTTTGGACCAAATGCAGATGGAACCGAGCTGGCCGACACAGCGACCATTCCAAGGCACAAGGCGGTTCCAAGCAGGCGACCTGGCTGTTCATCGTGGCTGAACAGCCTGCCGGTCAGTCTGCCCAATTCCATCGCGCCCCGGATGACGACAAGCGCCCCAAAGCCAAAGGTGAAGAAGAAGAAGCGCGGCCAGAGGTGATGGCCCACACCGATCACGAGGGCGGATCCGATGATCGGCGGAATCAAGAGAAGTTGGACGACCACGGGGCTCGATCTCGCATAGCTCAGCAAACCGGCTCCAAACAAAATCAAGGCAGCGACGACGAAAAGTCCGCTTGCGAAGGAGAGCTGCAGTCCTTGGAGAAGCTCTAGCAGCGTCCAGGCGGGTTGCTTCCAGGCCTCAACCACACTTACAGTCGCTTCAATGCTTCCCAAGATCTGGGGCAGGACGATTGCATGCAGCTGGAAGGCCAACAGTCCGGCCGCACCGAAACCGAAGAAGAGACCGAACCAGCGATGCGATCGGTCCTCCTCCCGCCCTCTAAAGCCCCAGAGGTGGGCTGCAAACTGGCCTGCAATGACGAAGACCATGGTGATATGCGTGTACACGCCAAGGGCTGCGGCCAGCGCGAAAAGCAGCCAATCTCGCGCCCGAGTGCTGTTCCGGCTGCGAACAAACAGCCAACTTGAAAGGATTGTCCAAAACAAGAGCCCTGTATAGCCCCGAGCGTTCTGGCTGAACCAGACATGATGATAGGAGAGACTCATAAGGGCCGCGGCCAGCAGAGCTTCTCGCGCCCGGCCGACTTCAAGTCCGAGTAGATACAAGGCGCCAACACTAGCTACCCCAAAAAGGACGGCTGGGAGCCGTAGCGACCAGGCGCTCTCACCGAACAGCACGAAGGAAGCATGCGCAAGCAGGCTGAACAGGAAATGCTGGTTCTCTGAGTCATAGGTGGTGATGAGTGTACCGAACGAGAGTCTCGCGTACCGCAGGTAGGTCAGTATTTCATCCAGCCACAAACCGGAGTCCAGCTTATAGAGTCGAAGCAACAGAGTGACCGCCAAAAGGCCGCCAATAACCCCGATCCTGCCCCTAATTGCAGCTCAGACGAGGCGGGCAGAGCATCCCCTCTGAAGATTTGGATCCAGGCGGACGAAGGAAGGAACAGCGCCAGAAGGATCAACAGGATTCCCAAGAGGGAAACACGCACAGTCTTGGAGCTTATCATTCTCTCAGACCTGAAGACTTGGAACACTCCCTGTCTCCTACCGCCCAGTGGGGCGGAATCTTTGATTCGGGAAGAGAGCTGAGTGCACGCTGGAACTTATAGTGAACGGACTTGCCGGAAGGAGAGCCCGCCAGTTACCACAGGGCTATTTGTCTAGCTTGGCCGCATCGCCGGGGATGACACCGTGTTCATCGCGGTGAAGAATTCCAGTGGTGCGCACTTGGTAGTACTAGTTATCACGTGGTTCTCGCTCTTGATATCAAGGTCCCCGGCGAAAAGCTCTGACCCAACATGGCTATCTGGAGCCAACTGCACAATCTTCAGCGCATCGAGGACCGTTTTTGGCTCGACATTTCCTATCTTGGCGAACTTCGGTACTACTTTCTCACCTACTGTTAGCCAGACTTCTAGATTGCAGCTATCCGCCGCCT
>CAYGCA010000002.1:20067-29551 GCA_964348265.1 uncultured Anaerolineaceae bacterium | reverse complement strand
TGACCTTCCCGAAGCAAGGTCTGCTGGCGGGGGAACCGCTGCCATTTCTTGCCATTCCAGAAGTGGATTACTGCCCCCCACACAAAGGCCAGCATACTGTACAAGTAATAGAGGAAGTGAAAGGGCATACTCGCCAGGGCGAATGCCCAACCTCGCCTGCGTACGAGAAACAGGTAGAGACGGTAGTTCAGCAGCACGACCAAGGCAATTAGCATCATCCCGGGCACCAGGAGCGGGAAAGGCAGCCGGCCAAGAAGAAAGCCGATCGAGGCATATAGAGCAAGTACAATGCCTAAAGAGGCAGCGCGCTTTCTGGCTCCGTTGAAATCAGGCAGCCAACGTCGAGCCGCCAAGACCATCACTATGGGCGCCATCGGCAGTATGGGTGTCCAATCTCCATGGAGGAACAACAGACCCACGAGGGAAGCCACCAAGCCAATCCAGCCGATCTCCGCTCGTCGATCATAGGCGCAGAAGAGCGGGCCTTCAAACCAGCGGTAGTGGCCCAGCACCATAATAGTGAACCCGACGAGTAGGACGAGCAGCGGCAGCAGAAGGGGATTGTACAGGAATGCAACCACTCCCAGGTAGAGGATCGTGAGACCAAGCAGAACAGCGCTCAGACGCTGGGAGAATTGCAGATTCAGATCGTTTGGAAGATCGCCCTTGCGGAGCGCAAGCTCTGTCCATGGAATTGCCCGGTCTAGAACATCCGACCTGAGCAGGCCGCCCAGCGTCCAGCGCTTCAAGTGCTTAACCTGGATGGACTTGTCCAGCAGGATACGGTGGCCGGCGGAAGTCAGCCGATTCCCCAGTTCAATATCCTCGATACTGGGCCTGGTGTAGCATCCGGAATCGAACC
This sequence comes from uncultured Anaerolineaceae bacterium, assembly GCA_964348265.1. GTDB lineage: Bacteria > Chloroflexota > Anaerolineae > Anaerolineales > E44-bin32 > JBFJVD01. The sequence goes on along the minus strand of CAYGCA010000002.1, from coordinate 28,689 downwards.
CTTCAATCTCAAGGAAGACCTCGCGCCGCACCGCCCCACAGCCGGCCCAGAAGGTGGAAGCTTCATTACGTGCCTGCTGATGGACGAAATGATGGAAGAGGTTCTTGTATTGCGAAAGGAAGCCCCCCTCGGATGGACTGTCATCATAGGAGCCGAAAACAGCCGCCGCCGACATGCCATCTCCAAACACGCTAGCGACCTTCTGCAGGGCATCCGAGCCGATCTGGACATCGGCGTCGATGAAGAACAGCACCTCACCTAGAGCTGCGTGGGCGCCAAGATTCCTGGCGTGGGCTGGCCCACGCGGGCCGCCACTGACTTGGAGAATCTGGTCGGCATACTCCTGAGCAATTTCCGGGGAGCCGTCGGTAGACCCATCGTCGACGACGATCAGTTCGAAGGAGCGGTAGCTGGAAGTTCGCACCGCCCTGAGGCAGCGCTCCAGACTTTCCGAACTGTTGAATACGGGGATGATCACGGAAATCAGCATTTCAGCCGAGGAGTCCCTCTTTTCCCCAAGTCTCTGCAGCATATCGGGCGTTTTGGGTGGGGCTCTGGATGGAGGGGAGGTGGAAACACCGATGGATAGAGCCCTCAATCCGGCCAAGCATGCGCGCCAATCGTTCCTGCTGCCGGATCGTATAAATAGACCCTCATTTTGAAGTTCCGTGCAAGGACGTATACATCCAGATTAGCTTGGAGCTTCGCATTCTTCAGAATCCATGCATGAACAGAAGGCCATCTCTCTTCCACATTCATATCTTCGACAAACCACACGCGTGCGTCAGACAGCTCTGCTTGCGAGGGATCGAACTCTTGGATGCTCCCAACCGTCTCATGAAGGTAGTAGCTTGCCAGCTTGTGGTCGGCAGCCACCACGAAATCCTCGGGCCACTTGTGCTGAGCAACGTAGTTGAGGGCGGCTCGCCAGGCGTCCCTGTTCCCATTCTGAAAGACGTAGTAGAGCAGGTCAGAACCAAGCGAATTGAAGACCAGCAAGGCCAGTACCCCAAGGGCAAGGAGCCTGGCAATCCCCTGGGATCGGCGAACGAGTTCCACTGCTGCAAAACTAGCCACGAGGATCCAGCTCATCAAAGAGGGGAACACGTACCGGTTCGCCGAGTACTGGACGAGCGCCAGCCCCATGACTGAAACCAAGGGGACGATACCTCCAAGTGTGAGCAGGAGGGCAGCTCGATCCCTGAGACGCAGAAGGTAGACCGCCCCGAGAATCGCCATGCCGACCGTTGGGATTCCAAGGTAGTAGACGACACCTGAGAAAATCCAGACCGGGTTATTGTTCACCCGGCCGAAAGTCGACACCCACAGAGCCGGATCGGTGAGGAATGGGACTGCGAAATAGGATGCGACAATGACAACTGGTAAGAAATAGAGCAGCAAGTTTCTGAGATTGATCCCTTTCGGAATGCCGAATCTCAACGGTCTAAGAAGGATCAGATAGATAACGATAACGGGCCCAAGGAAGAAGGCCAGCTGCCTCTCCCGAAACGCCATGACCCAGAGGATCAGCGAGAGCACAATCAGCCATGGCCGGTCATGCTCGAATCCGAGGAAGACCAAGAGCAGGGCAAGGCTATAAAGCAGCATCAAAGCAGTGTAGAAGCGCGCATTCTGGGACCAATAGAGATGCCAGGGCGCCACCGCGAGGAGGAGAACGCCGAAAAGAGCTACCACAGGCCCGAAGATTCTCCGAGCGGGAAAGTACAGGACAGGCACAGAAATGATCCCTAGCAGGGCGGGAACGAGCCGGGCGCTCCACTCGCTGGTCCCAAAATAGTCCAGCGCGGCGCCAGTGAGGACAATAGACACCGGCGGCCAAGATCGCCATTGACCAAGTATCGTACCAAGATTTTGAATATTGAACTCAGACCTCACCACAGTTGTGTATTCATCGATCCAGAAGCTCCACTCACCCAACCGGTAGAAACGCAGGCCAGTCGCCAGGAGGGTAATCAAGAACAGCCCCAAGTATTCGTAGCCTGGTTTAGCCCGCCAGGAAAACAGGAGTCCCTCCAACCGGGGCCAGAGTGTCTTTGAGGTCATACTGGTCAATTAAGGGGGGAAGTAAAAAGGTCCAGCACGCCCCGCAGCAACCCTCGGAGAGCAGGCAAGTTGCCTCGAACTCCCTCTCTAAAGACAACTTTCAGGGCGAGATAAGGGGCACCGATCAGGAAGAAGCCGATTTGCTGTCCCAGCGTGCCATGACGGCGCAGAAGCAGAAACCAATGTTTAGATTTGTAGCGCGCGTAGTCCTCCGTGTAACCCTGGCCGTAGGTATGGCTCACCGCATGGTAGCCGACGGCCTGAGGGACGTACAACGCATAGTAGCCGGCTCGAGAAAGTCGAAGTGAAAAGTCGAGGTCCTCAGGGCCGAAGGGATCGAAGCTCGGGTCAAATCCACCAAGCTCGAGGAACACATCCACTCGAACCATCATTGCCCCGCCGCAGGCGATGCACTCCCTTCTCTCGTCATGCTGGCCTTCATCAACCTCTCCAAATCCAACCGGAGTGGTCGATCCCGTGACGAAATTGATGCGACACCCTCCACCATCGTTTAGTCGATCTCTATCGTGCATGAAGCGCAGCTTGGCCTGAGTCTGTCCCAACCGATCGTCTTCTGCGAAAGGCTCCAACAAGGCGCTCACGAAATCAGGCTCAAAGTGAATATCATTGTCCAGAAAGAGCAGATGCGTAGGGTCAAAGGCTTCAATCGCCAACTGCGCTGCCCGATTTCGTCCGGTGGCCACTCCAAGATTTACCGGATGGTAATGAGCCAGTATCTCTGGAAAGGCCCGCCTAACCACTTCGAGGGTTCCATCCGTAGAGCCGTTGTCCCACAGGACAACATTGAATTGGGGCCTCTTGATAGCGGCAAGATTGGACAGGAATTCAAGTGTCTTATCCTTCTGATTCCTGGTCAGGACGACTGCAGAAACCGTCGGCCCTTCAGCGCTATCATGCGTTACGCCCTTGACACCCCTGCGGCTTCCAACGAGCGGCATCCTGTCTCCCTTCGATTGCCTGCGACTTCGCCGAAGTGATTGGTGTCTATCCATCTTTCCACAGGGCCTCAAGATCTGCCAGCATGACCTCTGCCACCAGCCTGTTCCCCTCCGGGGTCACATGCCCCCACTCATCGATCCATATCTGCTGGTCGTGCTCATCAAACAGGTCCGCGATGGAACGCAGTCTTTGCAGAGCGGCATCCGCCGAATCCACACGCCGATAGACGGCGTGCGCGAATTCCACCAGTCCTGGATCGAGCCGGGAGTTGATTTCCCATTCCTCTGCTGTCAGCGGTTTGCCTCCCACCCCCAGATGCGGCTGCCAGAAGAAGAAGTATTCGAACTCGTATTCACGTGCCAAGGCTTTGACAATCCTGTAGTTGATCAGATAGGCTTGAACAACCTCGTCGGCTAGTAGGAGGGTCTCTTCCTTTTGCAGGGCCGTCCCGGCCGCCCGGCGGGCTACCAAGTCCCCTTGCAGCCTGCTGGCAGCATTCTCAAGCAAGCTGTATTGACGGGAGGTTTTAAAGAACTGAATCAGGGGATGCTCTCGAGATTCGAATCTTCCCGCGGCATCATCCAGCGCGGGGTGAACCCCCGCTTCTCGGGATTCATACGCCGCGAGGACGTCGTTCGCGCCGTCGTAGAAGATCACAATGTCGGGTCGTTCGCCTCGCTGGAGCAGCCTCATCAGAGCGATCACACCCTGCGTGGAGACAAACCCGTCCTCCCCATGATTGACCACGCAAACCGGACCCTCGGCGATGGCATCGAGACCGCGCTGCAGGTGGCTAGCAACCGTCAACCAGTCCGGTGAACCCCAACCCCACATCGTTGAACCGCCAAAGGTGAACACTCTCAATGAGTCGTCCTGACAGCTCGCCCCTGGCGTGTGCCTAACGCCAGTGGATTTGATGTTCACAGTTTCACCGGCGAATGGAGCATGCCCCCACCCGACGAAGGGCACATAGCGGTAGGACTCTGCTTGGACCGATTCTTGCCAGAACTTTCCGGTCCAATCTTGCGCGGCGTAATAGGGCAAAGCAGGATAGGAGGTAATAATCTGTTGTCTGTAAGAGGGTAACAAACCTACCCTGGCGACGGTGATGCCGATCAGTTCCAAGATCCCGAACAGCACGAGTGTATTCAACAGGAGTATCGCCCCAGATCGATAGGCCTCAAAGACCTTCTTTCCCAAAAGCCCCGCAGCCAAGACTGCCGATCCACAAATGGCAAGAAGGAACTGACCCATGCCAAAACTGCCAGGCCGACCGAAACCGAGCCAATCTGCCGCTAGGCCTAGGATAGCAACACTACCGCCAATGAAAATGAGAAACTTGCGCGGGAGACTTATCCTCTGGAGAATCGGTCTCAGAGATGGCATAACTTGAAGGGCCTTACCGCTTGCTTCTGGGGATCCAATCGAACCCTTCCTCATCGACGCCCCCAATGGCAAGCGATGCGTTTTCGGTCGGACTCAGCCAAGGAGCTTGCCAACCCGCCTCCTGGCGAATCGATCAATGCGAGCCAGGGTCCGATGCCGGATACGCCATTTTTCCCTGCGGAGAGCGTTCCATAACCTCTCACCAGTCACACCTTCGTCGGTAAAGTAAGCCTCTAACCAGTCCAGGAACTTCCTCCTAGCAAGGTTCGAGACATCCGAATTCTCTGCGCAGGCACTGATCGAATTGGGATGCTGACGGTAGTTATCCCAATGGCGCGCCGACACATACACCGGCTCCTTCAGGCAGACTTTCGCGAAGAAGACCTGATCCTCGTAGAGGTTTCGAAAAGCTTCCTCAAACGCGCCGGTTCGAGCTATGGCCTCCTGGCGCACCATAACGCTGGAGGGCGGAGGGATAGCCGCAAGCCCTTCCAAGAAGATCTCGAGCAGTTGCGGCGGATCGAATAGAGTGTCCTCGTGGACTCTCCGGGCCGGAAAGTAGTCACGCTGACGATCGCCTGACTTCCCTGTCCAGCTGTGCCAATAACAGGAGTTGCCATAGACCATGGCGGCTGAGGGATGCAACTCCATGATCGCGACCTGTTCTTCAAGCTTCCGCGGAAGCCAGATGTCGTCGGCGTCCAGAAAGGCGATGTATTTCCCCCTTGCCTCGCGGATCCCCAGGTTCCTGGAGGCGCTCATGCCCAGGTTCTTATGCCCCGGATGCGCAAGGTACCGGGCACGCCCAGGGTCTACCGTTGCGAGCCTTCTCGTGAGTTTCGGGCTGGCGTCGCTCGAGCCATCGTCAACAAGAAGAAGTTCCCAGTTCGTGTGACTCTGCCTGAATACGCTCGAGATTGCCTCCCGAATGAACTTCTGGGCGTTCAGAAAGATAATCACGGCAGATACCAAAGGTGTGGGGTTCAAAACTCTATTATTGAGGTTCACGACATGAAAAAACCGGTCACGGTTCCAATCCCGCATGGGCAAAGGAGGCCTGCTTGAGCCAGCTCACTCGGCAGCTTTCAGCGATGGAGGTCGTCACAGCTTGCTCAAGATGATGGCTGCTTTCCGGGATGAAATTGGCCAAGTCGCCATACTTGGTACGGCGAAGCCCTTACCAGTGTTGCCACCTGGCGAATGCCTTCGCCTTCTTCCAGCAGTTCAGCAGTCATGCGCCGCTGCACTTCCAATGCTTCAGCACTTCCCTCAGGTCTCATGCGGAAGATTGTGCCTGTTCTATTCTTTCCAAAGTTAAGAAGGTCAATAGATATCTAGGATATGTGTCTTGGAGATCCGGTCCACTCCTTTTGGGTTGTCCGGAGGCTCAGACCTTATTTCGTCTCTGCCGGGCCCTCAGATTCGCGGGAGGTGAGCCCGGCAGCAGACTGCAGGCGATCCAGTATCAATTGGGCAGTTCTCTCGCCGATGACTTCTGAAGTTTGAACGCTGGTGTGGCCTAAGTCGTAGAAATCTGATTGCTCTCTGCGATCCAAGATGAAAGACGCATCGATGAATCGGTCGTCACCGCTGAATTCCTGCGCCACCCGCTCGTAAAACCCAAGGACGAACCGGGAACCAGCCGCTCCGAACCTGGGGTGCCCTTCTAGCCTTTCGAGAACATCTTGTTCCAGTAGAGTTAGCGGATTCTTGGTTACTAGGAGGGGCTGCAAGATGAAGAAACACTGGATTTGAAACGCCGTGCAAGTCGCCTGGGCCATTCTTACATTACGGGTGTAAATCTGCACCGAGCCATCGAGATTATGCGCGTCTGTTTTCGGTTCGGGCAACGGGAAAAGAAGAGTCTCGACGAGCCGGGCGCCTGAGCGGTCCCATAATATGGAGTACCGCGATAGCATCCTTGAGGAAGCGTAAGTCACTCTACCGCCCCTCCCTGAGGAGCTTCTGGAACTTGACCAACTCAAAGGTGCTGTTGAAGCCGCCCGATCCGAAGTTCTTGACATGCGTCGGCCCAAGCGCGTCGTTGAATATCTTCGCCCAGGTATTTGCAATCGAGAGCTTATCCGTTGTTTCTGTGTTCTCCATAGTAGAGCCACCGAACGTCCAGATGATGTGTTCGGCTTGCGAAAGAGGTACGCTTGCAGGGGTCAAACGGGCGGAGTAGTAGTCGGTAAACGTAATGTATCTTGTAGATACGGGGCTGGCCGCATATAGGAACTCGTCATAGTACTTTGGCGATTGGGGGACCTTCTGGCTGTCCTCAATCAATGCCTCCAGCTCGGGGAATCCTCTGCTCATTTCAACGTAATTCGAGTTGAGCCAGCGCGGACCGCGAGTTTGGAACCGGGCGATCCCTTCTAGCGCGAGGAAGAACAGGAGCCCGAGGATGAGGAACCCGAGGGCCTTTTTTCCTTTAGTTAAGTTACTTGCATTCATGGATTCCTCCATGAATAGATGGACGAGGATATCATCCTCAAGTAGTCATAGAGCAGCTCTTGGGCGATTGACCCCGACTACTACTCCAATGCACTTCCATGATGGGGGCCTGTTCTTCAAGTTCCTAAGTGAGCTAGATCTGATCCTCGCCCAGGAACACTGCAAGCCTCCCGAGTTCGAAACAGACTGGGGTGCACCATGATCGATGGAGCCACAGCGCTGACTAGTTATGCGACTCCAGAGGCGTGACTGACTCGCCATAGAGATGCCCGAGATCGAAGGCCTCGACGACAGACAGGATCTGCTCTACCTGGACAGCCGCGAGGGTGTTCTTCCACTTGGCGATTCTGTCTTCACCGGTCACAACTGCACTTGATCGAGTGCTGGTCGTAGAGGGTTTGTTCAGACTAGAGATGACCGAAGGACCATAATCCTGCTTGATACCCGCAAAGATCCGTGGGATTTCAATCTCTGGGTGCAGGTACAGGTCCTCATAGAAGATCAGTAATGAGTTGCCGGATCGCAAGTTATCGAATGGGACCAGGTTGCTGATACTCCAGATCACAGCGTGTTTCTCCTCATCCGATGTGGCGCTGTGGATGACCTCGATCTTGTCCAGGAGATAGTCCTCGACTAGTTCATCCTGAGAGAGAAACGGTTCAATGTCTGTGTCTGTTGCCCACCCAAGCTGAAGGCGTGACAGGACCACTGCACATGGGTGCCGGACAATAAAGACCATTGGAACCTCAGGGAACCGCTGCCCAATCCAACCCAGGAGGAGGTTCGCGCGGATCGCCTTGATCAGCCGGAGCTTCGGCCACATATGCTCGACCTCACGGTCGATCCATGGGTGCCGGATGTCTCCGGTGAACACCCTTCGACAGAATGCAGCCAGTGTCTCATCCTTCTCCCCCACCCTCCTGTAAGGGAAATAGTGGAATTGGCTGAATTCCTCCACCAATCTAGAGTGAAACGGCTCGAACATGATCCGGCACGGAATCTGCGAATCAATGATCTGGGCCAGCCAAGTTGTTCCACTCCTCGCAGTGCCGGCAACAAGTACGCTCTTTGATGCTTCTCTGTCTGTGTCTCTGTAGATCCGAGAGAAGAGCAGGCGTTTAAGTCGCTTGGGCACGACGTACCGCCCTCTGGCGTAGAGCCACTTGGCATGTATCTCAAGGGTGGACAGTGCTTTCTCGCTCGTGGGCCTTTTCCTAGCTAGACCCATCGCTGGAGCCAGACCGAAAAGGTGTCCCCGTCCCAGTCCGGAATCCAGAAACGAGGCAGGCTGAGGGGATCGCAGCCACCCAAAGTCACGTCTGCTGTACTCGTGCAGGCGTATCTGAAGCCAGTCTGCCGGACAATCTCCCGGGTTGAGAAGGTCATTTCCCCATTCGGGTAGGAGAAGCTCTGTATGGATCGCCCAGTCAGTTCTGCAAGCTTGTCTTTGCTGCGCCGGACTTCGAGCTCCTGCTCCTCCACGGGCAGAATGGGAAGCACTGGATGAGTTACGGTGTGGGCCCCGATTTCAACTTGGCTGTGCTTGGATAGCTCGACAACTTCACTCTCGGTCAGCGTCCGGTCCATGCTCTCTGAGGTTGCCTCGGCTTGTACAAGTTCCTGAAGCTTTCCAATGGCCGCCTCACGCTCCCTGGAAGCCATAGGCCGCAAGTACGTGTAGAGAGCCATCAAGACCGGTTCTCTTGCTTCCCGAGAGCCGTTCCGCCTCTCACTGACAGCCTCAGAGCCTGATCT
>CAYGCA010000002.1:9567-20057 GCA_964348265.1 uncultured Anaerolineaceae bacterium | reverse complement strand
AGACAACCTCCGGGAATGCGGAAGCAAGCTGCCCCGGCAGCTTGGAAGGAGACATCAGCAACCGGCGCAGCTCTTCCCACCAGAACTCACGACCCAGATACCCCGTGGCAATAAAGAAAGTGGCCGGCATGTTCCTGGCGTCAAGCAGGGGTTTGGCAGTGTAAAGGTTGTCCGCGTACCCATCGTCGAAAGTTATCGCGACGCAGTGCGGGCTGAGCTCGCCCCCCACAACATCACTGACGAGTTCCGGCAACTTTAGAACCTTGGCGCATTCCTGCAGCACTTCCAGCTGTTCGCCGAAATGGCGTGGGCTCACGCACAGTGAAAAGGGATCCCAGGGAACTTCCGCCACGCGATGGTACCCCAATATCAAGGCGCGTCTTGAGAAGCGACTCCTCAGCCACCGGGAAGAAGTCCTGAGCATCTTCGCTCCCGGAACTCGGGAAAGCCTCTTCACCGCTTCTCAGCCCGGACGGTGATCAAGAGCTCGTAGTCAGGGTCATGGGAATCCAGCTCCTCCCTGCGCAACTCCTCAGTCGCAACACCGTGCAGGAAGGACACAGCGGCGAAGACGTTACCATGCGCGCGGACCTCCAGCCGCTCCGGCTGAAATACCTTCTCGAACAGCCTCTGCGCCGACGCGCTCGTGAAGCGCCAATAGTCCCCCCAACGGTCCATATCATAGCGGCTGATTTTGGAAATCCCGGGCATAGTGGCCAGGAGGACGCCTCCAGGTCTGAGTATGCGGTGGAGAGAGGAGATGGCCGCCTGGACATCGAAAATCAGATGCAGGGTTTGGGTACAGATGACGCAGTCGAACGCATCAGATGGGACATGATCGGCTTGAGTGAGATCGGCCACAATGGTCGCTTTCGGATCCCCTTCTGAGACATGAAGGACATCGCTCTGCAAGACCCGACTTGTCCCGAACTGACGAGTGTATGTGTCGTTCCCGATCTCCAAGACACGCCCGGCAATGTCGTCACTGTGTAGGGCGAGAAAACCTTCGATATAGTACCGATCAACGGGTCTGCCGCGATCCATGCCCCACACCTCACTGATAGGCTCAAGACGGCGGAGGTCTCCAAACCGGATCAGCCGGACAGGAGGCCAGCTTGTGAGGCGCACAATCTGCCGACGGAGGGAAGGTGGAAAAACCCGCTTCAAAAAGCCAGTCATCCTATTGTTCTCGGTTGGCGACCGACACCTCGTCCAACTTCCCCGTAGGCATGGGTCTGATGGGCTGGTGGATCAACTCTCTGTCCTTGACAGCCTAGCCAAAGGTGAGGCCCACGGGAAGGCCAGGCTTAGGCTCCGGACGAGTCCAATCTGGAAGCGTCGATCTGTCGCCAACAGCACAGCGCCGGTGAGTGCGCCTGCGACTAGGACGGCTGCCATGAAACCGACCATCCCTTCAAGGAGACTTGCGATACCGTAGGCTACCCCTGCGCCTGCAATTGAAGCCGCTGTAATCGCAAGGAGGGGAGCCAGAAGCCCTGCCAGCGGCCTGCGGAGGAGGTTTCGCACGAAGAGGGCGCTCAGGATTTGAGAAAACGCAACTGCTGGAAACCAAGCGAACGCCGCGCCCACCAGACCGTAGCGATCCGTCAGGATCCAGGCGAGTGCGATCAAGAGCAGGGATTGAAAGCCCTCAATCGCGGCCAGCCTTTCAGGTCGCCCCAACCCCTGCAAGATGGGCGCGGCGGCCTCACCGAACAGACCGGCGATGCTGACCAGAGTTAGCAGCCGAATAATTGGCACGGTGCCTTCCCAACGAGCCCCCAAATAGGTTTCGATCAGGAAAGGCGCGAGAGCGATAATGAACGCGGAGATCGGCAGGAGCACGGCCGTCATGCCCGTAAAGATGGTTCGAAAGGCCTGGGTGGCCTGCTGAATGTCCGACTGTAACCGGGAGTAGAGCGGAAAAGCGACCGCTCCAACGACCTCGGTGGCAAACCCGGCTGGCAGGAATGCCAGCCTGGCAGCCAAGAAATAGAGCCCGAGCTGCGCGACCCCCAGCTGGCGCGAGATCACCAGACGAAGCATTGAAGTGCTTGCAACTGCAATGAGCGCGATCACAAATATCCAGCGGCCAAACTGGATGAGCGAACTGGCCGCATCCTGATTCAGAATGAACCTGGGTCGATGGGGCGCCAAGGAATACGAGAGCACCAAATAGAGCGTTGATCCTGCAAGGGCGCCTATGACCAAAGCCCAGACACCCATTGAGGGCGCCAAGAGTATGGAGATCAACGCGTTGCCCAGAGCGCCCGGAAAACGAATGAACGCCAAGGTGCGGAAGCCGAGGTTTCTGGTCACCTCAGCGATTTTGATGCTGGCTGCCGCCTCGATCAGAGGGCGAAGGGCCAGCACGCGAATGAGATCTGCGGCTCGCGGCTCAGCGAAGAGATCAGAAATGAGGGGGGCAGCGAGGGCGAAAATCGCCACGATCCCAAGCGCTCTGATGAGACCGATGGTCCATGCCGTATGATAATCTCGCTCTCGGGGCGCGTGGCTCTGAATTAGGGCCGGGACCATCCCGAAGTCTGTGACGCTCAGGAAGAGACCGAGAGCAGCTGTAGCGATGGCCAGGAGTCCGAAATCCTCGGGCGCCAGAAGGCGGGCCAGGACCAGAAGTCGGAAGAGGAAGATGAGCTTGTCGGCTGCCAGGTGAAAGAAGCGCCAGACCAGCGCTGTTCCCGCCTGCTGGATCACGGCATTGCTCATTGTAGCTTTTCTCTTCGGATTCCGGCGACAATACCGGGCAGGAGTCCGGTCAGATAGGCTTTGCCGTGAACCGCGCTCTCCCTATCACCTGTCAGGGAACCACGCACCCATCGCCGAAACGCCCGCAGGTGGTGAATCGCCGCTCGGAGCGCGATGAAACCATCTCCGCGGCGCAAGTACTTACCATAGAAACCCCCGTGGCTTCTGGCATAGCTGAGGTACTGGAGCTGTCGTTCGCTCGCATCTCGCCACCCATAGTGGCGCACGCATACATCCGGGGCGTAGACGATCGGAACCCCAGCTCGAAGCGCACGGTATGCCCATTCCGTATCCTCCGCGGTTCTGAGGGTGGGATGCTCGTCGAGCGGCCCCACCCGATCGATCACCGCGATGGAGGTTCCCATATTCCCTCCGGAAAGGGGATCAGACTTCAATTGCGGACGCCGGTAAGTCGCGCCTCGCTCAGAGGTCACGACCACAAGGACACGCTCGCCCCCGGCGGACTCAACCCGACCAGTTACAATCGTTTCGGGGTTGCGGCTCAAGTTCTTGGAGATATTCTCCACCCAGTCGGGCGCAACGAAGCAGTCGTCGTCCGTCACGGCCACATGGGCAGATCTCACAGCTTCATAGCCACGATTAACGGCGCTTGCACGACCCCGTTGGGAGGAGGCCAGAAGCTCAGCGTTCAAGCCGACAGCGTTAAGGGCCTCCACCCAGGTTGCAACCGCGTGATCTCCGCTCTGATCGACAACGATGACGCGCGCCGGCCACCTGGTTCCCACCGCGATTGACCGCAGCGACTCCTGAAGAATGGGACGACCGAGGGTAGGGATGACGACCGTAAGGTCATCCACCACCGGACGGGGAGCGAGACTCTTTCTGAAGGAATCTTCCAGGAGGGGAGCCGCTTGCTTCAAGACACTAGAAGGGCGCATTCGAGGCCCCTCATTCAAATAGAAGAACGTAAGAGCTCGAGCTTTCGATTCTATGCCAACCTGGAAGGGAGGCATAGGCCGGCGCCTCTTCCACCACGATGGCTTTGGCTCCCGTGCGCTGCATTGCGGCAATAACCTTCGCCTGCGCTTGCTCACCGCCGAGCCAGAATGAATCTGCCTCCCACGGGAACATCTCGGAGACGATTTGCACACGAGCGAGGCGCGCCCAGAATGAATCAAACCCGTAGCCAATGACCGCGACATCACTGCCCGGACCGACCCCCAGTTGACGCAACTCGGAGGCGATCTCCGTAGCCGACGCTTGCGCTTCGATTGGACCATTCCCGAATTGGCTAGCCGGGGCCGGAAGCCTGAGGGTAACAAAGCCCTCCAAATTGAAAACAAGGATTTCTGTCAAGACGAAGAGCGTCATGCCCACGCCTACGACGGCAACCAGCCTTCTGGCAACTAGGCTCTCAGGCAGGCGAACGCCAGCCAGGATACCGATCCAAAACAGCACCAGGAAGGGCGCAATGTATCTCCCTTCCACCAAAACCAGAGCATACATCCCCAGGGATGCCACGGCCGGAACGGTCAGGCTTGCATAGGGGCGAGCACCTCTCCACCAGCGGCGCCGTCCGTTGAAGACTCCGTAGAGGACCAGCGCCCCAAAGACCAACCCCGCCTGCTGGTGAATGAACAAGTCTAGATAGTACCTAAGGTTTGAGAACACGGCTTCAACCTGGGCGCTCCAGTTTAGGGACACTTCGGCGCCGGCATACCAATAGGAGGGATCGTAGCCGACGGGATAAGTCCCACCGATTGGGACTCCAAATTCATAGATCGGAGGCTCCTGATGGATCAACCGTGTCGGGTGCTCTGGAGTCCCAAAGCCAGGAGGAGCTCCCTGCCAATGTGGATACGGTATTCCGTTCACATGACGAAGGTACGTCAATTTGCCCGCATCTCCGATTGTGAGGCGTCCACCCGATGAGGAAATCAGAGCAACATAGGGACCTGCAACCAGAAGGAAGGAAGCCACCGAAATCAGGCCAAGATGTGCACTTCGCCGCGCATCCCGGTTGGCGAGCATGCTAGCCCCCATGAAGACGAATGCCAGTGGGAACATGGCGGTCTTCGCAAGGAAGGAAAGGCCGAGGAGCAGCCCTAAAAGGCCATACCTCCATCGGGTTGCCCCTTCGGAATGGATACGAACGATCGAACCAGCAATCAGGTACACAAAGACTCCCACCAACATATCTGGGGTGACAGCCCAGATCTCAATCAGGTTGAGAGAGGACCAGACGAACAGAGAATACCCGACCATCCGCAGCGTGGATTCGGCCAGGAAGATCTCCTTTGCGCCGGACGCTTGATGGATGATCCTCCTGCGGAGACGGAGAAGATTGCCCAGGAAGAATTCGAAAGAGAGTAATCCTGAGAGGTAGATCACAAAGTTCACAAGGTGAACGAGTGCGAACTCCCTTTCAATTCCGGGGTTGGCCAGTCGTAGGGCAAAGCCGAGAATCAAGGCGTACATCGGGCTCCAGACAGAATTGAACGCCGTTTCCCAGTCTCCGCGCCAGAAGGCATCCCCCATGTCCAGGTAGCTGACGCCGTCGGCATTCATCGACTGGCTGATGATCGCTGACCAAACATGGAGTCCACCAAGCAGGAGCGCCAGGAACCAGAAGACGATACGAATGACCTTGGCTTGGTGGACCCATTCTCCTCCAATCCCGGTTCGGCCTACCCGCGCCCGATTGTCGGGCATGACAGCGACGCTGGCGCGCTCAGCTTCGGCCATCATTCTCCAGTCCGGTCTGGTCGCATCCAGGTAGCGTTGTGATCGTCCGCAAGTGATTCAGTGCGCTGTGCATAGAAATGCCTTTGTCGACGTGGTCCAGGCGGTATGTTAGGACCAATTTCCCAATCGAGGCTGAAGCGTGATCACCTACACTATATTAGTCCGAGGGCGGGCAGTGAACCCGCAGAGGATCTGCTGCACAGCCTTCGCCGGCAGCGAGAAGGTCAGGCTCTCCTCGGATGCAGAAGCGAGAGGTCCCATAGCAAGTCCGGAGGAAGCAGTGAGGGGCGGGAATCGCCCAGGGTGGCGGTATCGGACTGCGGAATATGGTCTGCTCCCTGGCCTGGTCACTCTGGCCTTCCTTGCTGTCGTGTTTGTGATCTATTCCATTCGGTCGGAAGCCTCCTCTGCAATCACCATCCCCAAAGAAAGCGACTGGACCGAGTACGGAGTAGTTCTTGAAGGCGGGCCGGTAGGGTCCTGGGATTTCCTGTTCGCCGGCGCATCTACACCCTCAACGCTGATCAAGCACAATGGGGTTTACTATCTCTACAACGGCGGAGCCGACGGCTATCGTTCCACGGATGGTGGCCCGCGCCATCGCGCTATTGGCGTCGCCTATGGCCCGGATGGGATCCACTACACCAAATACCCGGGCAATCCGGTCATGACCCACCTTCCAAACAATGGAGAGGAGGAGGGAGCCAATTCGGCTGGAGTTGCGCTTGACAGCGCAGGTCAGTTCATTATGTACTACGGTGCCGCTACCGAGGCAGGCATCGGCTCCATCATTGCTGATGGAAGAGTCGCGGTTTCAAGCGACGGACTGGAATACACTGATCTGGGCGTGAAGGTGCTCGACCACGCAGATCCAAACTTGTACGGATATGGGGACGAGATCTTCCCCCTCGCAACGTATACGCACGGGAATCAGTGGTACGTTTTCTATGTATCGAACGGTCGAGCAACTTCACGGGACGTCGGAGTGGCCTGGGGTCCGACCATCGATTATCTGCCCGATTCGACTCTCGTCGTTGATGGAAACGATGGAAACCCTGCGCATGTACCCGCCAATGTGATTTGGCTTGATCCGAACCAGATCTTGCTTTTTGTGCAGCGTCGCTGGTGGCCAAACACAATTGTCGAGCTTAGGACCGCAGACGCCGCGACGCCCTGGGACCTGAGCGATCCGCTGGAAATCTATGACAGCCAAATGTGGAACGAAGACACCAAATTCTTCACAGTCCACCTTGATACCCAGAAGGACACCTGGTTTCTCTATCGAACGAACTGGAACAATCAAATCATTCTCCATCTTGCCCCAAATGGGCCGCCAGACACAAGCCCTCCCACATCTCCTCCCAATCTGACTGGTACGCGAGTCGGCCCGTCTCAGATCGACCTCGCGTGGGACCCAGCCGATGACCCGCACACCGGCGTCGTAGCTTACAACATCTATCGGGATGGCATCAAGATTGGAACTACCCTCGATTGGAGCTTCAGCGACAACAACGCCCCACCAACTTCACCAATTACCTATGACGTCACGGCCATCAACCTACACGGCACGGAAGGCCCTCCCGCGACGCTGGTGATGGGAGGCACACCGAGCCCAACACCGACCGGTCCAACGCCCACCTGGACGAGCACAGCGAGCGCCACACCGAGCCCGGTTCTCTCCGCCACACCGACGCCCACACCGGTGCCACCGACTGCCACCTTTACCAGCGTTCCTACTGACACGCCGATTGCGGTTCCTTCCGCTACGTCAACGCCGTCACCGCTCCCACCAACCAGCGACCTCGCCACGCCTCCTGACTAGCGGGCCGGGGACGGGTCCCTCGCTTGTCTTGCGCATTCGGCACTTGATTTGATCACCAGCTCTCCCGTCATACTGGCGTGTGAAATCCTCTCCCATGATCAAAGCACTTGACGAAGTCGACACTCCTCAGTCAGCTGAAGATCGACGGGCATTTGGAGAGCCCCACTCTCCGCCATACCGGGCGTGGGTTAGCCGCATCCGATCGGTCCGGTGCTCCCCAACCTTCGAGGGTCATCCGGCGCTGAGCCTTTCGACAACCAGTTCTGCAATGATCTCATGCCCCTCAACATCCAGGTAGGTGTCGTACCGAGTTGAGTAGACGAGTCGACCATTCCTGGCCGCGCCCGCCATTCTGGCCTCAGTGTCAATGACCTCGCATCCTATCTGCTCGCAGTAAGCGGACAACTGTACTCCCAGATCATGTTCGTTGCTCCCCTCCTTCAGATACTGCGCAATATCCGTGTCCGCTGGAAAAGCCGCAGAAGGACCCATGACCCTCAGCTTTGTCGGATTGCCAACGATGATCAGTTGAATGCCTCTATCTTGAGTGATCTCGAGAGCCTGGCCAATGGCTCTCTTCGTCTCGTTCCAACCCTGCGGAAAAGCTTCGATAACATCAGTTCGGCAAACATACTTGAAGTCGATCCGCTCCTCTCCGCCCGAGGAGGTCCAAAAAGCTCCTTGGAGAAGATTTCGATCAAGCCGAGAGAGACTGAGATCGCCAAGAGGACCAATACGATCTTGGAGGTAGCTGCCACGGAGACAGCCTCCGGTGGTCTTTTGGAACGATTTGAGACTTGCCGCGGTTCTATCAGCAGGAATAAGCCTGAGGCCAGGACTGTTCAGCCGCCGCCGCAGGCCCCATAGACGAGGTAGCCTTCACTTTCGGCGAGCAGAGGACAGTTCTGGCTGAGGAAGTCCTTAAGGTCGGCATGGTGCGTCTCGAATTCCTCAAAGTGAGTGACGACAAAGTACTCTGGAGAGAAGCCCAACTGATCGATTCGTTCCTCAACACTGAGCTGTCTCTCGTTTGGCATCCTGTATAGCCAATAGGTAATGCTCCTCGGCCAATAGGCGCCCGAGATTTCTGCATAGTACTCAAGCGGTTTGCCGTAAAAGGGCGAGAGAAACACAGTATCCGTGCTGTGAGAAGTGATTTCTCCGATCTCACGGGCAAGTTCTTCCGTCTCAAACCTTGCAGCAGTCATCCCTCGACGGACCTCTCGGATGTCCAGCAGCAAGAGGACCAGCAGCGCGCCCATAAGAGGAAGCCAGCCATGCCAGGTGAGAACCCTTTGACGGATGTTGGTCAACAGCATGGCGGTCAGCGGACCGATGCTCAGTGAGAGAATGGGTACGAGTTGAAGATGGTAATACCCCGCAGTGTGAATGTGCAGTGTGAAGACCAGTCCAAATGCGAAGTACCCTGCCCAGAGGCCTATGACGAAGTATCGCGGCGTCCCCCTGCTCAAGAGCGGAAAGCCGAGCAAACCGGCCAGGAGCGCTAAGGATGAAACCGCATGCGTGCCCACCAGCAGCCAACCTTTCCAGAATTCTGGATGAAGCAAGAGGTTGGGCCGAAAGCTGAACTCTGCTTGAGATCTAAGCGAATCCAATTGAAAGATCCCAAGGCCATAGTAGACAACGAGCGGCGCAAGGGTTATTCCGAGGAAGGCCACATACGAGGAGTCCAGGGCGGCCCTCCAAGAGCCTTTTCTCTGCAAGCTTAGCGCAGTGTACCCTCCAATGATTGCGAACAAACACACCGGTTTGATCAAGATTGCGGCCCCAGAAGCCAAGGCGGCCAAAGCTAGCCTCGGTCGAGATGGCCGATCATGATGTAGCAGAATGGTATAGAGACTCAGTAGGAACATCATGATCATTAGCGAATCGGGTTGGAAGCTTCTACTTGCGAGCACACCCAGAGGGGCGAGCAGGAAATACCCCAATGAGACGACTGCTGCCAACCTGGAAGTCAACATCCACGCGATCTTGTAAAGAAGTAGACCCCCGAGCAACCAGAAGCTTATCGAGGTGATTCTTGCGACCCATAGCACCTCGGCGTCAAGGAGCCGGTATACACTTGAAACAAGGTACTCAAGGATGGGGGGTTCGAGAAGACCTTCGCGCTGGAGGCTGGCATGCGCTACCTGCTTGCGCCATGGACTCACAGAGTCCGTATTCTGAAAGTAATAGGCTCGCGCGATTAAGGCTGAACGGAATTCTCGTTCCGGGAGAAGCCCCGGCGCGTCGAGCTTGACAACTCTCAGCGCAAAGCCCCCTAGGAACAGCAGGCCAATCACAGCCAGGAATACGCGTCCCCGATCTCTGGGATACTGAATGGTCTGGTTGGCGTATTCACGGAGTGAGTAGGTGGAGATGGTCATTCGATGATCCCTAGTGAAATGGGAAATGTCCTTTCCGACAATACTTTTCCAGGCCGAATCCGCCGTTTACTCGATGGTCTCGATAGGAACGGACTCGGGGTCCCACTGCGCCAGATCGCGGAAGAGGTCAAAGTACTCGTTTGCGATCCTTTCCGAGGAATACCTCTCGGCCACCGTCTGTCGAGCCCGCTCACCCAGCCTGGCCCTCAGCGAGGGATTGGTCAACAAGTAATCAAGGGCGCCTCGAAGCTCCTCCGGATCCCCGGGGCGCACTACAAGACCGTTATCCTCGTTATGCAGGATGTCCCTTACGCCTCCCACCGAAGTAGAGATGACCGCCAGCCCACAGGCCATGGCCTCGATTAAGGAGAGGCCAAAAGCTTCGTTCTCAGTCGGCAAGACGAAGAGATCGGCAGCCTGGAGGAAATCTTGAACATTCTCAACTGCGCCTGTGAATCTGACACTCTGCTCCAGCCTGTTCCTGGCAACATACTCTCTAAGGTCAGCCTCACAGTTTTGAATATCCATGCCGCCGGAGCCGACAAGGATGAGACAGGCGCTCGGATGTTGAGGGTGTACCTTCTCCCAAACTCGCAGGAGCGTTGGAAGGCCTTTGTAAGATACCAGTCTCCCAGTAAACACGACCACCTTGGCCTCAGCTGGGATCTCGAGTTTGCGCCGCAAGCCTAGCCTGCGATGCCTCGAAACGGCTTTGAACTGATTCAGGTCTACACCGTTTGGGATCCTCGCGATGCGACTTGGCGCTATGCCGTCTCCGATAAGCTCCCTTTCAACCTCAGAGGAAATCG
>CAYGCA010000002.1:2173-9548 GCA_964348265.1 uncultured Anaerolineaceae bacterium | reverse complement strand
CCAGCGTCGTATGACGGTGTTCCTGGATGAAGGCCAGGATCTGGCCCAGGCTGTCCACGTTCAAAATGCAGGGCTTCCCGAGCAACCTGGACAGGACTACCGCAGGCACCCCCAGGACTCGGAAGCCGGAGACCAACACTACATCGAACTCTTTACGAAATCTGAGAAGGACCAAGAAAGATGTGAAGAGTAATCCCCACTTCTTCAGGTGCCCCCGCCCCTTGGGTGGGAGTCGCTGAATATTGATCCCGTCAAGTATCTCCTCGGCTGGCAGCGACGGGTCGGTATGGCGCGTGACAATTCGGATGGAAACTCCCCTCCTTCGGAGCCCTTGCGCCAGTGTGCGAGCCTGGTTTTCACCCCCGCCCAGCTCGGGGAAGTAGGTTTCGGTGAGGATCAGCGCCTGCACCGCGTATCCCTCAATTCTCCCACAAGGCCTTGCTTCATGACTTGAGCTTCGTTTCCGAAGTCACCCGATCCCTTCGCCATCGGAGTCGGGGGATGATCCGCCACCCGGGCCAAGTCCCTCCTCGTCATCAATTTGGGATCCATCTTTCTCCAGCAGCCCACTGAGCGCAAGGGATTGGATCAGGTCGACTTGGCGCTTCGACAGAGTCGAGAGTTGGACGCTGAACAAGACCAGCACGGAGAAGATGAAGACGAAGGCCAGCAGGCTAACCGCTGAGGCCGGAAAGACCGCGCCCACAGCCAGCGTAGCAAAACTCAGAAGTGGTGGGACCGAGATCGTAACTATGAGCCCGATCAAGGCGATCAGCCACAAAACGCCATACGTGACGTACAGGCGGTTTGTCCGAACGAGATTCAGGATCAGGATCATGAGGCTCAGTGCCATGGCGTCGATCAAGACGATGCCTTGAACACTCATTGCGCCCTCCTTGTTAGGTATACGTCAACGGCCGCCAGCATCGTCAGGAGAAGCGTTTTCAGCGGGTACTCCACAATGCTGGTAATAGAGTGCATGGAACGGCCAGATACCCGCTCCCCTGCAATGATGGGCACTTCTCCGATCCGGTAGCCCAGCAAGCTGAGGCGAACGATCGTCTCAATATGGAAATCCCAAGAGGTCCCGCTGAGAATTGCCTGACAAGTGCCTGCGTGAAAGGCTTTAAAGCCGGAGGTGGTATCGTAGATTCGACGTCCGGTCAGGATACGAGTTAGATGTGAGAAGGTGAACTGCCCCAGCCTGCGACTAAATGAGCTGAAGTAGGGGGAGCCTGGCAAAAAACGTGAGCCGATTACCATGTCCAGGTTCCGCGAAGACAGGGCCATGACGAGCCGGGGGACGTCCTCGGAGCGGTGCTGACCATCGGCGTCAAAACTCACCATAACTTTGTAGCCTCGAATCAAGGCATACCGCAGGCCTGTCTGCAGCGCCATACCATAGCCAAGGTTGGATACCAGCCTGAGCTGCTTTTCACCCAAGCCGCGCACCAGGTCGGCGGTTGCATCCGTCGAACCATCGTTCACCACCACGAGGTCAAAGTCGGGCGCCTCACGGCGGAGCCCCAGGAGGACCTGAACGATAGTGTCTTCTTCGTTGTAAGCCGGAACTACAATGATCCCGCGAGGGGACAAACTGGCCTTCCCATCATGGCTTTGCTCTTCGGATGGACCTCAGAGGCTCTTCTTTAGATTCAACGTAATTAGCCTGCTCAAAAGCCGCCACCAGAACGTCAGGATGTCGCCGAGCTTCGGGTCTCGGTAGAGCTTTCCTTTTTTGCCTGCAGGGGGTTGAAAAACCGCGACGCCGTGCTTGATGTCCAAGATTGCCTGCATGTAGAGATCAAACCCAAGTTCCTCAAGATCACCCCAGACGGCCCGGCCAAACCGACCATCGATGGGAACTTGTCCCTGCCGGACGACCTCACCCGTATCCAGCCCTTCGTTCACCCTCTGTATGGTCACACCAGCTGTACCCTCCCCGTTGTACATCGCCCAGAAGGTGGTCTTCTTGCCCCGGTATTCTGGCAATGTGCCATGATGGATCCCCAGCGTTCCAAATCTTGGGATTTCGAAGAGGGCGGGCTTCAAGATTGGGCTTCCGTAGATCAGTCCCAGGTCGGGTGCGTAGTCACCGACCCTCGCCAGGACGGAATCAGCGTGGATATCCGGAATAAACAAGATGCGATCCCGCACAGAGGCCCCTCTTCGCCTAAGCCGAAGCGCTCTTCGCGGATGGAAGAGATACCAGCTCAGGAGATCTGCCAAGTAGACTAGCAATAGCGGCGGGGCCAACAGGCGCCGCCGACGCCAGAGATCCGCAACGATGGCCCAGAATGATTGAGCACCGGACTGGCAGATTGCGCCAAGGAATTCGATTTCAGGCTGCTCTTCGAGAAGGAGAATGAACCTCTTCACAGCCCGATCGAGGGTCGGACCTCCAGTAAACACGACCACTCGGATCGGCCGTTCAAGGCCATGTCTATTCTCTTCCATTGCGCTCAAAACCTGTACGCAAGCTTCGAAGGAATTGGTCCTTCCGCCGCTTCAATCGAGGTTCAATGAATTGAATGGCGCGAACCAGGACGGACCCGCCCCGCAGCACAGACGTATTGAAGGCAGAAGCGCCAAATCTAACAAATAGCTCTGGCCCCCGACAGACCTCATCCAAGAGCTCACGCGAGAGGATTGGACGATCCTGCCAGTCGTAATAGGTCGTGGTTTGGCTTCGATAACAATCCAAGGCTTTCCTTTTCAGATTTGATCCCGGGCCGATATCGACGCCGACGAGTAGTTCTGGACGGACGAATCGGCGAATGTCGCCCCCCGGAAGCAGTCGCCAGCGATAGTAAACGAAGTACTCCAGGATCTCGGGTCTCACGTTCCCCAGCGTCAGCGCCCTCAAAGTTGCGTGATTCACGGCAAGGTGGTCGGGGTGGTGATCATATCTGAAAGGGATCACTACGTGATCCGGTTTCAAGTTGTCGATGATAGCCGCTAGCAGCTGAACCAGCTCATCGATATGTCCATTGAGCTGACCATCGGGAAAATGCAGGAAGTGAAGATTCCCAGCCGGTACTCCCAGCACTTCCAGCGCGGCTTTCGCCTCCTCAACCCGAATCTGACTGAGACCATCAGGATCCCTGCCCAATCTTCGAAAGGATGAGACCGGAGACTGTGATCCGTCCGACCCGTAGACGAAATGGACGCCTGCCTTGTCCGGAAGTCTTGCAAGCGTGCCGCCGCATGCCAGCACCTCGTCGTCCATATGCGGCGCCACGACCAGGACAATCCCGTTGAAGATCCTGGAAGGATCAACCAATCTCATTCGTCTCTTCCGGGGCCAGGCTCTCAAGTATGCTCAGTGTCTCCCGAGCACACTTATCCCATCGAAATCTCTGCGCTCGAGCGAGTCCCTTCTCAGCCAACTCAGTGCGAAGCCGGGAATCGCCCAGGAGGCGACCCAAGGCACTAGAAATCTCCTGCGGGTCCTCTGGGTCCACAAGCAGCGCTGCGTCCCCTGCAATCTCAACCAAGCCGTTTGCGTTCGAGGTAACCATCGGTGTCCCGCACGCCATCGCCTCGGCAACTGGGATCGGGAAGGCTTCGAGGTTGGAAGGATAGAGGTAGGCATCGGCCATTGAGTAGACGGCCGGCAGATCCGATTGGTCTATCCAACCAGGGAATAGAATGTCCTGACCGTGGCCATTGCTCGGGAGACCGTAATCCTGCCTGAATTTCGCACACTCCAGCCCACCGACCACGAGCTTGTGTGGCGCCTGAGCCTGGCGGTGGTAGATCTCGTAGGCTCTAAAGATGTTGGCGATATTCTTTCGATCACCGCCGCCGTACTTGGAAAGCGTGAGAACGAATTTATCGGGCAGGTCGTAGCGGGCCTTTACGGCTTCCAGGATGGCTGGTTCCTCCACCGGCCGAAAATGCTTGGCAGGGCCAAAGTAGACGGTCCTAACCTTCCCAGGAGGCAGGTTCAGCACACGGTTGAAGTTATCGGTGGTCAGCTGAGAGACGGAGATCACTGCGGAGGCTTTCTTGAAGTACAGCGGCATCACAGTCTTGATGTATCTGACATCCAGCCGATTGTAGAATCTCGCCTGCTCTGGAATGAACCAGTCCGCTCCGTGCACGACCATAACAGCCTTACAAGGCGCCAGTAGAGGCACCGTAAACTTGGGGTGAAAGACCAGATCCACTTTTTCGCGCCAGCAGGCAAGGGGTATCGCAACCTGGTCCCAAAGGGCTTTGTTCCTTGCGCTGACAACTCTTTCAAATACGTTCTCAAAGTGGCTGAACCGGCCCAAGTTTGCTGGGCTCCGATAGAACAGAACGTATTGGTTGCTTCTATCCATCTCAAGAAGCTCTTCGGTCAAGTACCGGGTATATATGCCAATCCCTCCATACTCATCGAGGGACCTGAGCATCATCCCAATGCGCATGGCATCTCCGAAATGATCAGAACATCCTATTGATGTGAAACGAGTGAGGCGGTGATCCGCAGCTAGGCCTGCTCGAAGGCGGGTACAGATCGTGGCGCCGGCTAATCTTCGGTCAAGCGGCTTCCAATGATGCGTGCCGGAACACCGGCAACGATAGCGAATTCGGGTACGTCTTCAACAACGACAGCCCCTGCTCCAACTACGCTTCCATTGCGGATGTTGACCCCATCCACCACTCTGGCCCCCACCCCAATCCAGACATCGTCTCCGATTACAATGCCTTCGCAACTTCCCACCTGGCTTTTCATCGGGATGTCGAGCCTCTTATAGCTTGGGTTTCCAGAGACCACGCTTGAATGCGCACCTATGGTGACGCTCGACCCGATACGGATGGAACTGAGTCCGGCCCTTATATAGCAGTACGGACCGACCGACACGTCGTCACCGATCGCGATCGTGCCAGAGGCACACGAGAGGATCGTGCCACCCCCAATCAAAACCGAGTCTCCAATCCGAATGGACGATTCTGGCCCCTTGGCGTCCAGCACGGCGTGGGAGTCCACGAAAACGTTGGGGCCCAGGAAGACGTTTCCTGGAGATCTCAGCGCTAGAAAGGAGCCGAGGGCAGTCCCCCTGCCTACCTTGCCCAATATGCGCGTGTAGAACACACGCCTGAGGAAGAAGCCCGCTGCCCCTGGAATGGGCGACAGGAGCGATGTCAGCAGCTCATACCAGACGAAATCTAGAAACGAGCCTCCCCCAACATAAAGGTCTCGGTACTTTCTGAAAGGAGAGTCGGAGTCCGTCCGGAGCCTCTCGACAAGTGTTTCGCGTTCCCCTCCGCTCTCCGTGAACTCCCGAACCTTCATTAGGTTATTCCATTTCGAGCGGTTGAAGTCACCGCCCGCAACCGGTGAGTTACCTCGGCGGGATCCTGCTGGTCAATGAAGATCTGGTGCCAGACCTCGAGATTCAACAGCATCCACAGGCGCACGTGATTATCCACGCTGCCCCTTCTGTGATCCTCGACCAGCTGAATCACGCTCTCGCGCTTGAACAGATCTTCCCTGACGAAGTAGGACTCCAAGAGGAGATGCTTGAGGACGGGATACAGCTCTCGGCGGAACCAATAAGCGATTGGAAACATAAACCCATGCTTCTTCCTGCGAACGATCTCCTCGGGGAGGTACCTTGAGGCCAGCCGCCTGAGCACATACTTCAGCTGGCCATTCCGTATCTTCAACTCGGGGGGAAAAGTGGCCAGAAACTCAACTAAGTTGTGATCCAGGAAGGGGGAACGTGCCTCCAGCCCGTGTGCCATGGTCATTCTGTCTGTCAGAAGGAGCGAGTGCTCAGGTAGGCGCGTCACATAATCGGCATAAAGCATCCTATCAAGGGGATCCTCGGCATTTGCCGCTCTGTATTGATCAACGATGACGCTGGCCGAGTCAACGTGTCTAAGATCTCGCCAAAGCTCGTCGCCAAAGAGCTGCTCCTTGTCCATGCCGTTGAAGCGGAAGAAGAGTGTGGCCTCGGCGTATCTTTGGCCGCCTTCAGGGAGCCGGGAGACCTGATCCAGCCAACTCAGCCGTTGGGATAGGCTCTTGTACCCAAAGTTTTGCGGGAGAGTGCCGATAATCGGGCTCAGGACCCGCTTTCTAAGCAGGAGCGGGAGCCGGGCATAGTAGTCCGCCTTGCCGACCCCCCAATAGCGGTCAAATCCCGCGAAGAGCTCGTCGCCTCCGTCACCACCCATCACGACCTTCACGTGTTGGGAGGCCAAGGTGGCGGCAAGGTACATTGGAGCGGCAATGGGATCAGAGGGTTCATCGAGGTGCCATATCATCTCGGGCAGTAGATTGGCAATGTTCCAGCGGGCCTCCTGCTCGACGTGTCGCGTCCCGTAATGGCTCGCCACAAGTCGCGCAAAGGGCAGCTCATTGTAGTCGGCCTCCTGCACACCAATTGCGAAGGTTTTGAATGCACCCGGGAGCAGTTGAGCCATCATGGCCACTATCATGCTGGTGTCCAGACCCCCGCTCAGATAGGCTCCCACGGGCACATCACTGACAAGATGCGAGCTAACGGCTTGCCCGAGCCTTTCCTCCAAGGCATCAGTCAAATCGCGTTCATTCAGTTTGCTTTTGCCGCGGAAGGAGAGATCCCAGTAGCGGTGGGTCTTCACTGAGCTATCTTGCAGGATCAGAAAATGAGCGGGCGGGAGTTTGCGCACATTCTTGAACATAGTCTGCGGCGAGGGGATGAACCTCAGTGACAGATAGTGTGAGATGGATTGGAAGTCGACCTCTCGCCCAAAACCCTCTACCGCAAGGATGGCCTTCACCTCGGAGGCAAAGACGAAAGAGGACCCGCTCTGAGCGAAGTAGATGGGCTTCTGGCCCAAGCGATCCCTTGCCAACATTAGTTTCTGAGAGCGCTCGTCCCATATCGCAAAAGCAAACATACCCTGCAGACGATCAACACACCCCTCGCCGAAGTCCTCATACAAATGGACGATTACTTCTGTGTCGCTCTTGGTCTTGAAAACGTGTCCTTCCTGCTCAAGGCTCTTTCTCAGCTGTTCATAGTTGTAGATTTCACCGTTCTGAACCACCCAGATCGATCCATCCTCGTTGGAGAGGGGTTGTCGCCCGCCTTCAAGGTCGATCACACTCAGCCGGCGACTCCCCATCGCCACGGAGCCATTGAGATAGAAACCTTCATCATCTGGACCGCGATGGGCCAAAGCGCTCGCCATCCGGCGCAGATTTTCATGGTCGGCGCCCTTGGGTCCAAGGATGCGGAAGGTCTCGCCTTCCGATTTCAGGAACTGCTGACGCCTTGAATGGAATAGCCGCGCGATCTCGTTCGCGTAGGTGAGCTCTCCTCCGAGAGCTTGCATCCTCGAGCGTGCCTCGATCATGGACGCCTGGAGTGTGGCTTCGGTAGCGGTCTTCGAG
>CAYGCA010000002.1:0-2163 GCA_964348265.1 uncultured Anaerolineaceae bacterium | reverse complement strand
GCCCTCAAAAGAATAAAGGCCAAAACCGGAACAGGCTGCAAATGACGGGAAATGGCGGCCTGGAGACCACGATCTCTGCGCCACTCGCGAGGTTGCGCCCGAGTCCATCCGTAGCGTGCTTGGACGTGTACAGCATTAGAGCTTGACCGCCGTGACCGAGTATTTGTAGGCCAGTCGCTTTGCGGTGGATTCTGGGAGCAAATTGTAGATTGGACGGAAGAAGAATCGATACAATCCAGCCTTAAGGCCCCGGCGCGCAACTGGCAAGGCTCGGAAGTGCTCTGGCACTGCCTCTTCGATCTCAAAACCATCAAATAAGGAGAGAATTTCCTCTTCTGTCAGGAACTCATTGACCGGCGGATCTTCCTGCTTGAATTCAATGTTCTCCCTCCCCAGGCGCGAGAGTAAAAGTGGGAGATGATTGCCCTGCCTCCGGGCTTGAGCACACGGTGGACCTCCCTTACGGCCCGCCTTGTATCCCCCGTCGCATGGAGAACGCCATTTGCCCAAATCGCGTCCACCGTGTTCTCTACAAGCGACAACTCAAGCACGTTCTCGATTCGGACGTCTTCGGCCTGGACCCCTTCGAGCTCGAAGTGACGTCGGGTTAGTTGGACCGCGCTTGGAGTGAGGTCTGTGGCGGTTACTCGTACACCGCGCTTGAGGAATTCAAGACTGTCGTACCCCATCCCGCAGCCTATTTCTAACAGGTGCTTTCCTTTGAGCAGTCTCGCCTCCCGGTCGATGCGCTCCATGATCCATGGGAATTTGTAGGGGTTCATCCAGGGGCGGATGTGAGTAAAAAAATCAGGGCTACCTACCTCTATCTTCTCATCCAGTAAGTATTGGAGGCCGAGTGTGTTTCTGTCCCAATAACTTAGGACTGATGCGACTGTATTTTCCAGTGACCTGTCCACGCATTGATCTCCAGAATCTATGCGAGCCGATCGCTCCCTGGGTTCATGCAGAGATTTCCCGGGGGTATGCATCCTATTGGATACTCAACTCGGATCGGCGAGTTCGAGATAGAACCGCAGAATTCAGTTTGAAGACTGACGCTTGAGCCACTCCAGCGTCCTCGATAGGCCTTCTTGAAGATTGACACGCGGCTGAAACTTCAGTTCCCGCTGGGCTTTGCCAATATCATAGGCGTTGTCCTTGTCGAAGAAGTCAACGCTGCGGCGTGAAAAAGGCGGCTGGCGACCCAGAGGCCTGAAGGCGGCCTGCAAGGCCGTACCAGCCAGAATCGCCAAGAATATCGGCAGCCGCACCGAAGGCGGCCTAACCCCGACCAAATCGGCGACAATCCTGACCAAGGAGTCAATTGTGACAGGTGATTCGCCCGCCAGAATGTAGATTTGGCCTTCAATCCCGCTGCCTGCCGCACATAGCTCCAGCCCGTACACCGAATCCGAGACGTAGATTGGATGGCGTAGCGTCTGGCCGCTTCCGAAAAGAACAAATCGCCCTTTGCTGATCGTCCGGAAGAGCTTTGCCGTGCGCGGGCTGCGTGGCCCATAGACCCAGGCAGGTCGCGCTACAACCACGGAAAGACCGGTTTCCCCTCCGACGCGCAAAGCGCGCCGTTCACCCTCGAGTTTGCTGCGTTCATAGATGTTGGTTGGATTGCAGGGGGTCGTCTCGTCCGCGGGCAGTTCAATGATTCTGCCGAGGACTCCGACGCTGCTGCAGTGAACCACGCGCCTCACACCCGCTGCCTTGGCTGCTCGCAGTAGATCCTCTGTGGCCCTGACGTTCACGTCCCGGTACTCATCGTCCGGCACGGACACATCCAGATGAACGCTCGCCAGGTGATAGACGATGTCAACATCCTCGAGCATACGCATAATCAGACCCTGATCTCGGATATCGCCCTGAACAGCCTGGAGACCCGGCTGAGGGCCTAGATGCTCCAACCCATCGATACAGGGGTCGATTATGCGGACATTGTGTCCCTGACTCAACTGACTTTCGACCAGGTGACTCCCGATAAATCCGCCTCCACCAGTGATCAAGACGTTCATTCTTGACTAGCCCCCATTTCCCTTCACCGGCAGTGTGGTCACAGCAATCTTGGGTCTCCCTGGTTCACTCCAAAGGAGGTTTGTGAGCTGGTCTGGAGCGGAAGCGCTGGCTTCACAGAAGTGAAGTCGGAACTGGAAT
>CAYGCA010000001.1:150719-155621 GCA_964348265.1 uncultured Anaerolineaceae bacterium | reverse complement strand
AGCGCACGCCTGCACGGTCTTCGATCAGGTCCTATCCGAAGGCCAGATGATCGTGGCCATCTTTGGTCCTGGCAGCCGCGCGCTTTCCCAAGGCACGGTCCTTTCAGACGCACTGGAAGGCTCACCTGGACCGGGGTCATCCGTCGGTTCGTGTCAAGTTTGCAGCCCAACGGACGATTTCGCCCCGGGTTGCCAGTCTGGATCTCGATTGGCTCCGGTCCTATTGGGAGTCGTAATTGTGTTCACCCAGGAAGGAGACAGGGGGTGCTTTCGGGCTTCTCCGCCGACGGTAGGCCTAGTCCCAGGGTCAAGTGCATCTCTGACGCGCTTAGAGCCAAGCGGATAGCTCCGATGTACGCCGATGTGGCCGTCAACTTTCCGCCTGTCAAAGGCACCTTCCACTACCACATCCCCGAACATCTCAAGGGAGGAATTCGGCCCGGCCATCTTGTGACTGTCCCCTTTGGCTCGAGACGTGTACAGGGAGTTGTCATTAGCCTGCCAGAAACGCCGGCTGTTCCGGAAACCCGTCCCATCGAAGTTCTGCTTGATCCCGAACCGGTTGTCAACCCCACCCAGCTGGAACTGGCCCGCTGGCTGCACTCAACCACCTTGGCGCCTCTCATCGATGCCCTTACCCTGATGCTGCCGACTGGCCTCAGTCAGAAGGCGGACACCATATTCACTCTAGAAGCCCCCAATCATGTATCGAAATCAAGAACCCAGCAGCGCCTCATCGACCTGCTGACCCGGCGCGGCCCATTGCGCGGGCGTCAGATTCAGCGCGCCCTTCCGCGGCTCAAGTGGCGTCAAGCGGCCGAAAGATTGGCGCGCGCCGGCGTCGTAAGTCGTAGACCTGTTCTTGATCCGCCTAGGGTTCGTCCGCGCCGGATTCGAACCGTTCGGCTGGCCCTTCCGCCCGGGGAGGCGCGCGACACCGCTCAGAATCTCGGCAGCCCACACCATAAGGCTGCTGATCGACGCAGGGCCATTCTTGAGGTCTTAGTCAAGGAACGCGAGCCGCTTGATATCAGCTGGGTGTATGCGGAAACAGGCGCGGTGCGCGCCGACCTAATCTACCTGCAGAAGCGCGGCCTGATCGCTTTGAGTGAGGCTGAAGTGTGGCGCGATCCGTTGGAGGAAGTGGAATTCGTTCCCATGGAGCCACCTCGCCTAACAACTGAGCAGGAAGCCGCTTGGCAACAGATCCGCCGATTGCTCCAAGGCCCACCAGGCTCAGCGAAATCACCGATCCTGCTGCATGGCGTGACCGGGTCTGGCAAGACGGAGATCTACCTGAGGGCGGTTTCAGAAAGCCTCAGCCTGGGGAGGCGGGCCATCATTCTCGTACCTGAGATCGCGCTAACGCCCCAGACGGTTCGCCGCTTTTTGGCCCGATTTCCGGGTCAGGTAGGATTGATGCACTCTCAGCTTTCTGAGGGTGAGCGCTACGACACGTGGCGTCGAGCGCGGTCAGGCCTGCTCAAAGTCATCGTTGGCCCACGCAGTGCCCTGTTCTCTCCCTTGACCGAGGTTGGTTTGATAGTCGTCGACGAGTCCCATGACGAATCCTACAAAGAACAGGTACGCTCTCCCCGCTACCATGGGCGCGAGACGGCGATCGCGTATGCGCGCCTTTTGAACGCAGTATGCATTTTGGGCAGCGCCACACCCGACGTTGTCACCGCATATCGCGCGGAGCGGGGGGAGATCCTGCGCCTTGAGCTGCCGCAGCGTATCCTGGCCCACCGCGAGCGCGTGAGCCGACAAGCTGCCCGTACTGGCGTGGACACTCGCTACCGACCGGATCAAGCTGATGTGCATGACATCAATCTGCCACCAGTGCGGGTTGTAGATATGCGCCAAGAGCTGCGGGCGGGGGTGCGCTCGCTTTTCAGCCGCCCGCTCCAGCAGGCGCTAAGAGAAAGTCTGGAGGCCAGCCAGCAATCCATCCTCTTCCTGAATCGACGCGGCAGCGCCACCTATATCTTCTGCCGCGACTGCGGATGGGTGGCGCGCTGCCCCCGCTGCGAAACTACACTTACCTACCACACGCAAGACGACCGCCTCCGTTGCCACCAGTGCAACTACGTTCGACGCTCCGTCCAGACCTGCCCGGACTGTGACGGTGAACGAGTAAGACAGTTTGGCGCGGGTACCCAACGGATCGAGGCCGAAGTCGCCCGCGCCTTCCCTGGGGCGCGCACTCTGCGCTGGGATTCGGATATTGCGCGTGGCAAGGCTTCGCATGATATCATCCTGACCCAATTCGCCGCCCATCGGGCCGATGTTCTTATAGGCACCCAAATCGTCGCCAAGGGCCTGGACCTGCCGCTCGTGACACTTGTGGGAGTCGTATCAGCCGATACGGGCCTTAACCTGCCAGACTTTCGGGCCTCTGAGCGAACCTTCCAGGTCCTCACTCAGGTCGCCGGCCGCGCCGGGCGCGGCTTGCTGGGTGGCCGCGTGATCCTGCAGACCTATCACCCCGATCACTATGTCATCAAAGCAGCCGCCAACCACGACTACCAGGCCTTCTACAAGCAGGAGCTAAGGTATCGACGGTCCTTGGGTTATCCGCCTTATCGTCGGCTTGCCCGCCTTGTATACCGCCATATGAATCGCAGGTTGGCGGAAGAGGAGGCCAACCGTCTGGCCAGAGTACTCCATAGGCGAATCAGAAAGAGAGGGGGGGAGACACACCTGATCGGGCCTGCCCCGCCCTACTTTCACCGGCTCCGTGGCGAATATCGGTGGCAGATCATCCTACGGGCCAACGATCCGGTCCCTCTCATCCCCGAAGAGCTGGCCGACGGCTGGAGTGTTGACATCGACCCAGTCACTTTATTGTGAAGCGACCGCCCGGTCGCCTAGTCGGTGCCTGCAAAGGACTAGCCAGGTTCGGCACCTACCCGCAACGCACCTCAAGAAGGGGAAGGCGGTAGAGGACAGCTGGCGGCCCGGCGATTTGGCTCCTCGCGGGTTTGATCCCACGAGGTGAATTGGTCGAGAGTATGCCGCTCATTTGCTGCCCCAATAGCAGGCAGGCGAGCCCCGTCCGGCAGTGGGGCTGGCCTACATGGCCCCATTCTGCCGCCCGGGGAAAGCGGAAATCCTCCCCCTTGGCCTGCGTTCGGGACAACCTCCAGACGCACGGCCTGTATCGGGATGGAAGTGCAGAGTATACGTTGAATCCTGCTACTGGGTTTTCGCCCGCTGATTTGACAGACTTGTCATCCTTGAAACGGGGCTGCCAATGGATTTGCCATGACGCCACTCGTAAGGCGATGGGTTCTAGCAGGCCTCGCACTCTGCCGCCCGAGGGGACACGGAATTGGCGAGAGGGACCTGTCCTAGCGATCGGGTTTTGTTTCCTGGTCTCTTTTGGCCGCGACCTTGAGCTTGTCGTCCGCCTTCAGCTTCTCGGCTTGGGTAATCCGGAGCAGCTCAGCCGCTATCCGGTCTATGCGCTCTTGGTCCGGATGTGGTCTGCGGAGTTTGTCGAGTGGGTTCGGCCTCACTAGCGTAGCCTCCTTGACGCCCCCGCTTCGCTGCTGCTGTGCTTGCATACTCTGCATACTCATGGCGCCTGATGGCTGTCGGCGGCGAGGGGTCGTTCAAATCTTCGGTGGCTGTGACGAGGGTTGCAAGACTTGGACCAAGGGGACCCCTCAGCGCGTTTCTGAAGGGCATGAGACTAGCATTCTAGCCAGACAGACAGCTCGGAGACAGGGAGGATCGTCCTACAATAAAGAAAGACCGCCACCTGAAGCGTTCGGGGCACTTGTGTGACAGCTTTTGGAGCTCCGGCCGGGAGCCACGAGGGGGGGACCGGCTCAAGTCGCTCGCATCTCAGGGAAACTGTTGTGCGCCTACGATTGTTTTCAGGTAGCGGCTTTCGTGGTTAATCTAACATGCCTGCGACTTTCCGGAAATGGACACCCGTCACACGAAATAGGTGACAA
Source organism: uncultured Anaerolineaceae bacterium (assembly GCA_964348265.1). GTDB lineage: Bacteria > Chloroflexota > Anaerolineae > Anaerolineales > E44-bin32 > JBFJVD01. The sequence continues at coordinate 151,656 of CAYGCA010000001.1, read as the reverse complement.
TTGACATGACAAGCCCGGCAACAACGCTTCCCCTGGCCAATTGGCAGTCCCTCGGATCGACATAGACGCTGTACTAACGGGCTAGCCCACTCTGCCTCAACGGCGGCGTGCAAGGCTGTTGACATTCCTTTATGTGAAGGATTGTGGATTCATGAAAGGAACACAGCAACATGACAGACTTCACGGGCGCCAGGCAACTTTTCTATTCCCGACCGCGGCTGAAGGATCAGTCAGAGGATCTCCAGAGGGTGCTTGGGCGGGCCTACCGCCGGTTCTCTGAACGCTATCCGGAGTGGGCTGCTTCGCTATTCGACGAGTACTTCCTGACTTGTGGCAAGGGCGCATTGATAGATACCTCCGATAAGGAGAGCCGGCTCCCCGAGGCGAGCTCCCTGGCTGCAGCATGGGCCGACCAGTTGTGGTACCAGGAAGAGACGATGCAGGCCCTCGTGGCCGAGCTTACGCCGGTAGCAGCCGAATTCCTTCAATTGGCAGAGGCGGAACTCAGAATCCAGGCGAGCCTCAGAGGTATCCCTCCAGGCCCCGCGAAAGAAGAAAGGCGGCGCAAGGTCCACTGGTAGCCCAGCCTGAACCGCTGCGGGCGGATAGCTTGCCTTGTTTGAAACGCCCGGGCATCTGCTGTATACTGAGTGCGGCAAATCGAGCGGGGGCGCTTGAGAGGCTTGTCCCGAACTAGGTCTTGTAGTCAAGAACGATCCCGTCAAAAGGAAATCTTTTCGGGAGCGGCTCAACCTTGCAGAACGGGGTGCAGGCACCTATCAGATACAGTCCATCTTTCAACTTCCTTGCCAAAAGCGGGCCGGCATTCGCCACCGGCGGCTGCCACGCGCCGGAGGGGATACCAACTAGCTATCCATAGGGAAACATCATGCATCGGCACAGCTGCCATCGGCGGCGACTCCTCCCCCTGAGAACC
>CAYGCA010000001.1:134653-150709 GCA_964348265.1 uncultured Anaerolineaceae bacterium | reverse complement strand
GCCCGGCGCCGGTGACGAGCTGTTCGTCGTATTCGGGGATCAGACCAGCGGCCGTGAGACCTACCCGGCCGGCCGCTTCCTGTACGCGGCCATGCCCGACGCCGATGGCGAGACGATCCTCGATTTCAACCGTGCGTACAACCCACCGTGTGTCTTTACGCCCTATTCGACCTGCGCGCTTCCTCCCCCTGAGAACCGGCTGAAGTTGGCCTCTGAAGGCATTGGAACACCCTGGGCCCCCTGCAGGCTTAGAGCCCAAATATGCGTGATGCAACCCCTCGAAGCATCGACTTCTACCGGGACAAATGAGGCGGATCACGCTCGTCTTGGTCAGAGGATTCGCACACCTAGTTTAGAGGACCGGATGCCATACCATCCCGTCAACACTGCCGACCGTGCCGCTTTCGTGAACAAGCTCAGTCTACTAATGATCCAGCCCTCGAAGTATTCTGGCTCAGCGCCTACCGGAGCTGGCCGGAGGCCCCGGTCCGCGCTGTTTCGGATATCCTAGAGACGACCGCAATACCTCGGAGCCGTAACTGTCTACGGAAGAGAGGATTCAAAGGGAGGCAAAGAGCCGATGATCGATAGACACAATCCAATCGAGTGCATCACACCGCCGCACATGCTCCGTGAGATCACTGAGCGCGGCACACCAAGTCAGCAAGAGTGGGCCCGGAGGACTTTGGCAACCTCGGAACAGTTTCGCGCTCAACGTCAGACTTTCGCCGCGTTTCCGGCGATGGTAACCGTAAGCCGCGAACTCGAGAAGAGCCGAATTGTCTTTGACGCCGAGAACGGCACCACCCTGCCGGGTCGCCAGGTCCGGGCGGAGGGCGACCCTCCGACGGGTGATGAGGCTGTCGATGAGGCTTTTGATGGCGCCGGTGCGACCTATGATCTCTACAGTGAAGAGTATGAAAGGAACTCGATCGATGGCCACGGAGTACGGATGGACTCGACCGTACACTACGATCAAGGTTACGACAACGCTTTCTGGAACGGGCGACAGATGGTGTACGGCGACGGAGATGAGAACCTTCCTGAGGAAGAACGTCTCTTCAGGCGGTTCACTATAGCCATCGACATCATCGGGCATGAACTCACGCACGGCGTCACCCAGTATGAAGCGCGATTGGTGTACTGGGATCAACCCGGCGCGCTAAATGAGTCCTTCTCAGATGTCTTCGGATCCCTGGTCAAACAGCGCTCTCTCGGCCAGACCGCCGATGAGGCCGACTGGATCATTGGCGAAGGTCTCTTCACGCCCAACGTTCAAGGTGTTGGCATCCGGTCCATGAAAGAGCCTGGAACCGCCTACGACGATCCGGTCCTCGGCAAAGATCCCCAGCCCGGCCACATGAACGAATACAAAGACGTCAGCTTCGATAACGGAGGCGTGCACATCAATTCCGGCATCCCGAATCGCGCTTTTTATGTGACCTCCATGGAACTGGGCGGGGTCGCCTGGCAAAAAGCTGGCAGGATCTGGTACATCGCCCTGCGGGACAAGCTCGCCAATCGTTCCACGTTCCAGGAAGCGGCCAACCTGATCTACACTACGGCGGGTGAAATCTACGGCACAGGCAGCCTGGAGCAGCAGGCTGTCAAAACCGGATGGTCGGCAGTCGGTATACCCGTGGAGCTTGCGACCGAACCCAGCGGATGCCCACAAGCGCTCATCAATCTCTTCCGCGGCTCGGCATGAGCCGACCAGCACAAACGGGTCTCTAGGGGCAACAGGAGAACGGCATGCGAATTGAATTCGAACGTAGCGGGGGGTTCGCCGGGATGCACATCAAAAAGAGCCTTGACACCGACGATCTAGAAGAGGAAGAGGCACGCAAGCTCATTCAGCTGGTCGAGGAGTCGGGATTCTTCGGGTTGCCAGAAAAGCTCCCCCCATCGCCTGGCGCCGATCGCTTCCACTTCGTGATCAAAGTACAGTCAGAGGACAGCCAGCATGTCGTCGAGACCGGGGAAGCTTCAGCGCCGGAGACTTTGCGCCCGCTGCTTGACATGCTGATGACCCTAGCTCGGAGAGGCTGAGAGCGCTCATCGGTTAGCTTTCCCATGGTCAAAGCGGGTCATCACGCTTGTGCAGCTGCTGCGGCGGAAGGACAGTGTCTCCTGAGCCTCTTTCGCTGATGGGCGACTCCGCGTAAAGCCGTATCCGGCTCCAAACAAAATGGGCCGTTTCTCATCCGGCCCCGCAGCAAGTCCACCAATCTGTCTCCCCCGCGTCGCCGGAGGGATCCTAGCGCGAAACTGCCCTTCAGGATGATGTCTGAAACCCGGTCGTGGCGAGAGCGCTCCTGCGCTGATAGAGGGCCTGACGAAGGCTGAGCACCCTCCGTCGAAGTGAATCATCGGTTTCCAGCAGGTCGGCGATCTTGTCACACCCGTACATAACGGTTGTATGATCGCGCCCGCCCAACGCATCTCCAATCTGTGGCAGGGAAGCGTTGGTCTCTTCGCGGAGAAGGTACATGGCAATCTGACGGGGCAGTGAAACTTCTCGGTTTCGAGCTGGTCCGAGCATTCGATCCACTTCGAGGCCAAAATTGTGGGCGACGGTCGAGATTACGCGGTCAACTTCGGGCTTGCTTCTGCGCGGCAGGAATTCATCCAGGGCTGCTTCAACAAGCTCCGCGGTCAAGGAGACTCCACTCAAGTCCGAGAAAGCCAATACGCGCGTCAGGCCGCCCTCAAGCTCCCGAATGTTGCTCTGAATTCTGCGTGCGATAATCTCAAGGAATTCGGGGGGGACATGGCGACCTGTGCGTTCCGCCTTGGAACGCAGAATGGCCAGGCGCGTTTCGAAGTCCGGCGGCTGGATATCTACCGTGAGACCCCACTGGAAACGCGAGCGCAGTCGCTCTTCGAGCGTCACGAGTGCTCTCGCGGGGCGGTCGGAGGAGATAACTACTTGCCGATCTTGCCCGTGAAGTGTGTTAAAAGTGTGGAAGAACTCCTCCTGCGTCGACTCCTTGCCAGCAATGAACTGGATATCATCGATGAGCAACACGTCGATCCGGCGGTAGCGCTCCCGGAAGGCTTCTGTCGTATGGCTTCGGATGGCGTTGACTAGGTCGTTGGTGAAGTCCTCAGACGAAACGTAAAGGACGCGCAGTTCCGCCCCCACGGAAGCGTTTCCGATGGCATGCAGCAGGTGGGTCTTCCCCAAGCCGACCCCACCGTACAGGAAGAGTGGATTATAGGCTTGAGCGGGGCTTTCGGCCACGGCCTGAGCAGCAGCGTGTGCCAGCCGATTGCAGGCGCCTACCACAAAGCTCTTGAAGGCGTAGCGCGCGTTCAGCTGGGAGGCCACATCGGGGTACGCCTCTTTGTGTCGATTGTCTTCGGGATCGCCCGCACCCTCAAGAGCGGGCACAGGCCGCTCCGGGGAGGCGTCCGTTTGCCAGATCACAAAACGCACCTCAACCGATCGGCCCATGATCCCGTTCAGAACCCGCTTGACGGTTGAGAGCAATCGGTCCTCCAACCAATCGCGGGCGTAGGCGTTCTGAACGCCAATAACAAACGCCCCGTCTTCGTAGGCAATGAACTCTGCATCGCGCACCCAAGTGTCAAAGGCAGCTCGCGACATCTCCATCTGAAGTTGTCCCAGGGCTGACTTCCAGTGTCGCTCTGCGTTCATGCCCACCTCCGACCCCACCCACCTGGGCAGGGTCTGATCAACCCGAGGGTTGAGCTTCACATCCTACAGTTTAGAGTCCGCACGGCGAGCCGTGTTGATTATTCAGCCGCAGAGGAGCGCGGCCTCCCCCGATTCTTGGGCGGTAAAAGCATGCTTCCAGATTCTTGAAAGATCACCCGCAGTGGCTTCGATCATATCAGAACGAGAGACACGCTTCAAGACGCCAAGCCTGCGTGACCCTAAAAAGAATCAAACATTTAAGGGCTTGAATCCTTAAACGTTAGGTCGGCTTCTCCGCGGACGATGCAGAGACGGGCCAAGGGGGAGGCTCACAAGCGCACCAATACTCCCCTGCATATCAGTTTTCGATCTGCTGATCATCCAGATATGGGGGCAAACCTACGGAGGCATCACGGGGCTAGTTTCGCACTCTTAAAGGTTAAAGATTCGCTTCCGTCCCCTCCGCTGGGGGGGCTGATGACAAGCTTTCGAATCGATGTTTCCTGGACTACTCTGGACAGATTCTCGCCTGCGGGGGTGCTGGTGAAGGGCCTCAGAAGAGACTGAGGTGCCAAATCCTTAGCCCGCTCGCCCATCCATTAGGATAGGATGGTTGACAATGCTTCGCTCAGCGAGCGGGCTTTGTACACTTCGACACCATCCGCCCAGCTCTCTGTGTGGCGGACGCTCTTAGGGATAATGACCCGACGAAAGCCCAGCTTGGAGGCCTCTGCCAAGCGGGCTGGAAGCTGCGCCACCGCCCTCAACTCTCCTGAAAGGCCAACCTCGCCGATCAGCGCAAGGTCAGCCGGCAGGGCGCGATCTCGAACCGAGGAGGCGATGGCGGCTGCCACCGCCAAGTCAGCCGCCGGCTCACTCACCCGGAGTCCGCCTACCACGTTTACGAAGACATCCTGTTCGGCCAGCTTAAGGCCCACCCGGCGCGAGAGAACGGCGATCGTCAATAACATCCGATTGAGATCCACGCCATTCGCTGTTCGGCGGGGGTGCCCAAAAGAGGTCACACTTGTCAGGCCTTGTATCTCCACCAGCAACGGCCTTGTGCCTTCCATCGTCACAGCCACGGCAGAGCCAGGGGCACCGACCACCCGTTCAGCCAGGAAAGCTTCTGATGGATTCGCGACCTCTTTCATGCCGTCGGTCTGCATCTCGAATACACCCACTTCAGTCGTGGCCCCGAAGCGATTCTTGACGGACCGCAGTAGCCGATAGGCGTGATAGGGATCGCCTTCGAGGTACAAAACCGTATCAACGATGTGTTCCAGGACGCGCGGGCCAGCAATTGCACCTTCCTTTGTGACATGGCCGACGAGGAACACAGCCACACCAGACGACTTGGCTAGGGCCTGAAGACGGGCGGCGCACTCGCGTACCTGTGAAATGGAGCCAGCCGGTGAATCCAGCTCTGGCAGGAAGGCTGTCTGGATTGAGTCAACAACTATCAGGCGCGGGCCAAGCGACTCGACGTGCTTCAGAATCGAGTGGAGATTGGTTTCCGTTAAGACGAATAGTTCACTGCCGATCTCGACCTTACCAGCCAGCCGCGCGGCGCGCGATTTGATCTGGCGCTCCGACTCCTCCCCCGAAACATAGATCAGGCGATCGTCTTCGGCCATCAGAATCGCCATTTGAAGCAGCAGAGTGGATTTTCCTATACCTGGATCGCCTCCGATCAGCACGAGGGAACCGGGGACCACTCCGCCCCCAAGAACCCGGGCGAACTCGTCAATCGGAAGGGGCACCCGCTCGTCGGGCTCACCCTCGATTTCAGAGAGACGCAGCGGTCTTGCGTCGCTGCGTATCCCTGGGATCGAGGCCCTGGTTTGCTTCGGCGCCACAACTTCGGCCACGATGCTGTTCCAGGCATCGCATTGAGGGCAGCGGCCCAGAGGCTTTGGGGCCACTCGACCGCATTGCTGACAGACATATTGTGTCCTTGCCTTAGCCACAAGATCCTCCCTTCGAGGATTATACGCCACTGGACTGAAGATGCGTCGATCGAGCGGCCACAGGTCCCAGCCAGGATTCCCTGCCAACTTCAATCAGGTGCTTATGCACTGCGCGCCAAGAACAACATAGGGGCGGGTCAGGACCCGCCCCTACCATGGTTACAGTTCATTCTCTAGGAAGATCGAGGTATCGCGCTACGCGGCGCTGGCGTGGGAGTTCTTCTCAGCCAGCCGGCATCGCCTCCTGTTCCTCGTCTTCTTCCGTTTGCGACTTCTCCTTTTGGAACAAGGCAATATCGTCGTCCTCGACATCGACGAGAATATGGCCGCCCACTGAGAACTCACCCGCAAGGAGCCTATCGGAAAGTTGATCCTCGATCTTATTCTGAATGACGCGCCGCAACGGCCTGGCGCCCATCTCAGGGTCATAGCCCAGCTCTGCCAGGAGTTTGCGAGCCTCTTCCATCAACTCCAAGCTGATGTCGTGCTCGATCAAACGATCGGCGACCTTGGCGATCTCCAAATCGACGATCTCCTTAATCTGATCTCTAGACAGTGCATGAAAGACGATTATTGCATCCACACGGTTAATGAACTCCGGCCGAAAGATCTTCCGCAAGGCTTCCATCAGCTTCTTGCGCATTTCTTCATAAGCCATGCGCTCGGCCTTTTCCTCATCGCTTTTCACGCTGAAACCCAACTGGCTCTGACGCTTGATGAGATCTGCACCGACGTTGGAGGTCATCACTATGATGGCGTTGCGGAAGTCCACCTTTCGCCCCCGAGCGTCCGTGAGGTGTCCTTCCTCCATGATCTGGAGCAACATACTGTGGGCTTCTGTGTGGGCCTTTTCAATCTCGTCGAAGACTACGATCGAGTACGGACGACGGCGGATAGCTTCTGTTAGCTGGCCTGCGTCTTCGTAGCCCACGTAGCCCGGAGGTGCGCCTACAAGGCGGCTAACAGTGTGGCGCTCCATAAACTCGGACATGTCGATCTGGATCAGGGATTCCTCTGTGCCGAAGATGAACTCAGCCAGAGCTTTCGTCAGCTCCGTCTTACCCACACCGGTCGGACCGAGAAAGATGAATGAGCCGATTGGCCGTTTGGGATCCTTCAAGCCAGCCCGTGATCGGCGCACGGCCTTGGAAATGGCTTCGATTGCCTCATCCTGCCCCACGATTCGCTCATGAAGAACCGATTCCATCTCGAGCAGACGTTCGGATTCCTCCTGGGCGATCTGCATGACCGGAACGCCCGTCCACATCGAGACCACCTCAGCGATGTCGTCGGCGGTAACCTCCGTCCCCTCCTCCGAAAGGTGCCACCCAGCCCGCATCTGCTCCAGCTTCCCCTCGAGGTCGGTCTGAAGATTCATCAATTCCTGAGCGTCGTCATAGCGGGCTTCATCCACGGCCAATGCGTGGGCTTGTCGCGTTTCGCGCAATTGGCTCATTACCTCACGATAAGTATGCGCTTCTGGGCTCTTGTACATCCGCACCCGAGAGGCCGATTCATCGATCAGGTCGATCGCCTTGTCCGGCAGGAAGCGCTCGGTGACGTAGCGAGCAGAGAGGTGAGCCGCTGCCTCCAACGCCTCAGTGGATATCCGAAGCTTGTGGTGCTCCTCATAAGGACGCTTGACGCCATGAAGAATATCGATGGTCTCCTCAATCGTCGGCTCGTCTATCATGACTGGCTGGAAACGGCGCTCAAGAGCAGCGTCACTTTCGATGTATTTGCGGTACTCATCCAGCGTAGTTGCGCCGATCACCTGAAGTTCGCCCCGCGCAAGAGCCGGCTTGAGGATGTTGGCCGCGTCAACTGAGGAGCCGGCCGAACCCGCCCCCACCAGCATGTGGACCTCATCAATGAACAAGATCGCTTCAGCTGATTTCAATTCGTCAATAACGCGCTTCAACCGCTCCTCAAACTGCCCCCGGTACATCGTTCCGGCTACAATCGAGCCGACATCCAATTGAAGCACGCGCTTATCCAGCAGCGGCTCGGGCGTCTCGGCGTTCATGATCCTTTGGGCCAAGCCTTCGACGATCGCGGTCTTGCCCACGCCGGGCTCGCCAATCAAAGCAGGGTTATTCTTCGTGCGCCGGGCCAAGATTTGGATGACCCGTTCGATTTCGGTCTGACGGCCAATGACAGGATCAAGTTTGTTCTCTTCGGCCAGTTTAGTCAGATCTGTGGCCAACTGGTCCAGCAAGGGGGTTTTGACCTGAGGTTCCTTGCGAGATCGGCCCGCAGGCCGGGATGCACGGCGGGCTGGACTCTCTTGCAGGACCCGGCGCGTCTGGCGCCGGATCTGTTCGGGTGTATAGCCAAGCCGTCGAAGCACGTCGACGCCAATGCCGTCGCCCTGGCTGACCAAACCAAGCAGCAAGTGCTCGGTGCCTATGTAGTGGTGGCCCAGGCGCCGTGCCTCTTCGATCGCCAGCTGTATGACTTCTTCGGTGCCGGCGGAGAGCTCAATCCGTCCGGCTGAGCGGCGACCTGCCTCCGTAACTTTTTCGACCATCTCCTTCAGGCGGATCGGCTCAATCCCCAACTCACGGAGAACCCGGCCGGCAACCCCACCCTCTTCACGGATCAGTCCAAGTAGAAGATGTTCTGTGCCGATATAGGCGTGATGCATGCGCTCAGCTTCTTCATGAGCCAAGCTGAGCACCCGGCGGGCCCGCTGCGTAAATCTCTGCATCTTATCGGCCACTGATGTGTCCTCCGTGACGACGAGCGATCCCCCACTTGGTCAGTTGGTCTAATTCTACCAAAGTTTGGCCTTGCTTCTGACTTACAGCGATCCCGAGATCAGGGGACATAAGTCCTATCTACTGGATGCCGCCAAGCCAAAAACCCTTACCCCGTCCCAAGCTTATCAAGACTATAAACGAGTTGTTGCTGTTCTAGATCAGTGGAAAGGCCGGGGCGCTACCTCGTTCCACCGGCCAAGAAGTCATTCGCTGGGTGCCTCCGGGTCGCCGTCATCCGAACCTTCAATCTCTGGCTCGGAGCCCTCCTCGGCTTCCGGCTGCCCCTCAAGTTCATCCATTGCCGGCTCCAGGTAATCCTGAACCTCAAGCGGCTCCTCGGGCGCAATTTGCTCCACCTCCGCATACTCTTCAACCGAGAAAGCCTCGGGACCCTGAGCCTCAAGGGCCGCGTCAAAATCCTCCACGGGTTCCTCGGGCGGAGCATCCGCCGAGGCCTCGATGGACAGCTCGCCTTCTGGCTCACCGATCTCTTCCATCGCCTGCTTCCAGTCCAGCTCCGCGTACTCGGTTGAATCCACCTTCCGCAAACTTAGACCGATTCGGCGACGCTCCGCATCCACTTTGATGACCCTGAGGGTCAGAGTCTGGCCTTCCTCCACCACTTCGCTTGGGTGGGCGACCCGGCGGTCTGCCAGCTCAGAGATATGAACGAGACCTTCAACTTCGTAGTCATCAGCTTCATGAAGACGTGCAAAAGCCCCGAAGTTTGTCAGTTTGGTGACCGTCCCTTCGACGAGTTGCCCTTCATCGAACATCTGAGCGATCGCGTCCCACGGATCGTCCTCGAGCTCACGGAGCGAGAGACTGATCCGGTTACGTTCTGTGTCCAAATCGAGGACCTTTACGCGGACTTCCTGGCCCACCCTGAGCACTTCTCTGGGATGGGAGACGCGCTTCCAGGACAGTTCCGAGGTGTGCACTAGTCCATCAGCGCCACCTATGTCGATGAAGGCACCAAAGTCAGCCAGGCTGATCACATGACCCGTCCGAATCTCCCCAGGCTCCAATTCCTCAATCAGGCGTTCCTTGAGGACCTCGCGAGCCTCGCGCGTTGCGGCTCGTTCCGAGAGAATGAGCCGGTTGCGCTTGCGATCGACCTCAATGACCTTGGCCACCATCTGCTCGGCGATCATCTTTCCCCATCGCTGGTCTGGGCTGTTTCCCTGGGCACGACGCCGACGGGAGAGGCTGACTTGAGAGGCGGGCACAAAGCCCCTCAGGTGACCGAACTTGACGATCAGGCCACCCTTGTTGTAACCGGCGATCTCACCTTCAAAATTACCGGAGGTTTCAAGAAGCCCTTCAGCCCTGTTCCAATCCTCTTCCTCTTCCGCCTTGGAGAGTGAGAGCAGGATGATTCCATCCTGACCGCCCGAGCTGGCGACGTAGACGGTGACATCCTGGCCGACCGTCAATTTGGTGCGTCTCTCCTCTGGAAGCTGTTGCAATTCATCTCCCGGGATCACGCCCTCTGATTTGGCGCCAATGTCGACCAGCATGTCATTCTCAGTGATCCGGGCGATCGTACCTGTCCTGATCTCGCCGCGCCGCGGCGTTTCAAGCGAATACGATTCCTCTTCCAGCAGGGCATCCATCGGGTGGATTTCTTCGACTTCACCCTCCTCCGGTCCCGTTGCTTGCGTGCTATCTTCCTCGCTACTGATCATAGATCTCTCGTGCGTCTCCCACTTGAAGATGAAGGCATTATAAAGGGGAACAGGCCTCTTGACAACCTATGAGCCCTGCGGGTCGATCTTTGGCTCCAAAAGGCACTTCTGCCTACTCCTTCGAAGAACCACCTGCTTCAGGATCAGCAGCCCCCGCTATACCCGGCCCTCAGCGACCCCGAGGCTAGGATACGGTATAATGCCCGGCGAGAGACGGTCGATGAGCATCGTATACCCCTTCACAGCCATCGTAGGTCAGGAACGCATGCGGCGTGCTCTGATCCTCAATGCGATCAACCCGCGCATCGGCGGAGTGCTGATTCGGGGCGAACGTGGGACGGCAAAATCCACCGCAGCCCGAGCTCTTGCTGAACTCCTGCCCGAAGTGCCCGTTGTGGCCGATTGTCGCTTTGGCTGCGATGCGGGCCAACCCACTACGTGGTGCACAGAGTGTGTTGAACGGGCGGAAAAAGGCGAAAGGCTGCCTGTCGAGATGCGGCGAACCTCGTTCATCGATCTGCCTGTTTCGGCCACCGAGGATCGCGTCGTCGGTACGCTAGATATCGAAAGAGCCATCAAAGAAGGTGAGCGGCATTTCGAACCCGGCGTACTCGCCGCAGCCAATCGAGGCCTGCTCTACATCGACGAGGTGAATCTGCTCGACGACCACGTAGTCGACCTGCTTCTGGATTCGGCGGCTCTCGGCATGAATATTGTCGAACGGGAGGGAATCTCCTTCAGCCATCCCGCTCGCTACATCCTTGTGGGGACCATGAATCCGGAGGAGGGGGACCTGCGTCCCCAGCTTCTCGATCGGTTTGCACTTTCGGTTGAGATTCATGGCTTGCATAATCCAGGCGATCGAGTGGCGATCATGGAGCGCAACCTGACCTTCGAGCATGATCCCAAGGCCTTCCGCGCCCAATGGATGGAGAGCGAACAAAAGCTCTCGCGCGAGATCGCGGCCGCTCGAGAGCTGGTGGACAGGGTCACGTACACTCAGCAGGACCTCCTCTCGATCGCCGCCCTAACATCCTCGCTGGAGGTCGATGGCCACCGGGCCGATCTGGTTATCCTCAAGGCCGCCCGGGCTCACGCGGCTTTCGAGGGTCGCACAGAGATCAACGAGCGCGACATCGCGCTGGGCGCAGAACTGGCTCTGCCCCATCGGCTGCGACGCGGGCCGTTCCAGCAGGTGGAATTCACCCTCAATGAGCTTCAGCAAAGGATCGAGGAGATCCAGTCGCAGGTTGGAGCGACACAAGATTTGGCCGACGAGGACTCGGAGGAAGAGGCCGCCGCTCAAAAAAAAGGCGCCGCGGCCTAGCGGGCGACGTCAGTGACGCGAAGCCCGACTACGGCCAGACGGAACCAGCCCCTCAGTCTCCAGAAGACTCGCTCGAGGCGCGCTGGTGGGAAGGCGGCGACAAAGTAAAGGTGGGTGAGGTTTTCGCCCCACGTCGCCTGGATACTCCCTTGGATCGCATGAGTCGACGCCTGAGCGGCCGACGCTCTCGCACCCGCACGGACCGAAAGCGCGGCCGCTACGTAATGGCACGCCCGGCCAGGGACAAGCACACCGATATCGCCTTCGACGCAACCCTGCGCGCCGCCGCCCCTTTCCAGGAGCGACGTCGGAAACAACGCGAACGACTTGCCCTTGCGATTGAGCCATCTGATCTTCAGCAAAAGGTGCGCGTGGACCGGGTCTCCAACTTGGTACTTTTTGTCGTCGATGCCTCCTGGTCCATGGCCGTCGCTGAACGCATGTCGGCGACCAAAGGCGCAATTCTCTCGTTGCTGACCGACGCCTACCAGCGGCGTGACCGGGTGGGGTTAATCGTCTTCCAGAAGGATCGCGCCTTAACGGTCCTGCCCCCCACGAACTCCACCAAGCTGGCAGAGAAGGCCCTAATTGATATCCCGGTCGGAGGCAAAACGCCTCTTTCGGCCGGGCTCTACCTTGCTTACGAGGTCTTCCGACAGGAAAAGCTAATCCACCCCGCCACCATATCGATGATGATCCTTCTGACTGATGGAGCCGGCAACGTTTCCATGAGCGATCTGCCGCCTCAAGAGGAAGCCCACCTTGTTGCCGACCGGATCCGCGAAGAAGAGATCCGATCCATCGTCATCAATATGGAACATGCTGCCTTCGACCAGGGCTTGGCCAAGGCGCTGGCTGGCAGGCTCGGGGCCCCATGCTATACGCTGCATCAGCTCAAGGCTGAACACCTGTACCAGGCAGTCCGACGGGAACTCGACGGCACCTCAAACTAGTCGCGGATAGAGGGCGCGACGGACGCACTCCACCATCCGGCAAGCGAAGTTGCAGGGTGGAATCACCCCTCGTTGAAATAGATTTGGATCGCATGGTGGGAACCCCAGTTCCAGGGGGCGTAGCGTCCTAACCGGCCTTGATCTTGCGGGCCAATCTGGCCAGCCGATGCTCCAGCTCGCCCCACGCCTGATCCCTACGCCATCCAGCGGGCCAATGGCTCAAGCAGACCAGAGCGGCCTGCGCCCATCGCTGAGCCAAGCCGAGATCTTTGTAACGCCATTCAAATGCCTTGGCCAGTTCGACGCATGGCCTGGGATCATCAGGGGCAAGCGCGCTCCAAGCCTGCCAGCCCTCGATCGCCTGCTCGTACCTCTTCTCCCGCTTAAGGTGAGCCGTATAGCGGCGCAGCGCCTCAAGCCGCACTGCCTCTTCGCCTGCCACAGACGCTGTGCGGTAGGCCGCTTCCGCTTGGCCAGACCGGCCCGCATCTTGATGCCAGCGGGCCACCGCCAGTGCCTCCGAGGCCGACAGTTCCGAAGGATCCGATTGGCTGTGACGGCTGAGAACCTGGGCGGCGACTCCCACCAGGGAGAGGATATCCACGGCGTTGTGATACACGACACGTGCAATCTCAGTGGCGTCCCTCGTCCGCAGATAGTCAAGGTAGATCCCCGGAATCTCATCTCCGGGAACATCCTTCGTGGACCGCTCGACGGTCAACACCCGACGTTCAAGCGTTCCAAGCCTGCAATCAGGGAGTTCTCGTCGCCAAAGTCGCCGGGCTGGATAGAGCAAGTCCAGGTGAGGTCGGGCCGTGAGATTCCAGCGCCTACGCAAGCCTATCACGTAGCGATTCTCAAGCAGGGGAATGTCAAAGGCGCGCCCGTTGAATGTGACGAAAGCTTCCACCGCCTCTAGATCACCCTGCAAGGCCTGAAGCATGCCTCCTTCCTCAGTAAGCTCGCGGAGGAAATACTGGCGTAAGCGGAACTCAGCCCCCACCAATGTCCCTATGCCAACCAGGAAGGCAATCGTGCCGGCGCCGCCGACCAGTCCTGTGGTCTCTAGATCCACGAAGGCAAGTTGTTCATGCGATAAAGCCTCAAGCTCCGGCTGGCCGGCGACTGCGGCTGCGACCCGGGGTTCAAACGCAAGTAGGTCCGAAAGCCTGGAAGGACCGTGAAAGTGGTCGAGCGGATAGCTGCTTTCAATACGGTAGGCGGCGCCCAAAGGAGTGAGGACTTCCTCGCCCGGAGGAAGTCCTTTGTCCTGCCCTCTAGGCACCACCGCAGGCACGCGATCGGCCGCAGGGCGTCGCCCAATTCGCCTGAGCCGGCGCCGGAGTTCAGCTGGATCGCTTGTCATGACCAAAACCAAACCCGGGGAATTCGAGGTTGTCCTTTGGCGACAACCTCCTATGCCGCATCCGATCCGGGATCAGACAAGGGGCTCGCGGAGCCGATTTCACGCCTGCCCCACGCCTCCCCCGATTACGGCGACCTGCGCCCACTGCCAATCGACAATTGCTTTTCATAGGGAGGTTTCCCGGGCCTCACCGACCGATCTCTTTGGCCGAAGCTGCCTGATCCCGCACCAGTTCCCTGACTGCAGCCGCTGAATCAAGGGTCAGGGCTTCTGCCGCAACCGCTTGGGCATGCCTAAGTGTCCAAGCTCGAAGGATTGCTTTTGCTCCGGGGATAGAGGCCGGCGCCATACTGAGTTCATCGATTCCCAGGCCAAGCAAGATCGGGATTGCTTCAGCTTCACCAGCCAACTCACCGCACAGGCCGACCCAGATACCGGCCTCATCAGCCGCCATGACGACCTCCTTCACCAAGCGCAGCACGGCGGGGTGCAAGCCATCGCTCAGATGGGCAACTCTCTGGTTGGTCCGTTCGGCGGCCAGCGTGTACTGTGCCAGATCGTTGGTGCCGATGCTGAAGAAGTCCACTTCAGAGGCGAAGTGGCGCGCCATTACCGCCACCGCCGGCACCTCAACCATGATTCCCACCTGAATTCCAGGAGCAATCTCCAGGCCGGCGTCTTCCACCTCCTTCCGGGCCTGACCGAGGAGATCCTTCGCTTGGCGAACTTCGTCCAATGTCGAAACCATTGGGAACATAATCCGCAGGTCATGACCGGGGCTGGCGCGCAGAAGTGCGCGCAGCTGGACTTTGAAGAATTCGGGTTGATCGAGGCACATCCGAATCGCACGCCAACCAAGAAACGGATTACGCTCGCTACCCAGGTCGATATAGGGCAACTCCTTGTCTCCCCCCACGTCCAGGGTCCGGACGACAACTGGACGAGTCTCCATGCTCTCCAGGATGCGTCTGAAAGCGGCGAATTGCTCTTCTTCGGTCGGGGCCGATCGACGATCCAGATAGAGAAACTCAGTCCTGAGCAGCCCGATCCCCTCCGCCCCGTACTCGAGCGACTCCGAAGCGCCTTCTATCCAACCCACGTTTGCCACGACTTCAACGCGATGACCGTCTCTTGTGACAGCCGGCTCATGTGCTCGCTTGAGATCCGCCTCGCTCCGGCTTTTGGCCTGAAGCCTACGCACCTCGAATTCGTGTAGGGTCTCAGGACTCGGATTGACGATCACGAGCCCCCGACCACCGTCGACAGCCAGATTTGCGTTGTCGGGTACGGCGAGCACATCCGGTCCCAGGCCTACCACGGCGGGAATCCCAAGCGACCTAGCCAGAATGGCCGTGTGCGACGTGGGGCCGCCCTCGGCGGTGCAGAAGGCAAGGACCAATTTCTTATCCAGGCGCATTGTATCTGAAGGGGACAGATCGCGCGCCACCACGATCGATGGTTGTGAAAGAGCCTCCCCGGCTGTTTCCTCGACCCCAACAAGGATCCGCAGCACTCTCTGCCCAACATCGCGCACATCCGCCGCTCTGGCCCGAAGGTATTCATCTTCAAGCTCGTCCATCTTCCTGGCGAAGGTCCCAATGGCTTCATGCCAGCCTGCTTCGGCATTTATCCGTTGATCCTCGATTAGCGAGCGCGCCAGACCCAGAAGGGAAGGATCCGAAAGGAAGAGGGAGTGCGCTTCAAAGATGGCGGCCTCCTCCGAACCCGCTTCAACCCCGGCCTTCTGTTGCACCTTCTCCAGTTGATGAGCGGCTACAGACAGCGCCCTTTCCAGTCGAGCAAGCTCTGATTCCGGGTTTTCGACACTGCGTCGTTGGACTTCTATGAGGGGCTGCTCATAGGTAAGCGAAGGACCAGCCACCATCCCGTCCGACGCCTTAACCCCCCTTAAGGTCCGCTGGTCTTTGTGCAAAGGTCCTTCCACTCAAGTCTGCTTTCTGCGGCTCGACGGCCGGCCAGAATCCCTGGGGGCATCATCCCCAACCTCAGAACGAAAGCCAGCCGGGCTCCTCCAGGGCGCGGCACAAGTCCGAAAGGAACTGGGCAGCTACGGCTCCGTCCAGCACCCGGTGGTCGGAGGAGAGAGTCAGGGTAAGCATTGGCCGGAGACTTATCTCATCCGAAGTTTCATCCACCGGCATCGGACGGCGGGTAATCCTGCCAACCGCCAAAATCGCACTCTCAGGCGGATTGATGATAGCCGTGAATCGGTCGACCCCGAACATTCCCAGGTTTGAAACCGTGAAGGTGCCGCCCGTCAGGTCGGACGACCCGAGGATGCCTTCTCGAGCACGCTCACTCAACGACT
>CAYGCA010000001.1:133711-134615 GCA_964348265.1 uncultured Anaerolineaceae bacterium | reverse complement strand
GGATCTCGGATGCAATTTGGGCTATCCCTTTTCGATTCGCTTGATGGATGACCGGCACGATCAGGCCATCTCGAAGGGCGACCGCGACTCCGATGTTGATTGTTTCGTGCAACTGAATCTCATCTTCCCTTAGGCTAGCGTTCACCAGGGGGTGATGTTCCAAGGCCCAGGCGCAAGCCTTGACGATTTGGGCCGTCGTCGAGACCTTGACCCCATCGGCAGAATTGTAGGCCTGCCTCAGGGCTTCCGACCGGCTCATGTCTAGATCGACCTCCAGCGCGAAATGGGGCGCCGTCCGATAGCTGTGGGCCATACGCTCGGCAATCGTTCCTCGAATACCCCGCAGGGGGATGACCCTGCCCGCTTCAAGCCCGGCTGCTTCAAGCCGCGCTCTCTCCCGCTGCTCATGGACGTCGCCAGCCTGAATTCGATCCCGGGGCCCTGAGCCGACAACATCGGCGAGACGGATGCCGTGTTCCCGCGCCAACCGACGGGCGGCTGGCGTGGCGCGCACTCTAGGCGATTCCGGGCGCGTATCAGCCTCCGCCAGCGTCGTGGCAGCCTCCACGTCGGCCCGCGTCACTCGCCCCTGGGGTCCACTGCCATGAATCGCTAGCAGGTCCAGACCCCTTTCCTTGGCCAATCGGGCTGCCACAGGCGTCGCCCGTTCTCGGGTACGATCACCATCTTGGGTCACACCCACCTCGGTTTCTTCAGCGGATGGCCGGGCTGCTTGATCCAGGCGTTGGCGATGGTGCTCACGTCACGGCCCGACGCTTCGCTCAGCTCACGCCAGAAATCGTCCGCCGTGGCGTTGCGTTCGCGGAACCGGTTCAGGTATGCGCGCACGCCCTGGCGGAACGCGTCGGCGCCGAGAAAGCCCTCGATCATGCGCACGACGCCT
>CAYGCA010000001.1:122721-133701 GCA_964348265.1 uncultured Anaerolineaceae bacterium | reverse complement strand
GATGGCCGGGCTGCTTGCTCAATACTGCGAGGCTCGTGTGCAGGAAGCGCCTCACCGGGCTTGAGAACATAGGCGATGACCTCCATTGTCGGGACAACTTCGCCTTCCCTTACTCGGATGCCGGCAAGGATGCCTGAGGCGGGCGCCTCGACCTCCATGTTCACTTTGTCGGTCGTCACCTCCAGGATCGGCTCGCCTTTTTCTACTTCCTCACCTTCCCCCTTAAGCCAAGCGACAATTTCCGACTCTTCATGGGTGAATCCGAACTTTGGTAGTATCACTTGCTTTGCCACAATCCGGGCTCCTAGTACTGTCCGCCGACGAGCTTACGGGCCTCGGCAACGATGCCTTCGACCTGGGGAACTGTGTGATACTCAAGCGTTTTGTTGTAGGGGATCGGAATGTCTAACCCTGCCAAGCGCCGTACCGGCGCGTCTAGGAAGTCGAAGGCCTCGCTTTCGACGATCCTTGCTACGATTTCGCCGCCGAAGCCACCCGTCCTGACGGCCTCATGGACGACAAGCAGCCGTCCCGTTTTCACCACCGAATCGAGCAGTGGCCCTTCATCCAAGGGCTTAAGTGTCCGAGGGTCGATGATCTCCAGCTCGATGCCTTCCTCGGACAAGATCTCCGCCGCTTCCAGCGCCCTTGAGACCATGTAGGAGGTGGCCACGACCGTAAGGTCTCTCCCGCTGCGCGCAACGTTTGTCACGGTCAGTGGAACAGTGTACCGCTTCTCCGGAACGGGTCCCTCCATCTTGTAGAGCAGCTTATGCTCAATGAAGACAACAGGGTTCTCATCCTCTATAGAGGCAAGCAGCAGTCCTTTCGCATCGTAGGGATTGCTTGGCATGACTACCTTCAACCCGGGAACGTGCACGAACCAGTTTTCAAGGCTCTCAGAGTGCTGCGCGGCGGCTCCCGTCCCAGCGCCGCCGGGCATGCGCAGCACCATCGGCACTTTTGCTTTTCCACCGAACATGAATCGGATTTTGGCCGCCTGCAGAACCAATTGCTCCATGCCTATGGTGACGAAATCCTGAAACTGGATCTCCCCGACCGGCCGCATCCCGGTAATGGCAGAGCCAATGCAAGCGCCAATGATAGCAGCCTCGGAGATCGGCGTGTCTCGGACGCGCTCCGGCCCGAACTCATCGATCAAGCCAGCTGTGACCCCGAATGCGCCTCCATACACTCCAATGTCTTCTCCAATCATGAACACCCGCTCATCCGCTTGCATGGCTTGGCGGAGGCCCTCGCCCAACGCCCCGGAATAGGATAGATTACGCATAGGCCCCCTCCAAAATCGTAGCCGGGTCGGGTTCAGGGCTTTCTTCAGCAAATGCGACCGCGGTTTCGATTTCCCTCTCCGCCCGCGCTTGGAGTTCGGCAAGCTCCTCCTGCTCAAGCCCCAGCGTAGCCGCAAAGCGTGTTATAGGGTCTTTCTCCATCCAGGCCTTGACCTCCTCCCGTGTGCGATAGGCCTGCCGGTCGCTCCTGGAGTGCCCTCGATAGCGATAGGTGACAGCCTCGATAAGTGTTGGGCCTCTGCCAGCGCGGGCATGTTCGCTCGCCTCGAAAACAGCATTGTGAACTGCCAGCAGATCATTGCCATCCACAGTTGTGCCCGGGATACCGTAACCGCAGGCGCGTGTGCTGATTCGATCGATATTGAAGGCCTTCTCCATGGCAAAGGACATGGCATATTGATTGTTCTCGCAAATGTAGATGACAGGCAAATCCCATATGCTGGCCAGATTCACTGCCTCATGAAAGGCGCCCGTATTCGCTCCTCCATCACCGAACAATGCGACCACAACCTGAGCCGTCCCTCGAAGCTGGATGCTCAGACCGACGCCCGCCGCAATCGGCAACCCTCCACCTACAATTCCGTTTGCCCCAAGATTGTTCGATTCGACATCTGCGATGTGCATCGAACCCCCCCGGCCGCGGCAATAACCGGTCTCCCTCCCCAGAAACTCGGCCATCATCAGGTCGCTCCTCCCGCCCCACGCCAGGGAATGACCATGGCCACGGTGATGATTGAGCATAAAGTCCCCCGGCCTCAGCGCGGAGGCCATACCCACGGCGGTCGCCTCCTGACCGATCGAAAGGTGCATGGTCCCATGAACCTTGCCGGCAAAATAGAGCTCTTCAGCCCTTTCTTCGAAGGTCCTGATCAGACACATTTTGTATAGAAGCTCTCGTGCTGGTTCATGTCCGATCTTCTCAAGCACTTCAGCACGTTTGGCTTCCCAAGCTTCATCTGCTTTCGTCTTGGCCAAGGTCATCACCTCCAGCGAATCTCATGATAGCAGCCTGCAACTTCGCCGAAAGGTGCTCCAAGCACCCAGGACAAAGCGCATCGAAGATGCAATCCAGGCGAAGGAACGGTCCAGACCAGCGCAGGATCCAAGGACTGCCACTCACTGACTAGATCACAGGTCGCCCATAGTCTATTGGCGCGAAGTGCCAATCCTTTCCCAAGACTGGGAGGTCGGACTCGATCGGGGCCTTGTCTCCCCCGCCGCGGCTGTCCGTTCTCCAAGGGAAGGCTGATAGGATTGAGCAGTGGGAGCCCCACTCTCTCTTGGCCCAGCGCCCCCTCCTCAGGCGGCCCCCTCCGTCGGAGGCGGTATCGGCCTGCACGGCCTGTGCCTCACGATATTGGAGCCAGGGACCCAAAGTGATTTGAGAAGGTAGGCGCGCAACCTCTCACAAGCCTGGCGGAACTCGTGCTCACCGCACCCGCAAGACCCCCAACGACAGGCACGCCGACGTCTTCCGATGGAGCAATTCCCTCCTTCCAGCGATCGCCGAAAGGGGACGCCCTCTCCGTCCGCCAGTCCACGATCTGAAAGAGCCGATCGCAGCCCCTTCCCTCCCGATCAGTCCATTCGCGGCTGCCAGGGTCGCGCCGGGCGTGATAGGTTCCGGCAGCCAAGTTGCGCTTTGTGCGGCTGTCGGCATCGCTGTTGACCAGCCTGCACGAGGCTCATATGAGAACTGAATCTCAACTAGACAGGAAGGCTGAAGGGACCATGGGGGCCATTCCGACCCAAGACTTTAGGGTAATAAAGATCCATGCTTTGTGGTCATTATAATAGGATATAATCTCGACCTCCTCGGTCCAATCTGCAAACTTATTGAAAGCTGCGACATGATCGAATCGCCCTACAATCGAGGAAACGTTCGCAGCTGGATCGAGTTGGCAAGGTACGCATGAACACACTGCAAGATGTAAAGCGGATTGACAAACTGATCGAAGAAGCTCAGGCCAAGACGAAAAGCCTGAGCAAGGATCGGGGCTCGACCATTCAAGACGCGTTGGAACGCGCCCAAGCCTCCTTGGCGACCCCGGCTCAGAAGCGCAACCATGTCGTCTTGCTCCTTTCATCGGCGATTCGGCACATGCAGCGAGCCGAACGCTCTGCGATCGATGGGATCTTGACGAAAGAATGGTTGAGCCAGCAAGAGGAAGCGTTGCTTGTTCGGATCCGTCTCATTTGCGCTGAAGTGATCGGGCTCTTGACCTCCGCGAATGATGATCTGAGACTGGTTCCAGTCAAAGCTCGGTGAAAACCCGCCCGGTTTCACCCACCTGTTGAAAACTCTAGCCCCCCGCATGCCAGGCCTAAGCCTGGCATTTAGTTTCCCCTCAGCCAGCGGCCCTTCGTGGGATGTATAATCAATGTAGCTTCTGTCCATAGGCATGCAGGGTCCGGGTGAAAAGGGAGCTCAACTCAAAGCCGGCGTCGGATGCTCGGCGAAGCACCCCAGGCCCTTGGCTAGCGTGAAGCCGCTCCACCCACCCAAGAAATCGACACAGCGATGCATCGGGAAACCACACCGCAGGATGAATTGAGCTGGCAAGAAGGCGCCCGGCGGGTCGCTCAGGGTATTCGGCGACGCGCGCTCGAACTGACAATTGAAAGGGGCGGAGGCTACCTCAGTCAGGCCTGCTCATCGGCCGAGATCCTTGCCACACTTTACACAAAAGTACTGAACCTGGGTCCAAGCCAGGCCCCATTGATCCCCCCGCCTTTCTCAGGCGTTCCCAGCGCTGCAAATCCTAAGTCCCTCACGGGCGCTGCGTACAACGGTCCCAGGGAGCCGAACCTTGATCGCTTCCTGGTGTCGCCGGCTCACTACGCGCTGGCCCTATATGCCGCACTGGTCGAGGTCGGTCGCATGGCGCCCGAAGGACTGGCTCAGTTCAACCGTGATGGAAGCACGGTCGAGATGATCGGCGCAGAGCACTCGCCCGGTATGGAACTGACGATCGGATCCTTCGGCCAAGCCCTCAGCCAGGCCGGAGGAATCGCCATGGCCAGAAGGCTCAAACAGGAGCTGGGACGTGTCTGGGTCTTCATGTCGGATGGTGAGTTTCAGGAAGGGCAGACTTGGGAAGCACTGCAGGCGATTGCGTTCCATGGCCTGGACAAGGTCGGCGTTTATGTTGACGTGAATGGTCAGCAGGTCGATGGTTTGACAAGGGAGGTCATGAATATCGAACCGCTCACCTACCGGCTTGAGGCGTTCGGAGCACAAGTTGCCAAGGTCGACGGTCACGACGTGGAGGCCTTGGCAGCTCCTGCTGATCGTTCGCCGAACGGCAGGCCTCTTTTTGTGCTGGCCTATACGGACCCCAGCCACGGCATGGGAGTTCTAGACGAGCGGAAGCCGAAGCTACATTATGTGCGCATTCGGAGTGAGGCGGAGAAGGAGCGATTCCGTTCGTTTGCAGGACAGATGAAGCCCGACTAGCTGCGTCGGCAAATCAAATGGAGATTCTAAAGCGCGTCCACGCCCACAATTTAGTTCGATGGGCCCAGAGCCGACCGAGAGTGGTTGTTCTCTCGGGCGACCTGACAAGCTCAACTGAAGCCGATCTCTTTCACGAGGCCTATCCCGATCGATTCTTCTCTATGGGAATGGCAGAGCAAAACATGCTCAGCTTCGCGGGCGGGCTTGCGCGTGAGGGCTTCATTCCCTTCGTTCACACATTTGCCGTCTTCATCTACCGAAGAGCGTATGACCAGCTCTCAATGTCAATTGCCTATCCCAATCTTAAGGTTGCTCTATTCGGCTTTCTTCCAGGAATTACAACACCGGGAGGCGTGACCCATCAGGCGATCGAGGACCTTGCAGTGATGCGGGCGGTGCCGAATATGACAGTCCTGGAGTGCGGTGACGCCACAGACGTAGAGACGGTACTCGATGTGGTTGAAGGTGTCCCCGGTCCGGTGTACGTGCGAATGCTCCGGGGTGAGATCCCGCGCCTCTTTCCCAAATCAGCGCCAATGCACCTGGGACAGGCGCGCGTCTTGAACCAGGGCGCCGACCTAACGCTGCTTTCAGCCGGCATATGCACTGAGGAGGCCATGCGAGCCACCCAGGTCTTGAAGAACCGCGGCGTCTCTATCCATCACCTGCATATCTCGACATTCAAACCCTTCAACGAAACGAGCGTCATTGAAGCTGTCGCCCAAGCTCGCTACGGTGTCATTACCATGGAGAACCACTCAGTTCTTGGAGGGCTGGGTACGGCAGTCGCCGAGGCAATGGCCGGAGCCGGGATTGGCAAGAAACTGGTGCGGATTGGCTTGAGGGATACCTACGCCCACGGTGCAAGTCGACCTCATCTGATGAAGGAATATGAGTTGGATGCCCTGTCTTTGTGCGATCGTGTAGCTGAATTGCTTGACACCACCTTCGATATCGAGGAGGGGGACCTGGCAGCCATTCGCCTTTCCCCCACGCATGGCGAGGCAAAGGCTGAGGCCCTTTGAGGTGGGCGACAAGATCCCGGCTTCCTTAGCGTGACCGCCATCCTGCGCCAGGTCCAGGCTGGGCGCAATCATGAGGACGGTGGGAAGGCACCATTGCGGCTCGGACCGCGGCGTCTCCCTCGGATTGGCGCTGCAAGTTGCCGGGCGAAACCGTGATTGCAGGGCCAGCTACCACCTCCCGGGCAATCTCGCAAGCAATCCGGCCGACAGAGGCGTAGAAGGCCGCAAAGTTCTTGGCTTCGGGAGGGTAATCCCCTACAGGAAGCAATGAAACGGACCCTGGCAAAGAGAGAGGTTGAGAGGGAAGTCTATGAGCGACTTCTTGCAGGATCAGTTTGGTCGGCTCAAGCCTATCATCGCAATGGCCCATCTGCCTGCGCTTCCAGGCACCCCGCGCTACGATGAGGAGGGCGGCATCGACGCCGTTTTGGAAAGCGTCAGGCGCGATGTAGAACTCCTGGTGGCCGGCGGGGTCGACGGAATACTGTATTGCAACGAAGACGACCGACCCTATTCATTCAGGGTAGGTGATGAGATTGTCGCGGCCATGACGCGGGTGGTGACGGAATGCCAGCCTGCGAGCCTCCCGTTCGGGGTAGACCTGATGTGGGACGGACGCGCTTCCATGGCGGTCGCCGCAGCCACAGGCGCCGCCTTCATTCGGGAGGTGGTCACAGGGACCTACGAGAGCGACATGGGCCTCTGGAGTCCCGATGCAGCCGAGCTTCTGCGATATCGGCGCGCCATCGGCGCCACGGACGTGCGCGTTTTCATGAACATCACCCCCGAATTCGCTTCTCCTTTGGGCACGCGCCCAGTTGCCGATCGTGCCCGAAGCGCGGTGGTGTCTTCACTGGCCGACGCCTTGCTGATCGCTGGCCCAATGGCGGGTGCTGAACCAGATATCGCCTGGCTGGAGGATGCCAAAGCTGCGGTCGGCGAGGCGGTGCCCGTGCTTCTAAATACGGGCGCCCGACCCGACAACATTGGGAGGTTCTTGAGAACAGCGGATGGAGCGATCGTCGGCTCAACACTCAAAGTGGACGGTTACACTTGGAATCCGGTCGACCCATCGCGCGTCCAGCACTTCATGGAAGCAGTCCATACAGCCCGCGCCGAAGAGTCCTAGGAAGGAGGCGAAATGCCTGAGGCTCTTGAACTCCTCAAGGAACTGACCGCGATCCCGGCGCTTTCTGGCCGCGAAGACGCCATGATCGCTGCGATGAGCGGTCATTTCGCTCCTCTGGCCGATAAGGTGGACATCGACCGCCTCGGCAATGTGATTGCAAAAGTGGAAGGCACCCAGGACCGGCCTCGACTGCTGCTATTCGCCCATATGGACGAACTCGGACTAGTCATTCGCAAGATAGAAGGCGACGGATTCTTACGCTTTGAACGCGTGGGCGGGGTGCCGGAAAAGAGCCTGCTGGGTCAATGGGTTGAGATCCATACTGACGACGGTCGCACCGTACCAGGGCTCATAGGCACAACTTCCCACCACGTAACGCCAGCAGAAAGGAAGTTCGTCGTGCCCAGTCGCCTGGAAATGTACATCGACGTGGGCTGCAGCTCGCGTGAGGCGGTTGGCCAGTTGGGGATCAAAGTTGGCGATGGGGCGACGTATCGGCCCCATTTCGTGGAACTGGCTGGAGATCGGGTGGCTTCAAAGACTCTGGACAATCGCATCGGCTGCGCCGTCTTGATCAACACACTAGCCATCTTGGCCGAAGCTCGCCCGCTGAGCACGATCTACCTCGCCGCCTCGGTCCAGGAGGAGTTCAACGTGCGCGGCGTATGGCCGGTCTTTCAGGCCCTCAAGCCGGACGCCGCAATTTGCCTCGATGTGACCATTTCGTGCGACACCCCAGAGCTGCGGGACCTCTCCGATCTAGCCATTGGTGCTGGACCGGCGATCGGCGCCTACGAGTTTCATGGAAGGGGCACGCTGGGTGGCTTGATTCCCAACCCAAAACTGCAACGCTACCTCGAGCAGATCGCCGATGAGGAGCGAATTCCAACCCAGCGCGAGGTCCTCCTGGGGATCATCACCGATGCGTCCTTCAGCCAACTACTGACAGAAGAAGGCGTGCCAACGGCCTCCTTGGCAGTGCCTGTACGCTATACCCATGCCCCGGCGGAATCCTGCGCCTTAGGCGACGTTGAGGCCGCCACGCGCCTGCTGGCCAGAGCGGCGCAGCGCTTTGACAGCAACCTCGACTTGGGACGCGGCCCATGACGCCAATCCTGATTGCCCCGTCACTTGCCGCAGCCGACCAGAGCCGGCTGGGTTGGGCGGTCCAGGCAGCCGAGCGAGGCGGAGCCGAGCTTATACATCTCGATATCGAGGACGGCGCCTTCCTGCCTAATCTGACCTTCGGGCCAAGAACGGTTCGCGACCTTCGACCGCTGACCGGTCTCCCATTCGATGTTCATCTACAGGTGCTGGATCCTGAGCCATACTTGCGTGAACTTGCAGAGGCGGGGGCAGACCGAATTACATTTCAGGTCGAGGCCACTCGGTTCCCTTACCGCTTGCTCTACATCTTAAAGGGCCTGGGAGTCAAGTCTGGGCTTGCCCTTACAGCGGCCACCCCGCTCGATGTCCTGGCTCCGGTTCTGGACGACCTGGATCTGATTCACCTGATGACTGCCGAGCCCAATGGCAGCGGTGCCCAGTTTATATCAGGGTTGCTGGAGAAGATCCGGCTGGCTGCACAAATGGCTGCCGGTCGGTCCATAGAGGTCGAAGTTGACGGCGGTATCGCACCGCAAAACGCCCGCTCCGTGGTGGAGGCAGGCGCAACAACCTTGGTGGCCGGACGGGCGATCGGGATCTTCGAGAGGCAGCTCTCGGCGCCCCTCAGGAAGGATGACCAGTCCGCCATTGCTCAACCGTCTTATCCCACCCCCGTCGGTCCCGTACCAGCGGCCTTGCCTCTCAAGCGCCGGCATGTCGGACAATCAGCTTCCCCGCTCAGCCTGCCGCACAGCGTGTTCCCCTCCTCGAGGGATATGCCTCACGACGCCCCCACCTCTTCGCCGAAGTTGCTCTCGACCAGAAAGGCGAGCGCATGGACGGCTTCCGCCTCGTCCGGGCCTGCAGCAGAAACCTCGATCTCAAATCCACGATTGACGCCCAGAGTCAATACACTCAGGATGCTCTTGGCATCCACCGGCTCGCTGCTCTCTGTGACGTTAGCGACGGTGATGTCCGACTTGAACTGACTTGCCGTTTTCACGAATTCCGCCGCCGGACGGGCATGCAAACCCACAGGATGATTGACAGCCAGCCGAGTGGTCTTCATTGCCTTCTCCCATCTTTGATCTGAGTCTTGGTTAGAGCGGGGATGATGAGGGATTTTAGCGAGGCGTCCGCCAGAAGCAGAAGGCGGATTGCCTCCCCCACCCCATCGAGGCCAAATCGATGGGTAATCATCGCATTGGCTTCCACCCGTTTTGCACTGAGCAGGTCAAGCACAGCCCGAGTCTCGATATGCGTGGCTGAATAGGCGGTGTTGATCTTGATTTCACGGAAGTAGAGCCTGTTTGGGTTGATTTCCCAGGCGGACCCGGGCGGAGGTGGGGCACCCAGGTGAAGTCCCGCCCCCTTCTCGCATAGTGAAAGGCCCAGCTCCCAGGCCTTGAGGTTGGGCGCAGTAACGATGACCGCGTCGGCGCCCCTACCGCCATTCCGATCCTTAAGGGTTTCCACTCCTGCCCCTTCCGCAGGATTAATTGTGAAGGAAGCCCCGAGTGAAATCGCCTTCTCCAGCCGCCAGGCACTAAAATCCAGACCAACGATCGTGCCGGCGCCCGAAAGCTTGCATAGCTGCAGGTAGCACATCCCCATGAAGCCCAGGCCAACGATTGCCACCGTGTCACCCGGCTGGATATTGGTTTGTCGGAGACCTTTCAGTGCGCAGGCCATGGGTTCGATGATAGTTGCTTCTTCAAACGAAACGTTGTCAGGTAGGAGGAGCGTGTCGAGCCGGGCGTTGTCGGCGGGCACCCGGAAGTACTCGGCGAATCCGCCCGGATCCAAAGAAGTCTGGCTGTAGTGATCACATAAGGTGTAGAGACCTCGAGTGCAGAAATGACAGGCCATACAGGCCACGTGATGATGGGCGAAGATACGATCGCCTTCCTTGAAACCTGTCACACCTTGTCCGGTCCTCACGACGATGCCAGCTGGCTCATGCCCAAGCACCTTTGGCGCCCGGGAAGCCAGGTACCACTCCATGGTCTCGCCGCCGCATAGCCCGCAGGCCTCCGTCTTGACCAGCAGTTCGCCGGGGGCGACTTCAGGGATTGGACGCCGTTCAAGACGGATGTCATGGTTGTTGTAATACATTGCAACCAGCATGTGGCTTTCCTTGGTGTGCATGCTGCCCGCCTTGTGCACCGGATGGTTTCCCTCCGCCCCTCAAGGATGCCTTCGGAACTCACCTTCAAGCGCCACCATGCCACCGCGACCCCTCGCGACTTGCCGCCCGTCAAAGCAGGCGGCTCTGAGCACAAGGATTTCAGGAAATTATCCGCCCACTCACATTCTTGATGCAGGTATCGGGAACGCCTAGGCAGGCTCCGGGCATCGGCACAGGCCGTCAACATGGCCCACCTACGTCCGGCTGAGAACCTGAGATGCAGGAGGCACCTGCGGGTGGCCAAGTGAGTGCCAGCGAAGCAGAGTTTTCAAGCGAGTTTAGGGATCCATGAGAAGGCTGAGGCTCCCTCGGCTGAGGCCGGAAAGAGGAAGCGAACTGCTGAATTACTCAGGGCTTTCAAGGGCGCGGAGGAGGTCCTGTTTCAGTTGGTCCAAGCCGATCCCTGAAATGAAGGGGACGCCGTTGAACACCGGTACGCCCAGGTCTTGGGGAACCGGGGTCATGGCAACAATGACATCCGGAGCATAGGTCTGAATCTTACCCCGGATCTCGGCCGCTTTGCACTGAGCGACCTCAACATCGATCCCGGCTTCAAGGGCCGCCTCCATGATTGAATTGGACGCGTGAGTGGCCGTAGCAATGGATGTACCGCAAGCCACCAAGACTCGTTTCTTCGCCATCTATGCCTCCTCCGGTGTCGAAAGTTCATTATTGAAAATCGCAGCGATCTGAGAGGCGTTGGCAGCCTGGACAACCTGAAGAAGCATCTCAGGTTTCTGAAGCAGCCCCACCAAGCGCTTCAG
>CAYGCA010000001.1:121408-122606 GCA_964348265.1 uncultured Anaerolineaceae bacterium | reverse complement strand
TCCACATCGGCATGCGGTATGGCGACCTGGATCTCCGGCGTTGGAAGACCCGTTGGGAACGAACTTTCGCGCTCCAGTACCGCAGCTACGAAAGTGTCCCGAACGTAGCCCTTCTCGTAGAGCAATTCTCCTAAGGACCTGATCGCCTCAGAGGCACTGTCGGCCCTGAGGCGCGGGATGATCAGCTTCTCGGTGGTCCAGCCCATGAAGCTATCCTTTGCCCACCGGCTTCTTTGAGTCGCGGGGTGGAACAGACTTGTGAGAGTGTTCTTCCTCCTGGCTGGAAGCGTCGTCCACCAGAATGCCGTGGATTGCGAGGTGGTGCGCGAGCCATTGGGGCGTGAATCCAATCCGATCCCGAATGATCGAGGGGCTCGCGGGCAGAGGCCAAAGCTCCCACCGATGAGGGATGAACAAAGCCGAGCGGCGCGCCATTTGGCACCAATGGGGATAG
Source organism: uncultured Anaerolineaceae bacterium (assembly GCA_964348265.1). GTDB lineage: Bacteria > Chloroflexota > Anaerolineae > Anaerolineales > E44-bin32 > JBFJVD01. The sequence continues at coordinate 122,152 of CAYGCA010000001.1, read as the reverse complement.
ATTTGCGTGTACAATTGGCCGGGCGTCAGGTTCGGGTTCTCCTCGAGGGCCTTCCTGGCGCCCGCCGCCACCAAGGGCCCCGTCCGAGCCTCAATGACACCTAGCTGTCGCTTGCCACTCAACACAAGGGCGATCCACACCAACAGAAAGATGCCGGCAGGGGCTGGATTGGCCGAGATCCACTCAAGAACGGCCCGGCCCCAACCGCCAACCAGTCCATAAATGATCTCTAACAGCATAGCTCGATCTAGTGCGGCGGCACGATGCACAAGAACCCAAGCGGCTCGGGTCCGGCAGCGCGAAACTGATGAATCTCGTTCCCCGGAATATAGACAATGTCCTGCGGCTCCATGACAACCGTTTCGTCGTCCAGGAGTACCTCCGCGCGCCCATGGAGGATGTATACGGCGTGATCATGATCGTGCTGGTCCAGGGAAGTCTGCCCGTGGGGCTCCACCCTGAAGTAGCGTACATGATAGTTAGGATCGCCGTCTTTGGGACCAATGATCACCTTCTTGACCACCCCCCTCACATGGGGCGCCTCGTACGCCTCCGTTTCGACCTCTTGCCAGTCCAAGGAGAATGGCTCACCTATTTGACGATGTATACGCGCCATATCCAATTCCCGATCCGACCCTTCGGACAGCTCCTTCCCACAAGCGACTCTGGAGCCTCGGCAGCCGGGGTCAAATGCCGCCCCCCTCAGCCCCGTGGGACTCAAGGACCCTCGCGCAACCTCCCTTG
>CAYGCA010000001.1:108802-121398 GCA_964348265.1 uncultured Anaerolineaceae bacterium | reverse complement strand
TGCTCCGCTCCAGAATGACAATAAATACGCTTCGCTAGGTCCTTCGGCTCCACCTCAGGATGACGGAGAAGTCTTGGCTGCAGAAAGCGGCTTTGGGGAACATCGTCCCGTCTTGCGACGGGATGACGGTAGCTCTTCCTGATTCTCGATAGAGTTCTGGTCTGCGCGAGCCTTTAGGTCTGCCAAGTTGAGCGTTGCCGTGTAAACCGCCCCACGCTTCTCAGGGGGGCAAGCGGAGGGCTCGCCCCCCTGGTCGCTCATATGAGTTGTGTGGCCGACAATCGCTTCCGCCGGTCAGTCTGCGCCTGCCGGGGCCTCAGCAGGGGCACCAGCAAGCACATCCCAGCGCTCTCGATTCCGCTTGTAGAGAAGAGCACCGACCACGACGAGTCCCAAAACCACAACCGCTGCGATCCACCCCACAGCCGCGCCAATGGTTGCGGGCCAAAGCAGTAGCCAGACCCAAATGTCCCAGCCGTCGCCGACGGCGGTGATCTGGGTTGCGCCCTCGGGCATGACCACTCCAGCCGCCGGTGCTGCTTGGGTGATCATGGGAGCCATCCAAGTTGCCATATAGAGGCCCATGATGGATGCTAGCGTCCCGATGATGACCATGCGCACAACATTGCCGCGCGTGATTGGGGCCATCATTGCGAAGAGAAATGGGAACACAGCAAGATCCGCGAAAGGCAGCATGCGGTTGCCCGGTAAGATGATCGCCAGCACGATGACGATTGGGACCAGAACGAGAGAGGCTGCGATGGCGGCAGGATGTCCGATAAGAATCGCTGAATCCAGACCAATGTAGATTTCCCCACCCCCAAAGCGCCTCGACATGAATTCGCGAGCCGCTTCAGAGATCGGAATCAGGCCTTCCATCAGGATGGCAACCATGCGCGGCAGCAGCAACATGACCGCGCCCAGTTCGACTCCGACCGTTAGGACTTTGATGACCGCGGAGGTCCAGGTTGCCTCTGCGGAGGGTGGGAGGAAGGCCACAGCCCCCAGGACGAGACCGATGACTAGCCCGAGGATGATCGGCTCGCCGAAGACTCCAAAGCGCCTCTGGATGGCTTCGGTATCTGCCTCCACGTCCTTCAAGCCGGGGATTCTGTCCAGCACCCAGTTCAGCGCGATGGTCGGGATAACCAGCGAGGTCGAAAACCCATGCGGGATCGATATCCCAGGCATGTTGAAGAAGCTCTGGATTGATTTGGCCGTCCAGTCCGCCATGAAGAGCATCAGGGCCGCAAAGACCGCAGCCGCGGCCAATCCGAGCGTGAGGTTGCCTGTCACGACCACGACCATCGACCCCAAGAAGGCAAAGTGCCAGAAGTTCCATACATCAATGTTGAGGGTCTGGGTTAGGCCTAGAACGAGCAAGATAATGTTCACGGCCAGCGCCACTGGGATGATGAAGGTCCCCACACTCGAACCAAAAGCGATCGCCGCCGATGTCGGCCAGCCGACGTCCACCGCTGTTAGCTCCACCCCGGTCTTCGTCACGATCGCCTGGGCAGTCTCGCTCAGCGTCCCCCACATCAAACCGATGACCAGGTTGATGCCGATGAAGGCGATGCCTATCGTCACCCCGGCGCGGAACGCCCGCCCCGGCTTGGCGCCCAGGATCCAGCCGAGAAAGAAGATGATGATCGGCAGCATTACGGAAGGACCCATTGCGCCAAGGACGTCCTGCACTCCTTCCAAGAAGGCTTCCATTTGCATTACTCCCTTCTAAATATTGGACATAGAACGCTTGTTCGCTCTAGAAGCTCAGAGTTAGCCTAGTCACCCCTCCTTTCGCCCAAAGGCAAGGTGTCGGGTCCTCCACCCAATAAAACCCCATCCCTGAAGCGGGGATGCGGTCCAAATGACTCCTGTGACCTCACCCAGATCAATGGGCGAACAATAAGACTGTTGGAAGAGCGGCCGAGAAACAGACACCGGAGGGGGAGCAAGCTGCAATGGGTAGGCATTGACTGCGTTTCCACCAATGGGAGCACTGATGGACCGAACGCTCACCTCATGCTGGGCTAGATGGAATCCCGAAGCAGTGCGCGGCGATACGGCATTCATTCCCGGGCGTATCAACCTTCTTTGTCCTACACTCAATCTATCTCAGCGCGACAGCTATGTCAACAAGCAGAACGCGGTTCTCCAACGGGGAGCAAAGCGTTTCAAGACGAACGGCGGCTACCCGGAGGCCGACGACCGTGCTGGCTGCCTTGGCCTCGCGTCAAGTTTGCCTGTTCGCTGGCCGCGTTAGGTGGCGTTGATCTCCGACAGGGGTCGGGGCTCGCGGCTTCTTTCGAATTGGGAGGCTGCGGCACCTAGGCGGGGATTACCGGCAGCACAACGGTGAATGTTGTCCCCCTACCGAGCTGGGAGTCAACCCAGATGCGCCCATTATGACTTTCAATAATGGATTTGACGATCGAGAGACCTAATCCCGTTCCGGGCATATCATCAGGCACATTTGTGCCGCGGTAGAACTTGTCGAAGAGGTAAGGCTGATCCGCCGGCGGGATTCCAGGGCCTGAGTCGGAAATGCGCAGAATCACTTGGTCGCCCTCTGTTCGTGCCCGCACTCTCACCTTGCCGCCCCTGGGGGTGTATTTGATGGCGTTGTCGATCAGATTGCCAATCATTTGCCGCAGTCGAATTGGCGACCCGTGCACCAGACCCAGATCATCGGATAGATCCGTCTCCAAGATCAGCCCTCTGGTCTCAGCGCTGCCCCGAAGACTTTCCACGGCATAGCGAGTCAACACCCCCACAGGGGTTGTTTCCTTGGCCGTGTCCAGGCCAGCTTCAATGCGGCCAAGGTCAAGTAGATCCGTGACAAGGCCGGTGATGTGCTCGACGCTGACCTGCACTCGCTGGATGAATTCATGCTGTTGTTCGTTCAGTTCTCCGGATCGTTCGATCAGCTCGACATAGCCCAAGATGGCGGTGAGAGGCGAACGCAGGTCGTGCGAAACAGTGGTGACAAAGTCGGATTTAATGCGGTCGAGCTCCCTCAGGTGGGTAATGTCGTTCATGACGACTGCCTGCCCCACGCCCTCGATTGGAGTTCTTTCTGCGCTCAGCACCCGGCCCCCGTTGACTTCAATCTCCTCCCTTCGTGGTCCCTTCCCGGGGGCCCGGAGAAGCGCCAGCAGAGTCGGGTCCTCGAAAACCTCGACGACAGACAACCCGATGGAGTCACCCTCGGGTATCGAGAAGGTCTCCCGGGCCGCGCGATTGATGAACAGGACACGGTTTTCCGGGTCAGTGAGGATCACGCCGTTCTCCGTCTGGGTGAGGACAGTCTCCAGCTTGCGCCTTTCGGCCTCAGACCGATGATAGAGCGTGGCGTTTTCAATGGCAATGGCCGCATAGTCAGCTATAGCAGACAGGATTGTTAGATCATCGTCCGTCAGCTCTCGCTTCACGCTACGATTGTCCACTCCTAGCACCCCAATCGTCCGTGCCCGCAGCTGCAGAGGCGCGTAGATGAGGGAGTGGACAAGATAGGAGGTCTTGATCTTTTGCGGGGAACTGGTGTCCAGAATCACCGGCTCCCCTGAGGAGATCACCTGGCCGGCAAGGGAATCCTTGACCTTGAGTCGGAAGGTGCTGGCGAACTCTTCGTCAAAGTTCTTTGAGGCCCGCATAAAGAGTTCGCCGCTTTCTTCATCCAAGAGCAGCAGGCTCCCCTCCTCGGATCCCGTCAAACGCACCGCAGCGTCAACGACCGAGGTGAGCACCTCGTCCAGATCCAGCATGGCTGTGACGGTTCGGCCGATGTTCGCCAGGACCTCGAGTTCCCGGATGCGGCGCTGTAGATTCAGAGCACCCGACTCCGCGTCGGCCTGCGCTCGGATCAGCTCGTTCAGGCGTCGACCTTCCGCTTGGGCCCGACCGACCGCCGCCAAGAGAGTTTCGGCCTCAAAGGGCTTCTTAAGGTAGTCCTCCGCGCCAGCGCGCAGGGCATCCACTGCCATTTGTTCGGAGCCCTCGGAGGTGATAAGAATGACCGGCACAGAAGGCAACTCTTGCCGCAGACGGCGTACGAGTTCGACGCCGTTCAGGTTGGGCATGTTTTCGTCCGTGATGACCAGATCTGGTTTCAGTTCCAGGGCAAGGTTCAGGGCCGACATGCCGTCGCCCACGGAGTGAACATCGTAGCCTGCTGGCCGCAAGATGTTTTCTTCCAGCACCTGCCGGATATCAGGGCTGTCATCAGCCAGGACAATCACGCCTTCACTCATTTCAATTTGCCTCTTACCGATTTGTTATGACTCTAGCACAGCCATTCAATTCTCGATAATGGTACTTGTGTCAGCGTAGGATGGAGCTGTGAGGTGAACTCAGATCTCGGGGGGAGAATCGCCTGGGGTTATATCTTCTGGGACACCGCCAGTGGCTTCATGCACGGACTCCAGCAAAGCAGCGAGTCGATCGACTACCGACTTGAGAGCATCCCGGAATTCAGCTTCCTGGTTCTTACCCCCAGACCTTTCCAGCACAGACTGCGAGGCTCGAAGCGTTTCCTCAAGTTCATAGGTCTTCTCAGCCGAGAGTCCAGCGCCAGTACGGGTTCGTTCGACCTGCTGTTGAAGCTGTTTTGCCCGCGCTTCCAGCGCTTGAAACAACCTTGCATTCACAAGTGAAATCGAGGCGTAGTCCGCAACTGCCTCCAGCATGGCTTGATGGCGATCGGTGAAAGGACGCCCTTCTCTTCGAGCGACGCTGATGACGCCGATTGGTCGGTTGCGCACCTTGATGGGGATGATCAGGGCCGACTTGCTGAATTGCGCCAACTTGAACTTGGCCAGGCCTTCGCCATGAATTCGCAGCGATTCACCGGAGAGCATCACAAGTGAACTTACCCCATCTTCCCAAGGATGGTGCAACTTGACGGCCAAGGCGGGGGGCAGATCCTGCTGTGCTCGCAAAATGAGCTTTCGGCTTTCATCCTCCCTGAGGAGAATCCAGCCAATGTCTGCTTCAGTGACATATAGGCTTCCCTGCATCAGCTTCGAAAACAGAGTCGACTGCTGAGTTGTAGAGGTCACCGCCTTACCGAGCCCATACAAGGTGGTCAACTCCGCTACCCTGCGTTCCAGTTCGCGGTTGCTCTCCGCCAGCTTCTTGGCCAACTGTTCTCTTTCGTGCCGCAAGCGAACTTCATTGAGCGCCCGCTCTGCCGCAGCCACCACCTCGGCCTCGCGCAGCGGTTTAACCAGATAATCACGCGCGCCCAAGCGGAAAGCCTGAATGGCATCCGCCTCCATGCCCTCCGGAGCGGTCACCAAGATGGGCACCTCAATACCCTGCGAGCGCAAGGCCACCAGCAAATCTTTCCCGCTCAATCCGGGCAAGGTGAGGCTGGCTATGATCAGCTCGGGCGCAAACGCCAAGGCTTGCTGGATGGCGATGCCGGCCTCTGGAGCTTCAGCCACCTCATATCCTAGGGATGCAAGCAGCTGCCGGCTCAGCAGATCCAAAACATCGGGATCCTCATCGACGACAAGCACCCGCTCGCGCTGGACGGTCGGGGTCATAACGCTATCATAGCATGGAAGGTTGTGGGGGCGACGCATTCACCTCGCCACCGGAAGTAGCTCCCCAGAGCCCCTCTGGACGCAAGAAGTCACCCCTGCCTGCCTCCAATTCATGAATCGGTGGACTTTCCGATCTTGACTTGGCTTCAAGCCGCCTCTTAGAATTCGGTTTAGGTGAGTCGATGGAATATAGGGACTACTACGACATCCTTGGGGTGGACCGAAATGCCAGCGATAAGGAGATAAAGCGAGCCTTTCGCAAGCTAGCGCTTAAGCATCACCCTGACAAGAATCCGGACGACAAGCAAGCCGAAGAGAGATTTAAGGAGATCAACGAGGCCTACGAGGTTTTGGGCGATCCCGAGAAACGCAGCAAATACGATCGCCTTGGTCGTTCCTATCGCGATTGGGAACGGAGTGGCGGAAGACCAAGCGATTTTGACTGGTCGCAGTGGTTTGGTGGAACCCCGGGGGGCGTGCGCGTTGAAGTCGGAGATCTCAGTGACCTTGGCGACCTATTTGGCGGCGGGTTCTCAGATTTCTTCAACGCTATCTTCGGTGACATGGGTGCCCGGCGCGCCGGTCGCACCCCCTACGGGTTCTCTCGCGGCCGGGACGTTGAACAGCAGGTAACCATCTCTCTGGATGAAGCCTATCGTGGCACCACCCGCACCCTGCAAATGGACGGGCGCAGATTAGAGGTGAGAATCCCTCCCGGCGCCAAATCCGGCACCAAAGTTCGCCTTGCAGGTCAGGGAGAAGCGGCTCCCGATAGGGCGGGAGATTTGTATCTTGTGGTCCAAGTTGCCTCCGACAAGCGCTTCGAACGCAAGGGGGATGACCTCTACACCAACGTCCGGGTCGATCTTTCTACGGCCATCCTGGGAGGTGAGGTGAAAGTATCGACGTTGAGCGGGGACGTCTTGCTCAGCGTTCCAGAGGGCAGCCAGCCTGGCCAGATGTTCCGCCTTTCCGGCCGCGGCATGCCCACCCTGAAGAATCCCAAGCGCCACGGAGACCTGTTCGCGCGCCTGGAGGTGGAGCTTCCACGCAAGCTCAGCAGGCGAGAGCGGGAGCTATTCGAAGAACTTCGGCGTTTGCAGGAAGGCTGAGGCGCTTAGCCGAATGTATCCTGTTAATACGATCAAGGTATTGGTTGCCGGTCATACGATGAACCCCGCTTCCCTCTTCAGAAGGTAATCGCATGAGAAGCCAGAACAGACTCTTCATTTTGGTGGGAGCCCTCTTAGCTTCGATCCTGGCATGCTCGTCGCCGCTCCCGCAGCCGCAGGTCACTCCTACGCCAACTGTTGCAGTCGTTCCCACATTTACGCCTTCCATTCCAACTTCCGTTCCGATCACTGAATCGAGCGCCCCAGAGCCCCTGACGCCAAGCGATGATCTGAACATGCTGTACGAGATGGTCAATCCTGGCATCGTCAACATCCTGGTCTTTGACCTCGAAGGTATAAACTTGCAGTCGGGTCAGGGCTCCGGCTTCGTCATCGACAAGCAGGGCCATATCGTCACCAATCAACACGTCGTCGCTGGGGCAGCCGAGATCGAAGATGACTTCCCTTCCGGAGCCAAGGCCTGGGCGACTCTAATCGGTACCGATCTGGACTCCGACTTAGCAGTCATCCAAGTAGACCTTCCTGAGAAGGACTTAGTGCCTCTCCCCCTTGGAGATTCGGACACGCTGAGGATCGGCGAGCCGGTTGTGGCCATCGGCAATCCCTTCGGCCTCTCGGGGACAATGACCGTCGGCATTGTCTCCGCTCTAGGCCGGACGCTCGACTCGGAGCGCAGCGCTCCCGGCGGCGGCTTCTTCACCTCTGGAGATATTGTTCAGACCGATGCTGCGATCAATCCCGGTAACTCAGGTGGGCCGCTGCTCAACCTGCGCGGCGAGGTTGTCGGCGTCAACCGGGCCATCCGCACGGAATCCAGCGCAGCCGGCAATCCAGTCAATTCGGGCATTGGCTTTGCCATCCCGGTCAACGTCGTCCGTCGGGTCGTGCCGGTCCTGATTGAGCAGGGTCAATACAGCTACTCCTTCATTGGCATCTCCAGCCTAAGCGTGGATGCCTGGAACCTTAGAACGATCGAGTCGCTGGGACTGCCGCCTGAGTCGGAGGGGGCCTACGTCACTTGCGTGACTCCGAGTGGTCCGGCGGATAGGGCTGGGATCAGGGGCGCCGGGTCTTGCAACGGCATCGCAAACGTCCAACCCGGCGGCGACCTGATCATCGCCATCGACGAAGTGCCGGTCCGAGAGTTTAGCGACCTTCTCTCCTACCTTGTCAGCAACACAAGCCCCGGACAGGAGGTCGTGGTCACGCTCCTGCGCGGGGGCGAGCAGCTCAACTTTGTGGTGACGCTCGAGGCCCGACCATAGCGCAAGAAGGATGCAGCCAAACCCCACAAGGAAGAAAGATCCGCTGGCCTGGGGCTCCTCCTATTTCGGATGCAGAAAGACTGCCTTGCGCTTGCTTTTCCTGCCCCGCTTGTCTTCCTAGCTAGCCTCGGCTGCGGTCTCCTTGCTCACCGCCTCATCCCGGCGGCAATCCCGCTCACCCCAGAATTGGGCCGGACGGCTGGCTTGACAGGGATCGCGGGCGCGGCGCTTCTGGGGATCTGGGCACTGCGCAGCCTGAGGCTCGCTGGAGAGGACCCCAATCCGAGGGTGCCGACGCAGACGATCGTTTCAACCGGTCCTTATGCCTTCAGCCGAAACCCGATCTATCTCGCTTTCACACTGTTCGTCGCCGGCATTTCATTCCAGGTCAACACGATTTGGGCGATCCTTATTCTTCCCTTGGGCCTGGCTTTTCTGCACTATGGTGTTATCAGTCGGGAGGAAGACTACCTCGAGCGCCGCTTTGTGGACGAATACCGCCAATACCGTGCAAGCGTGAGGCGATGGTTGTAGCCCGCACGGGCACGCTTCGTTTGGCTTGATAACTGGTGTCATCCTGCCAGACTGGCTGCGGATAGGACTCAAGAGGCGCGATTCGTGCTGGCTACCCATACGGGCAAGGGAGCGGCAAGGTACCGGGGAGTCCCGATCGGAGCCCTTGATGAACGCAGGCCCGGCCTACCCCTCAGTCACGAGATCCCGATCTTCACCTTGACGCCCGAGGTCCGGCATCAATACTACGACTCGCCAAACAGGGAACGCTCCAGCGTCAGCAGGTTGTTGGCCAGAACTTCAAGGTCGCGCCGGGCGGCGAATGCGTCGTCACCTAGTTCGTCGAGCACCAAGCCCAAGCGTTCGCGCATGCCCGCCACAACTTCCGCGTTCTGCCCCGAGAGTCCCGCCTCGAGCACCGCTAGCCGCTCATCGGTGGAGGCCAGCGCCGCCCGCGCCGAAACCATATCCTCTTGCTCCACTGCCAACCGAGCCGAGGTCACATCGACCAGGACCTGCAGCGTATCCAGGTGTTGCCCCGTCCGTTCCATCGCTTCCCTCAGGGCCGAGTTCTCGGTTCTGAGGGGGCGAAGCAGCGCTAGTTCGGATTCGAGCGAATCCACTCTTTCCTGAGCAGCCCCAACTTCCGCCCGCAGGCGTGTGATCTGCTGCCCCAGCGGCCGCACCCGTACCAGCCAAGTGAGCACGATGCCGACGGCGAAGACAAATAGAAGACCTACCGCCCACCTCAGGAGAGACCCAAAGAAGAGTCCTATCCGGCTGGGTTCCTGCACCTCGGGCTCGAGGGGGATCTCAGCTATCTCCGGCATCTCAATCGCCGGCGACGTCTCTGGCTGAGAAGCAGCGGCTTCCTCAGGCTCTGGGCCTTCAATCTCCTCTGGCTGTTCTTGTTCAGTCATTCAGTCTCTCCTGCTGGGAGCATCTCTGAAGCCATCTATGGGGCTACTTCAGGAAGTGCAGTGGCCTCAAGCATCAACTGCCAGGCGACCTCGAGATCGGCTTCCGCAAGGTCCGGTGCGGTGCGGATGTCTTCCAGGGCCAGGTCCAAACGTTCAATGATTGGAGTCAGCACTTCCGTTTCCTCCTCCGGCGACGCCTGAAGGAGCCTCGCCAGCCCCTCCCTCGCCGCCTCTACATCCTCAGCGGCGAGGCCCAGGTTTCCCTGAACGAGCCCTAGACGGGCTCGGGTCAACAGCTCCATGGCCCGCACCAATTGCAGTTGGCGCGCTAGTCGTTGGGTCGGAGCAGCGGAATCGAAAACTGCGCTTTCAAGTTCGGCCAGCGACTCGCCGGTGATCTCGAAACTGGATTCGAGGTCCTCCAAGCCATCCCTCAGCCGATCGAGATCGCTGAGTCGCGCCTCTTGCGACCGCGTCTCCGTCTGCAGAGCCTCCACGCTCACCTGAAGTTCGGCCAGGGCGTCCACCTGTTCAGCCAAGCGATCTTCCAGGGAAGCCAAGCCCTCCCCCAAACGCTCCGCCCTCAATTGGGTGGCCTCAAGCTCCCGCGCTTGGGCAACCTCAAGCCGCTCAATGCGGCGGGAGTTCTCCTCCACCGGCTCCACGAAGCTCCGGTAGAGCGCGGGAACACCGAAATAGGCCAACGCGCCAAGTCCGACCCCCAGCAGGACAACAAAGATCAGACGAAGCAGAAACCCCAGTACCCTACCTATCACTGATGGTCCTCTAGAAACTGATTCAGGACGATCGGCTGCAACCCGGACTTCCGTCTCGCCTTCCGTCATTGCCCACTCCTTGGCTCTGAGCCTGCCGACGGGGTCAATTGCCCCAGAAGTTGTCCCAGACCTTCTAAGAAGGCGTCGAAGCGGCTTATGCGTTGGCCGAGATTCTCCGTTTGGCCCCTCAGGTCCTCGACGGCCGTCTGCATGGCATCCGCCTCACTCAGCGCGGAGGCTATTTCCGTGTTCAGCGTACTCATCTCTGCCTCCAGGCTGACCATTCGCCCGCTAAGTCTCTCGGCCTCGCGGACCCTTCGGTCGACTTCGGACAGACGGGCGGTGAGCTCGCCGACATTCGCCTGGAGTCCGTCAAGAGAGTCTTGAAGTCTGCTCACCGTTCGATGCCGACCGAAATCCAGGGTTCGGTTGATCCCGGCCAGGATGACGAGCGTCACGATCACTGCCAGTAGAGTACTGGCGATGCCCGCTGCCACTACGAGCGAGGTCGCCTCTGCCCGGCTGAAAGTGGCGACAGCCGGCTCTTCCGTCTTTACCACGGGAACAAGCTGCCTTGAAACCGCAACGCCTTCTTTCTCCGCCTCGGGGGCTTCCTCGGGTTCCGCTGGTACCTCAAGCTTCTCCTCTGTCTCGAACGTAAGAAGTGGGGCGATCTGCACCAGCATTCTCGGACCGATGCCGGAGACCCGGCCGAGAGCCTCCGAATTCTCGAAAGGCCGAGCAGCTTTGATGCGCTTGGCCAGTGTCGGGCCTACCCCTGGAAGCTGAGTCAGCCCCTCCAGATCGGCCGTGTTTGGGTTTATTCTCGAGCTATCAGTGTTGGACACTCCTTAATCCCTCCGTATCTAGTCCCTCAGCCCAAATGGCCCCTCAAGAGCCCTCAGGACCGAGCGGGCGTTCCTGAAAGATGGGGAAATTATGTACTGGACCTTGACATTGCTGCAAACAGAACACGCGGCCCCCCAGGGGCGCCCCTTGTTTTTGCAATTCTATCCCAGTCCTGCGGTTCGCAGGGCGTCAGTTTGAGAGCTGGCTGTCGCTCCAGGAGGGGGATACCTCCGGCCCATGTGCACGCCTGGTCGCCCTCCTGCGCGGCTGGGGACAAGGTCGAGCTTCGATCGATTCCCAAGATCCGATCAAACCCCCACAACAGGTCGCGCGCCTCTCGCGCCTGAGACAAGGCAGCCCTCACCCGGCTCTGAAGCACCCCGTCAGACCAGCGCTTCGCCCACGAGCTAGAGCAGGCCGATCCCTTCGGGATTCCCGGGGGACCTGGACGGATTGACCCCGGCAAACAACCAATAATAGAGCCTGGAATCGACCTGTCGGTCAATCTAGCTCATGAACCTCGAACACTCGATTAGAGTTAACTTAACGTGAGGATTAAAGCGCTGCTACCGGCGGCTGGTCTTAGCTTGCTTGCATTCGCATGTTCATTTGCGAAGGCCATCGAGCCTGTCCCTTCCTCGACACCTGAGCCAAGGGGTCCGCTCTCACCCTCGATTCTCCCAGTTGCCTGGGATGATCGCTCCATTTTCGAGGCTGGCCTTATCGACTCCGAGCGGGCTGTGCTCGAGGAGCTGGCTGGCGCGAGCGTCTATCACATTGACCTTGCAATTGATCGAGATCTTGCGAGCCTCCGGGGCCAGCAGGAAATCCGGTATACGAATCTCGAGCCGGTGAGATTGGAAGAGATCTACCTGCGCCTCTTCCCCAACCTGACTGGTGAAAGCGCCAGGGTGTCGAACCTCACCGTGAATGGCGAGGTCGTCCAACCCACCTACGAACTCCGCCGGAGCGCCCTGCGTGTACCCCTGTCGCCCTCTCTGCCACCGGGTGAGGCGATCGTAGTCAAGCTAGATTTCTCCATCCAAGTGCCAACCGAGGGCGGCGGCAACTACGGTATGTTTGTGTTCACCCAAGACGTCCTCGCCTTAGCACATTTCTACCCCCTCATTCCGGTCTTTGACGATGAGGGCTGGAACCTCGAGATCCCCCGCCCGATTGGGGACATCGTCTATTCAGACAGCAGCTTTTTCATCGTGCGGGTCACAGCCCCTGGAGATCTCATTTTGGCAGCCTCCGGCGTAGAGATCGAACGTGAGCAACTGGACGGCCAGCAACAAGTGACCTTTGTTGCTGGCCCCGTGCGTGACTTCTATTTGGCCGGCAGTAGAAACTTCAGCGTCACTGAGCAGAAGGTTGGCGTGACAACAATCAACAGCTACTCCTTCCCTCAGTTCAAGGCGACCGCCGAGAGGGTCATCGATTTTTCAGCTAACGCAATGGAGCTCTTCAGCCAACTGGTGGGGCCTTATCCTTTCACCGAATTCGACATCGTGAGCACACCAACCCAGGCCCTGGGCATCGAATACCCTGGAATCGTGGCGCTTACCCTGCGCATGTACGATCCTGAGGG
>CAYGCA010000001.1:96776-108695 GCA_964348265.1 uncultured Anaerolineaceae bacterium | reverse complement strand
TCCTTCCACGGCCCCATCGGAGCGACCGGTTTCCGGGGCTCGCTTGAGGAGCGCTGGGCTCGAATTGACAAAGCCCCGATTCCTATCGGCCTGCCGGTTGAGGCTTATGACCCGCCGATGTACAGCGCCATCGTCTATGGACGCGGACCGATCTTCATCGAGACACTGGCTGAGTCGATGGGACAGGCGAAGTTCAACTCTTTTCTGTGCAGCTACTACGATCTGCATCAGTGGGGGATTGCAACTTCGGAGAGCTTTAAAGCAATGGCAGAACAAGCGTGCATCTGCGACCTCACGCCACTCTTTGAAGAGTGGGTTTACCCGAGATAGCTGCCCTGTTTCATCCAAAGACGATCGATCCTTGCTTTCCACTCAGAATCCCGGGTTCGGTCGGGCAACTTGCTCTCTTGGGAAATCGATGACCAGCGAAGACAGTGATCTCCAACGCCTGTGCAGGCCGTCTTGATCGATCTGAGAACGATTCGCCTGACCCAAGCCGGATGCCGGCGAACGGAGTAAGGGGGGTCCTTGCCTCCCGGTCTTGAGGCAGGCAACCCGCTCGTCAGATTGATCAGAATCAACGCCGAGAACCTAGCGGGCCTAAGACGTGTGGTTTGAGTCGCTCTTCCCACCCGATGACGAAATGGAACTTGCAGCGTGAAAACGCGCTCAGACTTTGCTGCCAGCGGGATCATGCGGCTTCATCAGCCGCTTTCCGCGGCGCCTCGCTGATATCTCTCTAACGTTGCTCAGACACTGCTCCAACACCCAAGTCATAAACTGGTAGCGGCTGCAGGAATCCTCGCCTAGAGCGGCGATCTTTGCACCCGTTCGCTTCGGCCGGAGGTCAGCCGGCGGCGACTTGGGGGGCACAACTCGGTATAAGAATTCGATTGTTTGGGGAAAGACAATGGATCTGGAGAAATATACACAGAAAGCTCAGCAGGCGATCATCGAGGCTCAACGACTGGCCGTAGAGGCAGATCACAGTGCCCTCGAGCCTGCCCATCTGCTGCTGGCGCTGCTCCGCCAGCCAGAGGGCGTAGTACCGGCGATCGTGACCGCTATTGCTGGCAGCCCTGCGATGCTCCGGGACGAGCTAGAAGCCTACCTGGCAACTCGGCCCAAGGTAACCGGAAACACCGCGCAGGTCGGTCTTTCGCGGGCTGCGGCCGACGTCTTACGAGATGCCGAGAGGCGCGGCGAGGCTATGCGGGACGACTACGTCTCCACCGAACACATCCTGCTTGCTTTGGCGGCGGGGCCTGAGGCGGAAAGGCTTGGCAAATATGGAATCAGCGTCGACGCAGTGCTGCGGTCGCTGGCTAACATTCGCGGCTCACAACGCGTCCTCACGCCCAACCCGGAGGCTACCTACCAGCCTCTGGAAAGGTACGGTCGGGAACTGACCAGAATGGCGCGCCAGGGGAAACTGGACCCTGTTATCGGCCGTGATGAGGAAATCCGACGTATCGTCCAAGTGCTGTCGCGCCGCACGAAGAACAACCCGGCCCTGATCGGCGACCCAGGCGTGGGCAAAACGGCCATCGTCGAGGGCCTGGCGCAGAGGATCGTCAATGGGGACGTGCCGGAAGGCTTGAAGGACAAACGAATCGTCCAGCTCGACATGGGGGCCCTCGTCGCCGGGGCCAAGTACCGGGGCGAGTTCGAAGAACGTCTCAAGGCGGTGCTTAAGGAGGTCACAGAAGCCGCCGGCGAAATCCTGCTGTTTGTTGATGAAATGCACACCGTCGTCGGCGCTGGCGCGGCAGAGGGCGCCATGGACGCCAGCAATATGCTCAAGCCGAAGCTGGCCCGGGGCGAACTGCACATGATCGGCGCAACCACAATCGACGAGTATCGCAAGCATGTCGAAAAGGATCCGGCGCTCGAGCGACGCTTCCAGCCAGTCTTGGTCGAAGAGCCAAGCGTGGAGGACACCATAAGCATCTTGCGAGGTCTCAAGGAACGCTATGAAGTCCATCATGGCGTCCGTATACAGGATAGTGCCGTGATCGCCGCCGCAACCCTTTCAAACCGATACATCTCCGACCGGCATCTGCCCGACAAGGCAATCGATCTGATAGACGAGGCTGGAGCCCGGCTGCGAACCGAGATCGATTCCAAGCCTCAGGCACTGGACGAGGTCGATCGACAGGTCATGCAATTGGAGATCGAGCGGGAGGCTCTCAAAAAAGAGAAGGATGAGGCCTCGCGCGATCGGCTTACGCGCATTGAAGCCGAACTGGCGGACCTGCGCGAGGAATCGGCCCAGCTCCATGCCCGCTGGCAAACGGAGAAAGAGGCGATTGCTGAGCTGCGTACTACCAAGGAGAGTATCGAACAGACCCGCTTCCAGATCGAGCAGGCGGAGCGAAAGGCGGATCTTGAGCAGGCCGCCCGTCTTCGCTACACTACCTTGGCTGAACTGGAGCAGAACTTGGCTGATCAAGAAGGCCGCCTAAAGGTCCTTCAAGCCGAGGGCTCACTCCTGAAAGAGGAGGTCGATGCTGAGGACATTGCCGGGGTCGTCTCGCGCTGGACGGGGATTCCCGCTTCCAAGCTACTCGAAGGCGAGATGGAGAAACTGCTGCATATGGAGGAACGCCTCCACCGCCGCATAGTTGGCCAGAAAGAGGCCGTGCAGGCAGTTTCGAACGCCGTCCGTCGGGCCCGCTCCGGCCTACAGGACCCCAATCGCCCAATTGGATCCTTCATCTTCCTGGGGCCAACGGGTGTAGGCAAGACCGAGCTGGCGCGGGCGTTGGCCGAGTTCCTTTTCGACGACGAACAGGCATTGGTGCGGATCGACATGAGTGAGTATCAGGAGAAACACACCGTCTCGCGTCTCCTTGGCGCCCCGCCCGGCTACGTCGGTTATGGAGAAGGGGGTCAGCTGACGGAACCGGTCCGGCGCAGACCCTACACCGTGATCCTATTCGATGAGATCGAGAAGGCGCATCCGGAGATCTTCAATGTTCTACTTCAGGTGCTCGACGACGGCCGCCTGACGGATGGCCAGGGACGTACGATTAGCATGCGCCACACGGTCGTCATCATGACAAGCAATTTGGGTACCGAGTTATGGGGAGAAGCAGCGCAGGCCGAGGCGGCAGCGGAAGCCAATGTCCGTGAGCTTCTGACGCGGCACTTCCGGCCGGAGTTCCTCAATCGGATTGATGAAGTCGTGGTCTTCCGCCGTCTGACCAAGGGTGATCTCAAGAAGATCGTAGAAATCCAGTTGCAGCGTGTGGCGAAGAGATTGCTTGAGCAGGGCTACTCGCTGGAGGTCACCGAAGATGCCAAGCTCTACCTGGCCGAGGTCGGCTACGATCCGGTGTATGGCGCTCGACCACTGAAACGCGCCATCCAACGCCAACTTCAAGATCCATTGGCTTTGATGCTCATCGCCGGCAGCTTTCATCCTGGCGATAACCTGCGGGTAGCCCGCGGGCCTGAGGGACTTGAGTTTTCCGCCACGCCAGCGCGGGAACCGATCGAAGAACCACAGCCGATGTAGCGCCAAATACGAAAGCCCCGTCACAGGAATTGCACTGATGCTTGCCAATCACGAACCGAATCGCCTGGCTCGGTTCGTCGAGGTACGCCACCTCATTGTTCAAGAGACCAGTCGCGACGCTGGAGCCCGCATCTCCCGCCAGGTGAATTGAATCCCCAGGTTGGGGGCGTAAATCTTGCTCGGATCCACAGCCCCGACCGACCTATTGACAGCTGGGTTCTAAGACCCCCGATGAGGTCAACCCCAGCTTGGGATCCATGCTTAACATTCAACCCTGCATGGATCCGAAGGAGGGCCCGGAGCTCGCGCGGCATAAGACGCTCGAGGAGCTTCAAGCACCGTCCCGAGTTGATTGGGATGATAGGCGTTGGGGGTTTTCAGCCGATCTGCAGAAGGACGCCCGGTCTAGCTGATGAGTCCAAGGATACGCAGAATGGGCATTATGGGCGCATACAGGGTCTCGGGATAGTACAAGTCCATGAATGCGAATATGCCTCCGCAAGCGAACAGCAAAACCAAGCAGCCGCAACCGGCCCACGACCAGCGTCTGAGATCAGTTCTATCTCCCGGCACGGCAAAATCGGCAGGGGGCGGAGCGGCAGCCGGAGGCGCCACCTCAAGAGGCGGCGGCTGGGGGGCAACTTGCCCGGCCGAGGGGGTTACCACGGTTGCGGCAGTTTCGGGGGTGACCGCGTCGAAGATCAGGCTTACTTTTTCGCTCAGGCCAACCAGATCTCCAGCGCTCAACACACGCGGCGCCACCAGTCGTTCACCGTTCACGAAGGTCCCATTGGTCGAGCCCAGATCCTCCAGAACGTAGCCACCCGGGGTCTGAGTCAGGCGTGCATGCTGGCGAGATACTTCGGCATCGTTCAGTACGATGTCATTCGCAACGTCCCGCCCAATGACCGAGATTTCTTTGCTCAAATCATGGATTGCGCCGGGATTGGGCCCAGTTTGCTCGACCAATCGAAATGATCCGGTCGTCATGCGGTTCACCTCTGGCGTGATTCCGATTCGTAGGGGCTAGTGTACAGTCTGACATAAAGGGAGTCAAACCCCCTCGTCCGGGGGGGCTTATATAGTTTCCATCTATGGCTCTTGAACCTGCAACTTCAATCCCTCTACGGAAACGACTTGAACGCTCTTGCCCGCCTCGACACGCGCCGAAGGGTCCTTGACCTTGGCGGACCATAATTCACCCGCCACGAAAACCTTGCCGAAAGGTGCAAGCTCTGTATCCACGACACCCCATTGACCCACCAACGCTTCGGAGCCGACTTCCACCGGGCGTCGTTGCGCCCGCAGGGCGAAAGTAACGATAAAGAGGAACAGCCCGGCCGTCACAAGCCCCGAGCCAATCACTAGAGGGATTGAAACCCGCTGAAAAGCAGGCGTCCCAGGCGAATTGAAGAGCACCAGCGCTCCGAGGATAAAGGAGAGCAGCCCGGCGACACTGAGGGCCCCAAAGCTCGGCGTCTTGACTTCGGCCAGGAAGAGGACGAAGGCTATGATCAAGAAGAGAAGGCCAAACCAGTTCACCGGCAAAACGCCCAAGCCATAGGCTCCCAGCGCCAAACAGACAGCGCCAATGAAGCCTGCGACCCAGCCTCCCGGGCTAGAAATCTCAATGAGCAGTGCTTGTACGCCCACGGCCATTAGGATGAAGACGATGTTTGGGTTTGTCAAAGCCTGCAGGAGCCGCTCTATGAAGGACATGGGAACCTCAAGAATTGAAGCGTCAGCTGTTTGCAGGTTCCTTAGCCCGGACCCAAGCTCCACCTCGAAGCCGTCAAGCTGCAGAAGCAGATCGTCGACGTCCTTTGCAACGAAATCCACCAAGCCAGCTTCTAGAGCTTCACTCGCCGAGGCAGCCTTGGCTTCTTGAACGGTGGCCTCCGCCAGAGCGATCGCGTTTTCGCCCCTACGTTCGGCCAGGCTGCGTATCGTGGCTCTTAGGATCTCCTTGGTCTTGGCCTCGATCGTATCTCCCAGGTCTTCCCCCTGAGGGCCAACCGGGCTGGCCGCCCCAATGGCGGTTTCCGGGGCCATGGCCGCAGCATGGCCAGCCAGGGTAACAACTGTGCCGGCGCTGCCCGCAATAGCTCCTGGGGGCGAAACATAGATCACTACAGGCACCTGGCTGGCGCGCAAAACCTGAACAATCCGGTTGGTCAACTCAAGCTCGCCACCGGGGGTGTCCAGCTGGAAGATCACCGCCTCAGCGCCCTCGCGCTCAGCACGCGATAGACCCCGCTCCAAATACTCAGCAACGGCAGGCGTCAGGGGTCCCTCTGCGGTGAGGACCAAGACTTGGCGGTCTGCTTGGGCGAGGCCCAAAAGCGGCAAGCTCAGGGCCAAACACGCCAGTACTGCGGCGAACAAAGACAACTTCAGACGCATCGGACTGCCTCGAATATGATTATAATCCGTAACTCTCACGTTGGAGCATATCCTCAAGGCTCTGCCGCCTTTTACCTGGTTTGCGCTTGGCTTATAATGCCATTGTGCCTACGCCTTTCAACCATCTGGCGCTAGCAGATGCCATGCTGGTGCATCCGCGGATGCCCGAACAGCATCGCCAGGCGTTGCGCCTTAATCGCTCGGCGTTTCTGCTTGGCAACACCGCACCCGACTTCGGGACAGTATCGGGGTTGCCTCGGGCCGCGAGCCACTTTTTTGACGTACCCATGCTGGATCGAAGGCCAGCGCACTTGCGATTGCTCGCTCGCCATCCTGAGCTTGTACGGCCCGATGAATTGGCGCCGGACCGTGCGGCATTCGTCGCTGGCTATCTGGCGCACCTATGGCTCGACCAAGCATGGATTGCGACTTTCTTCGAGCCGATCTTCGGCCCCGAGGTTCCACGCGGTAGTTTTCATCAACGGCTAGTCAATCACAACCTGTTGCGCGCCTACCTGGATCAGAAGGACCGCAATCGGCTGCAACCCGAGGTTGGGACGGCCCTCAATCAGGCTGAGCCCAACGGCTGGCTGGCTTTTGCCCCCGATAAGGATTTGCGTCAATGGCGCAACCATTTAAGGATCCAGCTTGAACCGGGCGGCTCCTCGCGAACTGTGCGCGTTTTCTCCAGCCGACTCGGCATCTCAGCAGACAAGTTCGCCGCTCGACTCGCCTCGCGGGCAGAGATGGAGCGAGCCGTGTTCCGCTATCTCCCGCAAAGTCACTTACGCGCATTTTGGGATCTAAGCCTGATCCACTCGGTTGAACTCGTGGCAGCCTATCTGGCCGGGGAGATCCAAGAGGCTCCGACGGTCAGCCGCCCTTTTCGACGTCGTCCGATATCCATGAGCACTTAGTCCGGAGGCGCAACATGAGAATCATCGAACGCTCACCTTTTCGTGACGAAGAAGGCAATATCAGCCTTGAAGATCGCGTCCGGGGCACCCTTGAACATGGGCTGGCATGGTACGGAGAGATGAAGGCCCAGGAAATCGTCTCACAACAACTCAATAAGACCCTGCCAACAGACCATGTTCTCATCCTGAATCTGGCCTTGCCGCGCAGCAACATCCCGGCCCCGATGATCCTCATCAACCCTCAGGGCGTCCGCATCATCATTGCCTCGCCTCTCAGGGGGGTATTTCGTGCCAAGGGTGAGGAATGGCACAAGTTTGACGGCCGCACACGGAGCTTTCGACGCACCCGACCCAATATGCAGGAATCCGCACTGGGGATCGCACAATCGCTGCACTCCTACCTGGAGAAGGAAGGTTTCCCTCTTCCCGAGATCGAGGCAGTCCTTATCTTCACCAACCCTCGAACGCATGTCGACACTATCCGTCCTACGGCGCGGGTTGTGCAAAGGGACGCCATCGAACACTTCGCTGCCAACCTGCTCCAACAACAGCCCATTATGGACCGAGAAGACATCGATGCGGTTGTGGACGCTCTCCTTAAACCGCCCGAACCAGAACCGGAACCAGAACCGGAACCTGAGGTCGAGGAGACCGCGCTTCCCGAACCCAAACCCGACGAGCTTCCTGCCCCGGATCCGTTTCAGCTAGCAGAGCGAGGACCGGCTGGTAATGCAGCCACTCAATTCTTTGGCATGACAAGAAACCAGTTGATCATCCTGGCGGTCCTGGCCTTCTTCAACTTTCTTGTCTTGATGATCTTTGGTCTGGTCCTGATTTCCGGCGGTATCTTCGGATGAGCGCAGGCTGACTACCCCTGAGACCATACCCCTTGGGCGTCCTACTTTCACTCATCGTTCCTGTGTATAACGAAGAGAGACGTCTGCCCGCCACACTGGATACGATTTTCGATTTCCTCGATTCACAGGCCTACACGGCCGAAGTTTTGGTCGTCGAGAATGGCAGCCAGGACAACACCATCCAGATCGCCGAGGCGTTTGAGGCAAGCCATGCCAACTATCGCCTCCTGATTGAGCAGAGGCGAGGCAAAGGACTTGCCGTCCGGCGGGGGATGCTTGAGGCCAGAGGTGAGTATCGTTTCATCTGCGACGCCGATCTCTCGATGCCCATAACCGAGGTGAATCGTTTCCTGCCCCCCCAGCTGGACGACTTCGACATAGCCATCGCCTCCCGTGAACTGCCGGGGGCCATTCGCTACGGCGAACCCGTCTACCGCCATCTCATCGGCCGCGTGTTCAACCATGTTGTGCGAGCTGTAGCCGTTCCCGGCTTCCAAGACACTCAATGCGGATTCAAGTGTTTCCGGGCAGCGGTGGCTGAGGATCTGTTTGGCGTACAACAGTTGGAGGGGATG
This sequence comes from uncultured Anaerolineaceae bacterium, assembly GCA_964348265.1. GTDB lineage: Bacteria > Chloroflexota > Anaerolineae > Anaerolineales > E44-bin32 > JBFJVD01. Next base: position 100,423 of record CAYGCA010000001.1, on the reverse strand, counting down.
GGTTTCGACGTCGAAATCCTCTTTGTGGGTACAAAGCGCGGCTACAAGATCGTAGAGGTTCCGATCCCCTGGTACTATGATCCCGACAGCCGCGTCAGGCTGGCCCAGGACTCATTGGCTATGTTTCGAGATTTGTTCCGCATTCGGCGCAATTGGCGGCAAGGCTTCTATGATCGCCCGAACTGAGGTACAAGCGCGGCCCGACCTCAAGTACGAGCGTGTTCTCTGGATAGCCGGTCATCGCTCGGTCGCCGGCATCGACGAAGCAGGGCGGGGAGCCCTGGCCGGTCCCGTCGTAGCCGCGGCGGTGGTCCTACCAACCGAGAGACGCCATCTCGGCAGGAGCCTGTCCGGGGTCCGGGACTCGAAACGGATGGCACCTGCTGAACGCGATCACTGGGCGGCCCACATCGAGGCGATCGCGGTCGCAGTTGGGGTTGGGATGGCGGCTCCCGCCGAGGTCGATGCCTGGGGAATAATCGGGGCCACTCGAACCGCAATCTCACGCGCCCTCTCGAACCTCCCGATCATTCCAGATCATCTGTTGCTGGACTACATCTTGCTGCCGGAGGAAGAGCTCCCCCAGACCTCGCTCGCCCGGGGCGATAGCCAGATCCTCTCCATCGCGGCCGCCTCAGTCATCGCCAAGGTAGCCCGCGATCGTCGCATGGTAGAACACGGGGCTGCCTACCCTGGGTACGGCTTCGAGCACAATAAGGGCTATGGAACGCCGCGGCATAAGGCTGCGCTGAATGTCCTCGGACCAACACCGATCCATCGTATGTCTTACGCTCCAGTCGCTGCCTGTCGGGCGGTACACTTTCGTGGCTGCTCTTCGGCGGAGTTGGCCGTCTAAAGTCGCTGGTGTCAGGACGAAGCAGGACACCCTGGCTTCCGGCTTCCAACGGCGCAATCCAGGCGCCAATCTCGAAGCACAGAGACTGGCGGACCCAGAGCCTGCAAGCTTAGAGGCTCCAGAACCCCAGGAGGTTCGGCGTTGTCACTGACGCCTTTCTTTAATCCCCATTCTGTTGCCGTCATTGGCGCCTCCACCAATCCGAAAAAGCTGGGCTACGCGGTTCTCGAAAACCTGCTTGCGGCCGGATTCTTGAAGGACGGGCGCAAGATCTACCCCATCAACCCGAAGGCGGATCGAATACTTGGCCTGCAAGTCTATCCAGTCGTCACCAAGGTGCCCGGCGACATCGACCTGGCCATCATCGTCATACCCTATCTGCAGGTACCGGACGCACTGCGCAGCTGCGGCGAGAAAGGCATCCCGGCCGTCATTGTCATCAGTGCCGGCTTTCGGGAGGCGGGCAAGGAAGGGCTAGAGCGCGAGTTGGAGCTACTGCAGATCGCCCGTGAACAGGACATTCGAGTTATCGGGCCCAACTGCCTTGGAGTGATCGACACAGTCACACCCCTGAATGCCACGTTCGCCGCCGGGATGCCGCCTGCCGGACCCATGGCCTTTATGTCGCAGTCCGGGGCTCTGGGAACCGCGATCCTTGACTGGGCACAAGCCGGCAAGATAGGGATGGACAAGTTCGTCTCGCTGGGCAATAAAGCCGACGTGAGCGAGATTGACCTCCTGCGACATTGGGAGGATGATCCAGCCTTGCGTGCGATTCTGATCTATACAGAAGGACTGCCCGACGGCCAGGAATTCATTCGGGTCGCTCGAGAGGTCTCCAAGAAGAAAGCAATCGTGGTAGTTAAATCTGGAGTGACACAGGCCGGTTCTCGGGCGGTGATTTCCCATACCGGTTCCTTGGCCGGCTCCGAACAGGCCTATCGGGCGGCCTTTCATCAGGCCGGCGTGATCCGGGCCGAGTCCATGCAAGATCTATTCGATTATGCTCTCGCCTTTGGCTATCTGCCGCCCTTCAAGGGCAGCCGGATTGCGATTGTCACGAACGCTGGCGGGCCGGGCATCTTGGCCACCGACGCCTTGGAGCGCGTCGGACTCGAGCTGGCACAATTCGATTCCGATAGTATCCTGGCCTTAGGCGAACTGCTCCCTGAGGCCGCCAGTGTCTCCAATCCGATCGACGTCCTTGGCGACGCTCGAGCCGACCGATACGAAGCCACCCTCGCCATGGTCTCGAGAGCGCCCAATGTAGACGGGGTGCTTGTGATCCTGACACCCCAGGCGATGACTGAAATCGAAGGAACGGCCCAGATCGTTGTCGAGATTGCCGGGCGAGTGGATATTCCCATATTGGGCTGTTTCATGGGTGGGGCGCGTGTCGAGCCCGGTATCCAAGTCCTCTCGGCCGGTGGTGTGCCCAACTTTCCATACCCGGAGAGGGCGGCCAAAGTCCTGAAGGCAATGCAGACCTACACCAACTACCAAGCTCGGGACCTGCCTCGTTATGAAACCTTCCAGGTCGATCGGGCTACAGCTCGCCGAACTATTGATCAGGTGGTCGCCGAGGGTCGCGTGACGATAGGCGATGCTGAAGCACGTGGAATTCTGGCGGCCTACGGGCTCAGAATCCCTGCATCGCACCTCGCCGACTCGGCCGACGCAGCGGTCACGATCGCCGACCAAATCGGCTACCCGGTCGTGCTGAAGATCGCTTCGCCGGATATTCTTCACAAGACCGATGTAGGTGGGGTGAAGGTAGGCCTCGAGAATCCGGTCGACGTGCGCGACGCATACGATCTCATTACCTACCGCGCCCAGCGCTACCTGCCGGAAGCCAGGCTTTGGGGCTGCCTCGTTCAGGAGATGGTACCTCAGGGGCTGGAGGTCTTGATTGGTATGAACCGTGATCCTCAATTCGGTCCCGTAGTCACCTTCGGGCTGGGAGGCATCTATGTCGAGACCCTTAAGGATGTGGCCTTCAGGATCTCACCCTTTTCGCGCTCTGAAGCTGAGTCAATGCTGGAGGAGATCAGAGCGCGTGCGCTTCTAGAGGGTGTTCGCGGGCGCCCGCCTGTCGACAGGATCGCGCTCGTCGATGCCCTTCTGCGCATAGGTCAACTGGTGACGGACTTCCCCGAAATTGCCGAGTTGGACGTCAACCCCTACGTCGTGTATGAGGAGAAACGCGGCGGTATTGCCATCGACATGCGTTTGATCCTTAATCCTGATGCGATTGGAGCCTCCCAATCGCCCACAGGGCTTATGTAGAAGAGGATGTTATGAGAGCAATCTACGTCACATCCGTCGAGCCGTATTCGGGTAAGACCGCGGTCTGCTTGGCACTCGGAAAGAAGCTACAGTCCGAAGGGTACAAAGTCGGCTATCTCAAACCCTTCAGCACACAACCCTGGCGGACCCCAGAAGGCGACCTGGCCGATGAGGACGCGGCCTTCGTGCAGAGGGCTCTTGGATTGGAGAGTCCTCTCAAGGAGCTGGCACCCGTAGTCATCACTAGTGAGAAACTGCGCGCCCGTCTGCAAGATCCGTCACCTGCCAACTTGCTGGATTTGGTCAAGGCGGCCGCCGAGAATGCCGGTCAGGGAAAGGATGCTCTTCTGCTGGAAGGGGGTGCCAGTCTGAGGGAAGGCTATGCAGTGGGTCTTTCGAATTTGAAGGTGGCCAAGGAGCTGGGTGCCCCAGCCATCGTATTGGTGCGCTATGATGGCGAGATGCAGGTGCTCGACAGCGCACTTACTGCCCGATTCAGGCTGGG
>CAYGCA010000001.1:93878-96766 GCA_964348265.1 uncultured Anaerolineaceae bacterium | reverse complement strand
CCACATTCCTGATCAAGCCGCCCAAGATTTCCTGGACGAATTCGCGACGCCTTTTCTCGACAAGGAAGGGGTGCGAGTCTTGGGTTCCTTGCCTCGCGTGCCGCGCCTATCCGCCCTCAGCATCGGAGAGATCATCGATCTGCTGGGTGCCGAGGTGTTGACAGAAAGCGTGGACCGTGACTCCCTGGTTGAGACATTCACGATCGGAGCCATGACCGCCGATGCATCCCTCACCCGCTTTCGGCGCCAGCAAGACAAAGCTGTGATCACCGGCGGTGATCGGACCGATATCCAACTGGCGGCCCTAGAGACCTCGACAGCGGCGTTGATCCTGACAGGCAACCTCCATCCGAGCCCCCTGACGATCAAACAAGCGGAGGCATTGGATGTCCCAATCCTCCTCGTCCCTCAAAACACGATGGACACCGTCGAAGCCATCGAGAAGGTATACGGCAAGACGCGCCTGAGTCAACCAGCTAAGCTGCAAAGCTTCATGCAGTTGATGTCTGAACGCCTGGATCTCGGTCCTATCTATGCCGCCCTGGACCTATCGTAGCCGGACTGCAAGCAGCGGTGGAAGGCCTGTTCTTGGCCTTTCGACCGCCAGAAGGCAGAGGTAGGCTGCAGACGCGATCTTGATCCTCACTGCCCTTGCGGGCCGTTCGAAAACTGTCTTCAATCCGGACTCCAACTCGAATTCAGACCTTGAAGCGCGGACCCGCAAGCCCTCGCGCAGGCTGGGCCGACAGCACGTAACCCTCCTCTGTCCGATCGAGACCAGCCTTGTGGCGCGTCAGGTTGGGGTGCCCGCTTTTTGGTTTATACTCCTACCTGGGCTTGGTCCTGCGCGGCGCTGAGGACACCCCCACGGTTAGCACCTACTGAAACTTCAGATTTGAGCCCGGAATCAGGCATGGATCGAGGTCTGCGATGAAGAATGATCTTTTCAACTCAATTGGCAGCTTGTCGACCAAATCCGGCCAGTTCACCATCTACCGGCTCGATGCTCTGGAAAGGGCTGGTCTGACGAAGATCGAGAGCTTGCCTTTCTCGATCCGCATCCTGCTTGAATCCGTCCTTCGTCAGGTCAATGGCCGTGAGATTGTCAAGCAGGATGTAGTCGCGCTGGCGGGCTGGCAACCCGAGTCCGGTGAGAGGTCAGACGTCCCTTACCTACCGGCACGGGTCATCATGCAGGATTTCACCGGCGTCCCTGCGGTTGTGGACCTGGCTGCGATGCGGTCTGCGCTCGCCCGGCTTGGCGGCGATCCAAAGAAGATCAGCCCCCGAATCCCAGTCGATCTTGTGATCGATCACTCGGTGCAGGTTGACTTCTTCGCATCCGAAGAGGCGCTGCGCCGCAACGCTGAGATTGAATTTGAGCGCAATCGCGAGCGTTACGAGTTCCTCCGTTGGGGCAAAGAGGCCTTCGACAAATTTCGAGTCGTACCTCCTGCCACCGGCATCGTCCACCAGGTCAATCTCGAGTACCTGGCGAAGGTGGTCTTGGTGAAGGAGACGCCAGAGGCCATCCTAGCCTTCCCTGACACCCTCGTCGGAACAGACTCCCACACCACGATGATTAACGCATTGGGTGTGCTCGGCTGGGGAGTCGGTGGCATCGAAGCCGAGGCGGCAATCCTCGGTCAGCCGATGGTCATCGTGGCCCCAGATGTGGTTGGCTTCCGATTGGTGGGCCGACTCGCGCAGGGCGCGACGGCCACCGACTTAGTGCTCCGGGTGACCGAAATCTTGCGCCAGCACGGCGTGGTCGGCAAGTTTGTGGAGTTCTTCGGCGATGGCCTGTCAGAGCTGTCGCTGCCCGACCGGGCCACAATCGCCAATATGGCCCCCGAGTACGGCGCCACAGTCGGTTTCTTCCCGGTTGATGATGAAACCCTAAGCTATCTGCGGCAAACCGGGCGCGATGAAGAACTTGTTGATTTGGTCGAGCGGTACTGCAAAGAACAAAGCCTCTTTCGAAGCCCCGAGACTGTCGATCCGGCGTACACGGAAGTCCTTGAACTCGAACTTGGAAGCGTGGAACCAAGCCTGGCGGGGCCAAAGCGTCCCCAGGATAGAATCCCACTGTCTCAGATGAAGCGCTCATTTCGGCGCAGCCTGGAGGCTCCCATCGCCGAAGGCGGTTTTGCTCTGACCCCGGAACGCCTGGAGGACCAGCTCACCATCCGATCGAACGGGAGGAGCTCTCAGCTCAGGCACGGATCCGTCGTCATTGCCGCCATCACCTCCTGCACAAACACCTCGAACCCGATGGTAATGGTGGGCGCTGGATTGCTGGCGAAGAATGCGGTCGAACGAGGCCTGGGAGTGCAGCCCCACGTCAAGACCAGCCTCGCTCCAGGATCGAGGGTTGTGACCGAATACCTGGGGAAAAGCGGCCTCCTGGAACCACTCGCAAAGCTGGGGTTCAATGTCGTTGGATACGGATGCACCACGTGTATCGGCAACAGCGGTCCCTTGCCCGACGAAGTGGTCCAGGCCATCCACAACGGCGACCTCGTAGCTTCGGCCGTTCTCTCCGGCAATCGGAATTTCGAGGGACGAATCAACCCTCATGTCCGGGCCAATTACCTCGCGTCGCCGCCGTTGGTCGTGGCCTACGCCCTGGCAGGCACGGCGGACATCGATCTGGTCAATGAGCCGCTGGGCCAAGATCCAACGGGCAGCGCCGTCTATCTACAAGACCTTTGGCCGTCGCAGGATGAGATCCGTGAGATCATCGCCCGGTGGCTGAGCCCTGACATGTTCAAGAGCCGCTACGCAGATGTGTTCACCGGCAACCAAACCTGGAACGCAATCCCGATTGGCGGAGGAGACCTGTATGAATGGGACCCTAAATCGACCTATATCAAGGAGCCGCCCTT
>CAYGCA010000001.1:89782-93868 GCA_964348265.1 uncultured Anaerolineaceae bacterium | reverse complement strand
TGCGCGCGTTCTAGCCCTCCTGGGCGACTCGGTCACCACCGACCACATTTCGCCCGCCGGGGCAATTCCGGTCGACAGTCCCGCGGGTCAGTACCTTATCGAGCGCGGCCAGGAGCCACGCGAGTTCAACTCCTACGGTTCGCGTCGCGGCAACGATGAGGTGATGACGAGAGGCACCTTCGGCAACATTCGCCTCAAGAATCAACTCGTTCCGGGAGTAGAGGGAGGCGTTACTCTGGCCTTCCCTGAGGGTGAACGCAAGAGCATCTTCGAGGCGGCTACCGGATACAAAGAAGAAGGTGTTCCTCTGATCGTCCTGGCTGGCAAAGAGTATGGCACGGGTTCATCACGCGACTGGGCCGCCAAGGGCACCGCCCTTCTCGGAGTGAAAGCGGTAATAGCCGAGTCCTACGAGCGCATCCACCGCTCCAACCTTGCGGGAATGGGTATCCTCCCGCTGCAATTCGTTTCCGGCGAGAACGTTCAGTCCCTGAACCTGACAGGCCGCGAAGAGTACTCAATATGGAATCTCGACGACCGGCTTGAGCCTGGTGCCCGGGTGGTGGTGCAGGCCAAATCAGCCGAGGGCGCTCACATCGAGTTTGAGGTGCTGGTTCGTCTCGACACGCCAATCGAGGTTGAGTACTACCGTAACGGCGGCATCCTGCAAACTGTTCTGCGGCAAATGCTCAACGAGTCAGGCACAAGTCGCTAGGCCCGGTTGGCGCAGGGGGCCGCCTCCACCAGGCAGCATCGGGAGCCGCGGTTCTCAGTTCTGGTGTGCTTGGGATCATCCGAACCCGCGCCTAGCCCTCCAGTGACGCCAGTTCAGCTTCAAGACGCGCAATCTCGACTCTTAGGTCGGCAGCCATCTCTCCCAACAGGTCACGCCCGCTGCGGCGAGCGATGCTCGCGTCCAGCATAAGCTTGACCGTCTGAGAGTTGACCAGCCGCCGAAGGGAGCTTTTCAGGCTTGCGATCAAGCCATCGAGACGCCGGATTTCAGTCTGAAGCTCGGCGACAACCTGCTCGCGCGCCTTGGGAGGAGAGACCCCAGGGTGGTCCGACGTCTCACCTAACGCCTGAAGAGCACCCAAATCGCCAGCAGCATAGGCCTCGTTGACCTTGGCCATCACTTTTTCCCGCCAGCGCTTCTGCTCGGCATCGGTCACGAGATCTGGATGGAAGCGCTTGGCAAGGTTTCGATAGAGCCCTTTGAGCTGTTCCTTGGTGGCTTCATCCTTCCTAGGAGGCGGCGCGGGTTCCTCAGGCCGCTCAGGCCGGGCCCAGGTCCTGTGGAACTGCTCAACGACGTCCACCGGGGGTTCATCTTCATCAAGTCGATCCCCCCACTGAGCACGGCGAGCTGCCCGATGCCGGGCCTCTGACAGGTGGTCTTCAAGTTCCTGCAAGCGCCGCTGAAAGGGTCCGAGCCGGGATTCAAGCTCACGTTCAAAGCGCGCCAGGTCCACCTGAGTATCGAATAACTCCAACTCAAGTTGGGCCACCCTCTCCTGGCGGATGGCAACCTCATCATACAGCCTGCTGAGTTCAGGATCGCTGGCTCGCTCAAAGGCCCTTCTGAGCGAGCTCTGCCTGCGTCGAAACATAGAATTGGCTGTTATCTCTAGACTGCTCGGCAGCGGCGTGACGCACACAACACCGCAAGCCTGTCTCTAGGCGACCTGTTCGATACTGCCTAGTCGCCAGGTTCGGGGATTAAACCATGATCGGGCGAGATCGAAAACCCATTGCCAGTAGCTCGTGGGCCGAAGTCAAAGGCAGGCACGCCTGGCACTGACCTTCCCATTGTAATGGTTTTCAGACACAGCCCCCTGATGGTCTTGACCCTTTTCCCAGATCACACGTTGGACAAAGGTGGAACAAGCCTTCAGACGAGGGTCATCAGCGCCCGATGAGGGACTCTAGCACAGGGGGCGCTTGTCAGCCAACCCCCGAACTCGTGTCGCGTTTTTTTCTTAGGGGGTCTGCTCACCCTCCGCCGGCCTTTGCCCTCCAACGGGAACGCATTCCTGGCCACCCAGGATTTGCCGGATAGACGTCGGGCCACTATAATCAATCTGTCGGCCTCAATCTCCTTCAGTCGGAACTCGAGTGTGCAATATGACCCAACCCTATACCGACCTCAACCCGTCTCCCCGCATCCTGCTGGGACCGGGACCAAGTACCGTTCATCCGCGCGTCCTTCGGGCCCTGGCAACCCCCCTGACGGGCTACATGGATCCCGACTTCTTGAGAATCATGCGTGAGGTCCGTCAGCTGCTCCAGTTTGTCTTTCAGACCCAAAACGAGCAGACCCTGGCAGTGCCGGGGACTGGCACCTCAGGGATGGAGGCCGCATTAAGCAACCTGATCGAGCCAGGAGATCAAGTGCTGGCTTGCACTCACGGATATTTCGGTGAGCGATTGGCTGAAATAGCCAGACGGCACGGCGCTGATGTGGATCGCCTTGAACGGCCCTGGGGAGAGGTTTTCGACCCGGACGAGATTTCCGCCGCCCTCCGGGAACGCCGAGCCAAAATTGTCACCCTGGTCCACGCGGAGACTTCGACTGGCGCTCTTCAGCCCAACATTGAAGCCATTGCCGCTGCCTGTTATGAAACCGGCGCTCTCCTGGTGCTCGACTGCGTCACCTCGCTGGGAGGGCTGCCCGTGCGGGCGGACGACTGGGGCGTCGACCTCGCCTACAGTGCCAGTCAAAAATCACTCTCAGCACCGCCTGGCCTGGCTCCCCTAACACTGAGCCCTCGAGCCCAGGAAGCCATCGCTGCACGCAAATCCCCGCCCCCTGTTTTCTACCTGGACCTTGATCTTCTCGCGCGGTACTGGAGCGACGAGCCAGCCTACCACCACACGGCCCCTATCAGCACCATGTACGCGCTGAGGGAGGCGCTGCGCCTGGTTCAAGAAGAGGGGCTGGAAGCGCGCTTTGCTCGTCATCAGGAAAACGCCGCCGCCCTCTGGAAGGGATTGGAGGAACTGGGCTTACGTCCGTTTGTGGCGCCGGACCACCGGTTGCCGACGCTTACAACCGTCTTGCTTGCGGAGGGTCTGGATGAGGCTGGCATCCGCAAGTCCCTGCTCGAAAAGTACAACATCGAGATAGCCAGCGGCTTCGGACCACTGGCCGGAAAGATTTGGCGCATCGGCTTAATGGGTCACTCGAGCCGAAAAGAGAATGTAGCCTTGCTGCTGGCGGCCCTGCGGGATCTTGTGGTCAAATAGGCGGGGATCACCAGCCGACAAGCTCGACGAGAGATATCCTTCGCGCCTCTATCCCAGGGATTGCAATCGCCAGCGCAGCGCCCAGTGGGCGGCAGCCTGCGACCGTTCGGTGCAGGTCCCTTCCCCCCTCTGCATGACTGCCGCTCGTCGCATCGCTATCCCAACGACATCGGCGAGCGACGCCGATTGTAGCGCGAGGCGTAGTAGCCCAACACAGCCGCCGCGCCGAGCAGCACAAACCCAAGCACTCCCAGCAGCGTGGAACTTGAACCATCCGACTCTCCGGAACCTCCAGCGATCGCTGCACTGGGTTGAGCTCCAAACTCAACAAACTTGATATCGCCAGCTTGAAGGCGGACGGGGATATTCAAAGCTGTTGTCGGGTTGTAATCCTCCGGTACAGCGGCGCTCACATTATAGTCACCGTTTTGCAGGTCCGTGAAGCAGTGACCCTCAGGGTCGTCTGAGGTGGTCTCCTCTCCCGCCACCCTGCCTGAGGCCTCGACCACACTGACGCGCCCGTTCGCCAGTGGAACCTCATCCTCATCGAGTCGCGCATCCCCGTTCTCATCGAGGAACAGCAGTACGCAAATCTCCCCTGTACCAAGAGCGGGCGTGGGCGTGAATGGAATGGGCGTCGGCGACGGCTCCACACCCGGAGCTGGGGTGGGTTCCGAGGAAACCCCCGTTCCTAGCAAGAGCTGCATGCCGGGCGTGATGAAATCGGTAGGTTGGAGGCCGTTGAGGGCGTATAGTTCTTCCAGGGATATGTCTGCCAAAGCAGCGATGCGCCATGCTGTATCGCCTTCTTGGACGGTATAGATGATCTCGCCGCGAGCG
>CAYGCA010000001.1:71808-89772 GCA_964348265.1 uncultured Anaerolineaceae bacterium | reverse complement strand
GAGCGTTCGGAGTAGGAGTGGGGAACGGGGTTGGAGCTTGGGCCTGGGGCGCGTAAGAGCTGTCGGCGCTGGCTGGAAGGCGAAATGCTGGTGCAAGCGCCAGGAGACCCAGCAGTAAGAACTGGGTAACGAGTCTGCGCCTAAGCTTCATAATTCGATCCGATTATAGCTTTTCCTCACCGGAGCGTGTAGGGTCGGATCTGTTCGTGCTGCTAAACAGGTTGGCCAAACGCGCCATTCCTGACTCTTGGACTCTGGGATCGTGGAGCTGATGCCCCCCCTATTCCAGGCCAGGGTGCAGCGCAGCCCGGAAGCTCGCGGTTTCAAGGACGAATCGCGACCCCACGAAAGACGAGATGCCTCACCGCTCCCCGAGATGCCATAAGCCCCTCACACCCACCCGGCAAGGGCTCGAGCTCGAAGCTGCCGGCGACTGCCTCGGTGCCATCAACCGATCCAGACATTCGCCCGGCCTGCCTATCGCTTCTGCAGTTTCAAGAATCTAGAACCACATCCTTCGGCTTTGGGAGGGAAGGATCTTCAACTTGAAGAGGAATCGGTCCCTCAACGCGACGTCACTTTGAGGCGGCATCTATATGTACCTCGAGGCTTGGTAGAATCCGCTAGGCTTAAGCCCTGAAGTACGCCAGGTCGACCCACGATCAGGGGCTGCCTTTCGATCCTGCCATTGAGATCCCCAGGTCACGGCTAACCCTCAGGTGCAGGCTGCGGTCGGTCCGGCACCCAGGTTTGGGAGGATCGCGGGCTCGATCGTAGCGCGGTGAGTCGCCAAAAAGAATGGCCAGAGTTGCGAAGGCGAGGGGCAGTGATTCATCGAATGTCTGGCCGGGCTTCTCCCGATTGTGTGTGCGACCAGCTCTCACTCCAGCCTCCCTTTGAGAGAGCGTGCAGAATTCATCAAGGACCTGATCACACCAGCCTTCGAGGTGAAGCCTGATGCCAGAACTGCCGGAACTCGAAATCGTACGCCGTATACTGACAGACCGTCTGGTCGGCCGGCGCATTGAGGCTGTGACCGTCAGCCCTCTAGGAGGACCGCTCATAGTCCGCGACCTGACGGGTGTCGGCCTGGTCAATGCGCTGAGCCAAGCAACGATCGACGAGATCACGCGCAGAGGCAAGTTCATCCTGATCAATTTCACTTCGCATACCTACACCCTGGCGGTCAACCCGAAGCTTTCCGGCCGCCTCCAACTCTGCCCGCCCGCCGCAAAGAAGGCCGGGCCGGTGCATGTGACCTTGTCCTTTCACGGTCCAGAGCAGGAATTGCGCTACATCGATCGGAAGAAAATGGGACAGCTATATCTGACAGAGGATCTTGCACAAATCCCAAACTTCCAGAAAATGGGTCCAGAGGCCCTGGAGGTTTCTCTGGCGGAGTTCCGGCAGCGACTCTCCACCTTTCGAGGAGAGATCAAAGGCATCCTCGTGCGCGGGCGGTGCGTGGCGGGGATTGGCAATGCCTACGCCGATGAGATCCTTTGGCATGCGCGTCTGCACCCCTACCGAAAGCGACCTACCTTGACCGAGCCAGATATCGGGCGGCTCTACCACGCGATGCGGACGACATTGCAGGAGGCCACGGAGGCCGTAGGTGAGGCGATGGGTGAGAACATTCACCTGAAACCGCGCGACTTCTTCGCAGTCCATACGCGCGGCGGCCATCCCTGCCCAGCCTGCGGGACTGCCATCTCGGCCATCACCGCCAACCAGCGGATCACAAATTTCTGCCGCTCCTGCCAGCCAGGAGGCCTCTTCCCTGGGATGGAACCCACCCAAACTCAGGATGAGCCAGAGAGCGGAGCCAGATCCAATCCTGGGCAGTGGGATTAGCTGGCGATTCGTCTTCTAGCTGCTATGACTTCTCTTCCAACAGGCTCCAGCGCCCAGGTCAGACACCGGTCTCGCGAGGCGCACCCCCAGACTGCACTTGCTGAGCAAGTCATTGTGCCGGACTGCGAGCCAATCCTGCCTGCAGGAGCGGTCCCGGCCGCATGGTCCTGCTTCACCTCATGAAGACGTCTACCGGACGATCTCCTGGCGGCGCGTGATATACTCCGCGCCCGGAGGCCAATCCATCCTCACCATGACCTCAATCCCCTGGATCCAGCGTCTCAGCTCAGCCAGACTCCTCTTTCTCCTCCTTGCCGCACTGGGGTTTGCCCTCTATCTTTTCCCTTTCTGGGCACCGGTCCGACCGGAGACTTTTCAAGCGCGCGCGGTGCTACTGGCACTCAGCGCCTCGGTGGGGCTTATCCTGATGGCGCTCATCGGCGAGGCCCAACTCGGTCTCACCGCCCACTCCATCGCCATGGTTGGTACGCTCGTGGGCTTGAACACAGGACTGCGAGTCATTGAAACAGTGGTGCCCTTGCCTGGCGGTTTCTCGCCCGTGTTTTTGCTTATTATCCTGGTGGGTCATCTCTTCGGCGTACGGCTTGGTTTCCTCATGGGAGCACTCACTATGCTTGTCTCAGGGCCACTCACAGCTGGCGGACTCGGGCCATGGACACCGTACCAAATGCTAGCCGCTGGATGGGTGGGCATGGGCGCCGCCTGGGTTCCGGGCGGCCGGGTTTCACCCTTCCTTCTAGGCGCCTACGGGGCCATCTGGGGTTGGCTCTACGGGGCACTGACAAACCTTTCATTCTGGCCCTATGCCTTCAATGCACCCGATCTCGGCTGGCAACCCGGATTGGGCCTGATCGAGACGCTGGTGCGCTATGGCCGTTTCTACTTTGTGACTTCCTTTGCATGGGACTCGATGCGGGCGCTCGGCAATCTGGTCCTGTTGGCACTCCTGGGTAAGCCGGTTCTCACCGCACTGGAGCGATTCCGCCGGCGGGCACATGTTGAATGGGAACCTGTCTGATGCCGACCGGCTCAGGATTCCGGCCCTACGCCCAGCAAACTTAGGGCTTCGTCCAGGCACAAGGCGAACTCTCAGGGGGTCCATGCGCGGATGGCCAAACCCGGCCTCCCCGCATCGCCGGTTCTCCGGATCCTCCGGCAGTGCAGTCTGGATGTCAATGATGGATATCCATCGCCTTTCTCACAGGAGGCCGTCCGTTGCATTCTGGAAGCGGGCTTCGGTTATAATCTCGCCAATCATCCGAGCATAATTCACTACGCCGGCGCAGAAAGCTCCAATCTCAAGCCAAGGGTGTCCGGCGTGTTGATTCCGACTTGGAGGGCGCCCTTGAGGCCCAAAACCCGCTACTTCCAACCCATCCACCTCCTGCTTGGTGTCGGCGGTTTGGGAGGCCTTCTCCTTCTGGGGATCTTCAGCTACAACCTGCCTTTCGTTCAGGACCGCCTAGGTTGGCGGGTAGCCGAAATGCAGGCGCGCCTCAAGTACGCCATCTCGCCGCCCGAGGAGGCGGTCTTCACCCCCGATCCGACTCTGGTGGCGATGGTCGACGCAACGCTAACCGCCCACACACCTACCGCTGCTTCTTCACCGACCGCCGCTCCTACCGCGGCGCCAACCATCAGTCCCACGGCGACCCTGGAGCCAACACCCCTACCTGCGAACATCCAACTAGGTGGAATACGCCACGAATACCAGAAGTGGAACAACTGCGGCCCAGCCAACCTGGCGATGGCGCTTTCCTTCTGGGGCTGGCAAGGGGACCAGCGCCCGATAGCCGCATTCACCAAACCTAACCCTCGGGATAAGAACGTTATGCCGTATGAACTTGAGGCTTTTGTGGAGGAGCAAACCGGGCTCCAGGCACTTACGCGCACCGGAGGGGATCTCGAGCTGCTCAAGAGTTTCATCGCAGCTGGCCTGCCGGTTATTGTCGAGAAGGGTTTCGAGGGACCCGGTTTCGATGGTTGGATGGGCCATTACGAGGTGGTCTCCGGGTACGACGACGCCAACCAGCGCTTCACAGTTCAGGACTCCTATATTCAGGCCAATTTGCCGCTGCTCTACGAGGATATGCAGCGGTACTGGCGACACTTCAACTACACCTACCTTGTCATTTATCCGCCCGAACGCGAGACGGAGGTCATGGCGATCCTTGGCCCCCATTCCGACCGGGAGGCCAATACCCGCCATTCTGCTCAACTGGCTTCAGATGAGATTTTCGCCACCACCGGTCGCGCCCGGTTCTTCGCCTGGTTCAACCGCGGAACCAACCTGGTGGCGCTTCAGGATTATGCGGGTGCGGCAGCGGCCTATGACGAAGCCTTTCAGATCTACGCCTCCCTCGACCCGCAAACGCGCCCCTGGCGCATGATGTGGTACCAAACTGGACCCTACTGGGCCTACTTCTACAGCGGTCGCTACTTCGATGTGACCAACTTGGCCACCCAAACGCTGAGCAACATGAGCGAGCCCAACTTGGAGGAGAGCTACTACTGGCGCGGTCTGGCGCGCGAAGCCCTTGGGGACATCGACGGCGCCCTGGCCGATTGGCGAGTCGCGCTGCAGAACCACCCCGATTGGGAACCGGCGCTGGGCCAACTAGCGCGGTATAACGCTGCTCCCTGAGCCAGACCGGAATCCTATGAGACTGGTCCGTGGCTGAATCAACAGCAGTTGCTCCACGGCGCACCGGCCGACTTTCACACGTCGCCCGATCGTCGCTCTTGATTGCCATTTTCTTCGGAATCGACAAGCTACTGGGACTCTTCCGGCAAGTGGTGATCGGCCGCCAGTTCGGCGTGAGCGCCGAGCTGGACGTCTTCAACGCCGCCAACAACCTGCCCGATCTGTTGTTTGCCCTGATCTCAGGCGGGGCACTCTCGGTCGCCTTTATCCCCGTTCTCTCCCAGGCCATGGAGGTCGAGGGGCGGGACGCGTTGTGGGCGATCTTCAGCCGTGTGGCCAACATCGCCTTCCTGGTGACCGGCGCATTTGCGGTCATCATCGCGCTCTTAGCCGAGCCGCTCGTGCGTGCCGAACTGGGCGTGGCTCCCGGCTTCCAACCCGAACAACAGGCTCTGGTGGCCGAGCTGATGAGACTGAATCTGATCGCCACCCTGATCTTCTCTCTCAGCGGGCTTATTGCCGCCGGATTACAAGCCAACCAGCATTTCCTGCTCCCGGCCCTGGCGCCGGTGGTCTACGACCTCGGTCAGATCTTCGGGGCTGTGGTACTGGCGCCTACCGAGGGCTACCGGCTTGGCGGGCTGAGCTTACCCGCCGTCGGGCTGGGGATCCATGGCCTCGTCTACGGGGTTATCCTTGGCGCAATGCTGCACCTGGCCGTGCAGCTCCCCGGGCTGGCCCGCTTCCGGTTCCGCTGGCGGCCCGAACTGGGCCTCGACGACCCTGGGGTACGTAAGGTTGCCCGCCTGATGGGCCCCCGCATCCTGACCATTGGCGCCTTTCAGCTTGTTTTCGTTGTGCAGGACAACCTTGCCTCTCGCCTGGATGTTGGGTCAGTAACGGCGCTGGCTTATGGCTGGCTGATCATGCAGGTCCCCGAGACAATCATCGGAACGGCAATCGGCATCGCCATCCTGCCGACTCTCTCGGAGCATTTCGCCCGCGGGGATGGGGCGGCCCTTGAATCCAGCCTCAGGCGGGCGCTCCGGTCCATGCTGGCGCTCACTCTGCCGGCCGCTTTTCTCCTCATGATTGGAATCCAACCCTTGGTACAGGCAGCCTTCAACTTCGACACCCGTGGCACCCTATTGGTGGTCTGGGCTGCCCGCGCCTACTTGCTAGGGCTTGTCGGGCATTCCCTGCTGGAGGTGTTGGCTCGCGCCTTCTACGCTCAGCAGGACGCCCGCACTCCGCTGTATGCAACGATACTCAATGCGGGTCTCTTCGTTGGGATGGGCCTGGTGCTCTTCCGCCAGGTGGGCGCATTCGGGATCGCGCTCAGCAACAGTCTGGCTTTCACCTTCGAAGCCTCGCTCTTGCTGGTCCTCCTGACGCGCACTTTCCCTAGTATGCTCAGGCCAAAGCGACCCGCGCTCCGCATCGGGCTTGGAACCGCACTGGGCTGTCTAATCGCCTATGGCGTTATGCAGGAGTTGCCGCTGCCACCCTTGTTTGCCAGCCTCACCGCCCTTGGACTAGGCAGCGCCGTGATCGCACCCTTCGTTTGGCCAGAACTGCGCGAGCTTGTGCGGCTCTGATCCGCGACAGCCGATGCTGCCTGCGCTCCCAGATCCTGGAGGGCGGCTGGCGAACCGCCGGCCCGGCGGCAGCCTGCATATTAGAAGAAAGTGCGGACCGCGCCGATCACCGTCCGCGCAGAATCGACGACAAGCAGGATGCGCCACTTGTCGACGGAAGTACAGGGATGAGAAATCCCGCAGCCGACAAGGTCGCCGACGCGGAGATCCTCTTCGGCAGGCAGGCGAAGGAAGGCGTGCTGGTCGTTGCAGCCTGTAACGTTGTAACCAGCTCCCAGAGATGCAACCTCTCCATTTCTGGCGCTAAACTTCGGTATGGGTAGATCTGCATCGGTCGCCACGTCTCTCCGTCCCATTCCAAGGATTGCCAGCCCTGGTTCAGGCTTTGAAAGGACCGCTGACCAGATCTCAAGAGCCGGTCGCAGTCTGCCCTCGTTGATGTAGCGCATGGATTCTGGCCCCATGGGGGAGGAACGCTCATAGAGGCCATGATCGTGTGTGACATAACTGCCCGGTCTCAAGACTAGCTGCGCCGCAGGCAAAGCCCGCGCTCCAAGAAACCGGATCACACGGTCAAAATAGATACTGCCGCCAGCCGATACCAGGAAAGGCTTGCGCGCTGGTACGAGGGCCTGGATCTCGCCCGCAGCCCTCATGAACCGACGCAGATAGCTGTCCACTTCGGCCTCTCGCTCCATCTCGGTGGCACCAAACCGATAGGCGACGCCCTCATAGCCTTCCACCCCTGCAAGCCACAGGACCGGCTCCACCCGAAGGACCGCCTCCGCAATCCGCCTCAGCTCCGCTACCTCCCGGACACCGGTCCGCCCGCCCTTCAGGCCAAGTTCAGCCAAGACCCTAAGGGGACGCTTGGCTTCGGCCCTCCGAAGACCTTCCGTGAGTCTCCTAACACCTTCGAGACTGTCCACAAGCACATAAAGCTCAAATCCCGGGTCATTGCGAAGCTGTTCAGCAACGTAACGGATGGCGTAATCGGTTGCCAGCTCATTGGCCAAGAGAACCCTGTGCAAGCCGAAGGCCCGGCAGACTTGCAGTTGAGCAACGTTTGCGACCGTGATCGCCCACGCTCCCGCCTGGAGCTGTTGGGCGAAGAGTTGGGGGGCCATCGGCGTCTTACCGTGTGGCGCAAGCCAGGCTCCATGTCGGTCGCAGTAGGCCTGCATGGTGGCGATGTTGTGGTCGAGTTCCTCCCGTTTCAAGACCATGGCTGGCAGGGGAATGTCCCCGTTCAACAGCTTCCAACCCCGTTTCCGGATTTCGCCCAGCGGTAGCGTTTCATCAGGAAGTCCCTTCTCCACTCCGGAAACCAATTGGGCCCCCAGCTCCATCAAAGCCTCCTCAAAAAACCCCGGCAATGGGTTTCGAGCGCCGATACTCCGGCTCTTCTGGTCCATGGCGTTGACTCCGTTCACAGAGGGTTCGTGCCAATTCCTAGAGTCCGTCTCTGCCCGTTCGGCCCGCCGCAAGAGCGCCGCTGGCCCTGGCGGTGACCTCTGGCCAACCATTGTGCCATGCCAGGCAAGCTCGGCTCAACTAGGGCTATTCGAGACCTCAAGCAGGGCCTCCGTATGGATTTTGAGCATCACGTTGGGGTTTAGTAAGGCGAGGCCCGGCGAAAGGGAGGCCGCAACCGGAACTTCAATTGGTGCCTATCTCAGTCGCCTCCATCGGCGCTTTCGAGCAGTCGGCGGAGCACCGTCATTTGGTCCGGTGAGAGCTCCAGGCGCTCCTGCAAGTTGTCATCCCCTGAGAGCAGAATCTCCCCCAACTCCGAGTGCCGCCACATCTTCAGGTCCTCTTCAAGGGGCGAGCCGATCAAGTCCTCGCGAACAATCTTCCCGTCCGCCATAACCAGGACCCGATTGGTCCGGCGGGCAACGGCCGGATCGTGGGTCACCACCACGAAAGTGGTTCCCTGGCTCTCGTTCAGGCTCTTCAGCAGTCTCATAAGGTCCCGCCCGGCGGTGGTGTCAAGATTGCCGGTGGGCTCATCCGCTAGGACAAGCGGAGGGTTGTTGGCCAAGGCGCGGGCGACCGCCACCCGCTGGCGCTGTCCGCCAGATAGCTGATTGGGTAGATGATCCATGCGGTCGGCCAGACTAACCAGGGAGAGAATCTCTTCCGCCCGACGACGACGATCGCGCGAGATTCGATAGCCTACCATCGGCACCTCGACATTCTCGCGGGCCGTAAGCGTTGGAAGCAGATTGTGAAGCTGGAAGATGAAGCCTACCGTGTGAGCCCGAAAAGAATCCACGTTGGCCAGATGCGCCAGATTCTGGCCCCGGACAAAGACCTCACCGTCCGTGGGTTGGTCGAGGGCACCAATAAGGTTCAGAAGCGTGCTCTTGCCGCTCCCGCTGGGCCCCATTACGGAGACAAGTTCTCCCGGGGCCACCTTCATGCTCACGCCGTCCAGGGCTCGGATCTCGGCCCCGTCGCCTCCATACACCCGCGTCAGATTGCGGGCCTCGATAAGCCACGTCGATTCTTCTACCATCTGGCAAACCCGTTGCAAAATCCTCTCTTGGCAGCCAATCGAACGGTCAGACCCGGGCTTGGGTGCGCCGCGGAGGGGCTGTCCACAAAATCCACCTGCTTTGGGGCTGGAACACCTACACAGCCTTCATCGCCCTGCAAGAGGAAACAAGACATGCGAGTCATCTCTATCGCCCCCCAACCTCGATGTCCACAAATGCCGTCATGCCCCAGCGCAACTTCTCCGGGATCTCCTCCAATTCAATCAGGACCGTGAAGTTCACTCCAGAACCTTCGGCGGCTTTCGGCGAAATACTGGTAACCGTCCCCGGTACGACTACATCGGCCAGCGCATCGAAGCTGACGGTTACCCCATCGCCTAGTTCCACCTGCGCGGCGTCGATCTCATTCAAATCCGTCGTTTCAACGCGCAAGGTACTTAGATCCGCGAGCCGCACCGCCGGCTGCCCCGGCGCAATCCACTCGTTGGCGCGGATAAACACTTCGCTCACAGTGCCGGCGAAGGGAGCTCTACGTTCCAGTTCGGCCAGGGCCCGCTGAGCAGCCTTCAATGCGGCCTCGCCGTTGGCCAATCGGGCCTCCGCGGCTTCCGACAGCCTCGGATCCGGTCCGTCCTGGAGGCGGCCCAGCGTCCGTTCCGCATCATCGACTCGGGCCTGGGCAATCGCCACATCAGCATCCAGCAAGGCCTGCTCCACTTCGGTCGGGCGACCCCGGTACCAGTTGAGGTTCCGCAGGATGGAATCTCGCTTCTGCCTGGCTGCAGACAGGTTCGATAGGGCCAAAGCCCGGGCCGGATCATCCTCAGCGCGACCAGATAACCTGTTGTACCGCTTCTGAGCCTGTTTTACCTCCTCCTCCGCCAGAATCAGGTTGGCCTCAGCAGCGTTTATCGTGTCTGAGTTGGCCCGCAAGCCTTCCTGTTTGACCCTCCATTGGTACTCCACATCCTCAAGTACATCGCGAGCGAGGGCTAGGCCTTGCTCCGCCTGTGCTCGAGCAAGGGATTCATTCTCCATAAGCTGATCGATCGCCTGGCTAGCGTTGACATACTCCAGCTGGGCGGCTGCCAGGGCGGCCTCCAATTGTTCACGCCCGCTCAACACCACCAGAAGCTCCCCCGCCTCTACCTGATCTCCCACTTCAATCGGCAAGCCTGTCACGATACCGGGAGATGAGAGGCTCAAGGTGGCCCAGCGGGCCGGCAAGACCTCTCCGGTGGCGCTGACGATGGGCACGAAAACCTCTTGCCTGCCGGCCTCCTCCTCCGGGGCAGTCTGCGGCGCATCTCCGCCGCAAGCGGTAATGAGCAGAGCCGCGCCCACTACCAAAAAGCCTATGCGCAATCCAAGATATCTCATCATCGTTCTAAACCGTATCTTCTCTCAACTTGTCGACCGGCCACAGCCGGCAGCCGGGCGTCTACTCGTAGCGCAGGGCCTCTACCGGCTCCAATTGGGTCGCCCGGAAGGCCGGGTACAACCCCCCCAGGAGCCCCAGGACCAAGGCCACGAGCATGGCTCGCAGAAACAAGTCCAAGCCCCAGACTGCCGCAAATGCTTCTCCTACCAGAGGCACTTGGCCAATCAAGTAGACGAGACCAAAGGCGATCCCGAGGCCAGCAATTCCGCCGATGAATCCCAGCAGAAGCGACTCCCGCAGTATCAAACCGAGGATGGCGCGCCTGCGCCATCCCAGCGTCCGCAAGACTCCAATTTCGCGCGTGCGCTCAAAAACGGCCATCAGCATCGTATTGAGGACCCCCAAACCTCCAACAAAGATAGCGAGGACTGAGATTCCGCCGAAAACGGCCTCGCTGGCCTGCATGTCAGGCATTTGTTCGACGAATTCGCCCGAAAGAGCAGCGTGAGCTTCCGGTATGCTCAAGTTGATCTTCTCTACCACAGCCGCCGCCTGAGAGGGGTCCATGACTTTGACAGCGTACATCGTCACCTTACGCGGTCTGCCGGACACGGATTGCCCATCGCGCAGAGTTGCGACTCCCCCTGTTTCCTCCCAGCCAATCCCTGTCTCGAAGATTCCGACGATGCGAAAGCGCGACCCACCCAGATCGAGGGTTTCGCCGACGCCCTTGTTGAGAGCATCGGCGATCATTCGGCCGATCATGATCTGCCGGTTGGTTTGCACCGGCTTTCCTTCAACGATGTTGAAACGACGAATAGCAGATTCGTTGGGAGCGTATCCCTGTAAGATGAAGAAGCCCCCCCCATCGGGCAGAGTGACGGCTGTCACCACCATCCCGCTCACATTGTCCACCTCGGGCATGGCCGCGATCTTATCGCCAATTCTTTCATCCAGCGCGCTCAGGCTCGTATCGGCAATGTCCGCCTGGCGGACCATGATTTCCGCGCCAGCCCCGAGAGCCAATTCAGTGAATGAATCCGAGGCCCCACGAACGATTCCCTCCAGCGCCATAATGCCGCCGACCGTGATGCCAATCGCACCGACCGTGAGCAAGGTCCGTCCCGTTCGCTGCCACAAGCTCTGCACCGCCATGCCGCCTCGCGGCAGGCGACGGACTTTACCGCTTGAAGTACCTCCTGCATAACGCAGCGCTTCCACCGGCTGCAGCTTGGAGGCTCTCCAAGCTGGGTACAACCCGCCGATCAATCCTAGGGTAGCCACCGTGCCGAAGGCCTGGATCAAGAGTGCAGGAGAGATGTCGGCCGCCGAGGCCCCAAAGATGGCAGCCGAACCGGAGACAGCGGTTAGAGCCAGCCACCCCAGAATGACGCCCAGCAGGCCCCCCAGAAGGCCCACGAGCACCGATTCCCCCAGGATCATCTGGATGACGCGTCGGCGACTCCAGCCAAGCGCTCTCAATACACCAATCTCGCTGGTCCGTTCGAAGACAGACATGAGCTGGGTGTTGGCCATTCCGACGCCGCCGATAACAATAGCCAGACCCGCAATTCCCCACACGTAACCCTTCAACACGTCTCCGAGCAACTGCTTGTCGGCGAAATCGTCTGTCGTGCTCAAGGATAAGTCGGGCCATAGGCGATTTACTCGCTGATACAGTCGCTCCTCTAGCTCAGGGTCTCGAAGTTTGATGTAGTACAGGCTTACCTGACGCGGCTTCCCCAGGAGTTCCTGAGCCTCCGAGAGGGCCAGCACAGCTCCGCCGTCCTCGAAGGGATCGCCGGTTTCATAGATGCCGACGATACGGTACAGACTTTCCAGCAGACGCAGCGTATCTCCGGGCGACTTATCCAAGGTCTCCGCAGCCGCAGAACCGAGAAGAATGGGCCTGCCGCGGATCCGGCCGGCTTCGGGCGCCTCCAGTCCTAGACCCTCAGTGATTTGGAAGCGACCCAGCACGAAGCTGTCCGGGGGATAGCCGAATACGAAGAAGTAGGGGATCCCTTCCGCCTGAACAAATCCTTGAAGCATGCCGCTGACGGCCTCAACTTCGGGCATTTCAACCAGCTGATGGCCGACATCATCCTCAACGGAGCTGTAGGTGATGTCGAGCGCGTTCGGCTGGCTTAGGACCAAATCGGACTTGCTGCCGGTCAGCATGGCGTTGTAGCCTGCCTCAAGTCCATTAGCCATCGTCCCCAGCCCGACGATGGCGGCCACCCCGATGCTGATCCCTATCACGGTCAGCAGGGTGCGTCCCTTGCGCCGGTAAAGATTCTTGAGGATCATTCTGCTTCCGGACTCCGATTTTGAATCCTATCAGCTTCGACGGCCACGAACTGAAACTGCCCGGCCAAAAAGCTGACGACTAATATGTCAGGGAACCGGCTCACCATTCCTGCCAACTACACATCCCAATCTGCGTTCCATGGGATACTCATAATAATTGATTCGTGCCTGAACTGATAGGTAGGGGGGTGAGCCCGGACAGGTTGATGGAAACCTCTAAAGGGGCTTGGAGCCCAGGAGTTGAGCTTCGAGCCCGCAGCCCTCTCGAAGGGAAAGACCGACGAGCAGAGTCTGACCTGCGACTCTGTCCGCTTACGCTTCTTTCGTCACCTCGGGGCCTGAAATCTCGGCCGCCAACCGTCGGCGGCGAGGCCAGTCCAGCGCCTTCTTTGCGGGAATAGAGAGCAAAAGGACGATCGTGTAAACGGTCAGGAGGTCCGATTGGCCTGCATTCCAGACAAGATAAGCTAGCACTCCAAGACCGGCGGCGGCGCTCAAATCAAAGCTGCGAGTGATCACATACGCAGCCCCAAAGACGACCAATCCCGCGATGGTTTCGGGTGGTGCCAGAACCAGGAGCGAACCCACAATAGTTGCCATGCCCTGTCCACCGCGGAAACCGGCCCATACCGGAAAGTCGTGACCGAGAACGGCTGCGGCCGCGGTTGCGATTCGCCAGCCTTCCGACAGCCCCGAAGCCGTGGCAAGCAGGACAGCCAGCCCACCTTTGCTGGAGTCGGTCACGGCGACGAGAATGCCGGGGCCCCAACCGAGCACATGGGCGACGTTGCGGGCGCCCATGTTGCCGTCGCCGACCTGGCGGATGTCTACCCCAGCCTTGAGACACGAAACGATCAGGGCGGTGGGAAACGAACCCAGGAGGTAGGCGGTCAGGACGAGAAGGGGCTCCCTCATCGTGATTCCAGCCTCACGGACATTAGGAACGCGATCTGAAAATCAACCGAGCCCAGCATGCCGAAGAAGCACCGCGGAAAATCTTGACCAGATCGATCCCAGTTACTATTAGCATAGTCTAGAATTAGATGGCCAACGAGACTCTCACAGATAGAATAAGGGCAAAATGACTATTCGGAGGATACCTGGCGTCCTAATCGCGGCCTTGTTTCTATCGGCGTGCGGCAGTGTTGATGGAGCCGATGTCGAGCCGACTGCGGCGACCCCCACCGTCAGCCCGACGCAGCTGGGTGTCGATGGATACGCTGAAGCTCGTCAGCGGATGGTTGCAGAGATCATGGCTTGGGGTATCGACGATCCCGCGGTACTCGAGACGATGGGCCGAGTTCCTCGCCATGAGTTTGTTCCGGCCGAGTTTCTGAGCCAAGCCTACGATAACCATCCTCTGCCCATCGGCTATGGCCAGACCATTTCCCAGCCATACATTGTGGCATTAATGACCCAAGTGCTCGATATTAGGCCGGGAGATCGAGTGCTCGAAATCGGGACAGGCTCTGGATACCAGGCTGCCATATTAGCTGATATGGGTGCTGAGGTCTACACGATTGAGATCATCGGTCCCCTGGCGGACACAGCCGCAGATCGATTGGCTCGCTTAGGGTACAAGAATGTGCAGGTCCGGCACACCGATGGTTATTTCGGCTGGCCCGATGCCGCGCCCTTTTTCAACATCATCGTGACGGCCGCACCGGATCACGTGCCGCAGCCTCTGCTTGATCAACTTGATGTGGGCGGCACCATGGTCATCCCCGTTGGGCCCCCGGGCGGTTTCCAGGAATTGTGGCGCCTCACACGCGAATCGGAGAAGAAGTTCCAGTCGGCCAGCCTTGGCGGCGTGCGGTTCGTGCCGTTTGTACGCGAAGAACCGAATACTCCCTGAGGCCTCGAGGGGGCACCGGATTCAGGGGCAGGCTTAGGATTCCAAGGTCCGCGCAGTCACAAGGGCCCCCAAGTAGGCAAGCCCGCCAATTGCGAGAACGACGCGGAACCCCCAGTCGAGCCCAACAATCGCCGCCAGCACGCCACTGACCCCCGATACGGCCCCGTTGACAGCCCACGCCCACGGTATCAGACCAGGGAGGGCGCGTTCCAGGCGGCGCAATCCCGCTGCGAATGGCACCCCCATAAGCAGACCAGGTGCCAGCAGAAGCCCAAGTGTCAGAGCTAGCCGGGCTGACATCCCCCAGGGAAGGGCGGCCTCGATCACAGCGGGAAGAAGGGCGACGAGCAGCCCAACGAAACCCACCAAGGCTATCAGCACCCGCGGAAGGCTCAGCCGGGGGGAGAGCAGGCTCCCAATGCCGGAGGTGAGGAGCAATGTGAAGAGAACCATTGCCAGGGCAATGGAGGGTTGATCAAGGAGGAGCGTCAAGCTCTGAATGAGCGGGATCTCAACCATGAGATAGCCAGCGCCCAACAGGGCAAAGTAGGCCATTGGCGCTTTTCCGGGGCGCAAATCCGCTCGAGCGCGTCGAGTCAGCACTAGCGGCAAGAACATAAGCGGGACCGCAAGTATGAGCATGAGCGCCATCAAGGCAAGCAGGACAAAGTATCCACTGCCCCCAAACGGCTGCCAGGTTAGCCCTAGTGTAGCCAGCACCTCCGGCGTCTGGCGCCAGCGAAAGAAGTGGAAGAAATAGGGCCGGTCATCGGTCGGGGGACGGAGGTTGAAATCAGAGGTATCGATCGTGCTTTCCGGATGCAGGAGCAAGGCCGTATAGAGGCGATGATAGACGGGTTCTGGGAGTCGATTGTGCTGGTTGAGTTCCTGCGGCTGAAGGTCCGGCAGGAAGATTGGATCGAAGCCATTCATCTCGAGGAATCGCCGGGTGGCTGCAAGTTCTTCTGGCGAAAAGGCCCGGCGGGAGGCGATGAAAGTAGAGGTGCGCATGCTGCGATAGGCGAGCAAGTGCGGACCGAGATCTTCCACACCCTGCCTGCTTAGAGCAGCGAGCATTGTAGCCCAGGCTCGAGCCGACTCGCTCGGGGGCGTACCCAGCCACCGGCTGACCACAACCAGACCCCTGTCCGAGAGCCTGGCGAAGGCATCGCCCATGGCTTCGACCGTCAGTGTGTAGTTCTCCGTTAGGCTGAAGGCTCCTGAAGTCACAGGGCGGAACGGTCCGCTCAAGGCAAATTCGATAACGTCGTAAGCCTCCGCGCCCGAACGTAGGGCGCCGCGCCCGGCTCGATCAGTAACCTCCACGCGTGGGTGATTGAGGAGTCCTGCGCTCATACCGGCATAGGGCCCTGAAAGGATGTCCAGAACAAGGGGCTCGTCCCTGGGAACGGAAACACGCGCCGCACCGTTGGTCAACGCGATCAAGACATTGAGACCGGCACCAGGATCGAGAATCAAAGTCCGCGCGTTCGGGCGCAGTTGATAGGCCAGAGAGGAGGGCATTCGGACCGCCAAGGCCATGGCGGATGGATCATCCGGCGATACGGAGGTGATGGGTAAGGGACCGTCTCCGTCCACGAACAGGCCGGCCTGCTCAGGTATCTGGAGGCTGGCGTTCAAGCTCAACCCAGGGAAGACGTGGATGGATGAACTCTCCACCACGTCCACCCGGGAGGCGGCGCTCCAACGCGAGACCACGTTCCGGGCACCTGGCGCCAGCCGGCTGAGAGCAAGCGGCTTGTAGGGGGAGAGGCGGAGATCAAGGCCGGCTGGGGCCGTCGCGCCAAGAACCAGAGACGCGGCCGCCAACCCGACGAGCACACTTCGGCTCAGCGCTCGGGTTGAAAAGACCGCTGCAGCCAACAGCCCTAGCGCAGTGGCGAGCGCAACTCCTCCGAGCTCTCCCCAAAGGGCATGCGACCCGAGCGCGATGGGGCATCCCAAAGCCGAGCCAATGAAGACTGCTGCATACGGAAGGTGCGCCTCCTGACCGGCCTCAGCCAGACTTGCGCCCGCCGTCCATCCTGCGAACAGGAAGGGGAGGCTGGCCGCAACGAAGTAGAGCATCAGAATCAAGACTTGCTTCGGATCCCAAGCGATGCTGTAGGAGTCGAAGGGCAGGAAGTTCATCGTCAGATAGCTCAACACCACCGCCGCTGCGTAGCCGGCTGCCAGACCAGAATGCGGCGGATGGCGCGGTCTGAGTGCGAGGAACACCCCGCTGGCCGAAATGCCCAACACCCCCAAGCTGACGACCATGAAGGCGAAATGGTGAAACTGCTGAACGGCGAACAACCGAGTAAGGTTGATCTCGAAACTCAGCATGCCAGCCGAAATCAGTATCAAACCAAGTTGACGTGAAGTGCGCAAACCCGATCGAATGGCGTCCATTCTGATCTGATTCTATTACTCCTTGCACTAAGCTATGATTGATTTATAAGCCAAATCGCCTGTTTGCACTCCGTACGGAAGCCAAGCCCGCGCCTAGCGAAAAGGGGAATTCGGGTTTGATGTCACTGCAGCAGCGTGTCACCCAGGGCTTCATCCATCGCTATGGCGCTGCCCCGGCCCATATCGTCCGTGCGCCGGGGCGTGTCAATCTGATCGGTGAGCATACCGATTACAACGAGGGATATGTCTTGCCGATGGCCATCGATCGAGAGGTGTGGATATCGCTTCGGCCACGCGCTGACCAGCAAGTCATGCTGTATTCACTCGACTTCGAGGAAACGACTCAATTCGACCTTGATCATCTCACGCATGAGGCTTCTGACTGGCCCGAGTACTTCAAGGGGGTGGCCTGGGCCCTTAAAGAGGCCGGTTACGGCTTGCAGGGCTTCGAAGGCGTGGTGTCGGGGAACGTGCCGATCGGCGCGGGCCTGGCTTCTTCAGCCGCGCTTGAATTGGCAGCGGCACGGGCTTTCCTGGCCATCTCAGGCTCATCCTGGAATGCAGAAGAAATGGCAATGGTTGGACAGCGGGCAGAGAATGACTGGGTAGAGGTGAAATGCGGCATCATGGATCAATTGGTGGCTGCCTCAGGTCGGGCGGGACATGCGCTCTTGATTGATTGTCGCTCGCTCGACATTAGGCCGGTGGCGTTGCCATCCGATTCCGCCGTGGTGGTACTGGACACGAACACACGCCGAGGGCTGGTTGAATCTCGCTACAATGAACGCCGGGTCCAGTGCGAGTTGGCCGCCAGCTTCTTTGGTGTCCCGGCACTGCGCGACGTCAGTGGCTCGCAAATCATGGCCAAAGCCCATGGCCTGGATCGCGTGGTATACCGCCGAGCCCGTCACGTTGTAACCGAAAACGAGCGCACATTGCAGGCAGTCAAGGCCATGCAGGAGAATGACCCGGTGACGTTCGGCGAACTGATGAACGCGAGCCATGCCAGCCTGCGAGACGATTTTGAGGTCTCCAGCGATGAGCTCAATGAGATAGTAGCTTGCGCTCGCCGGGACCCAGCCTGCTATGGGGCGCGTATGACAGGAGCTGGCTTCGCGGGCTGTGGAGTCGCTCTCGTTCGAGCCGAGGGGGTTGAAAGCTTTGTCATCAGAACCGTCGAGGATTACAGCCGCTCGACAGGGATCGAACCCGAAATCTACCTCTGTAAGGCCACCGATGGCGCGGGGGTCATCGAAACCTGAGCACAGCCGGGAGTCCCGCCAATCCCCCCGGGATTATCACAGATCCCAAGAGATCGCCCACAGTCGTTAGGCCAGGTAGAGCCCCAGGCTCGGCCCAGATCGACACGAAGACCTTGCTCCGCTCCG
>CAYGCA010000001.1:70823-71798 GCA_964348265.1 uncultured Anaerolineaceae bacterium | reverse complement strand
CCCGTTTGGTACCAAGGAGGCGGCGGAGGCTCTTTCGATTGGTTTACCCGAGGCTCGTCGACTCCTACCGTATCTCGCCTGTCCCGTCCCTGGCGGGAGGCTGCCCAGGTCTAAGCGGGAGGGATCCCATCCTGGAAGACTTGGACACCGGGTCTAGATATGGACACTACATATAGAATGAGAGTGACCCTTGCCAAAGGCGTCAGCTAGCGATCGCTTCCGTAGGCATGAAGAGGAGGAAGGCTGATGGCAGACGGAGAACGAGTGGGAGAAGTTACGCACTTCTACAACCGTATCAGTGTAGCTGTAGTTAAGCTGAGCCAAGATATGCATGTGGGGGACAAGCTTCACTTTCTTGGCGCGCATACCGACTTTCTGCAAGAAGTCGGCTCAATGCAGATCGAGCACGAGGCGGTGGACCGAGCCAAGGCCGGGACGGAGGTCGCCATCAAAGTGGATAAGCGGGTACGTCGCGGCGATTCGGCTTTTCGTCTCACTGAAGCGCCCTAGTCTGCGGATGACGGACGGCAAGCACCGACCGAAAGTCGACGCGCGAGGGAAGCTGCGGCTGATTCGTCCATCTGGATGGATCACCTGAATGACCAGGATTGCCCGGAACCGCTGCACGTAAAGGGTGACGCCAGGCAAAGGCCCGAGCCCAGCCCGAAGTCCGGGCGACCACCGAGACGCCTGAATCCGCTCCTCCCTAGATCCCGATGAGTGGCCCCAACAGGGTAAGCCTAGCTGCCATCAAGGTGTCCGCGTTCCCGGTCCCGTCCTCCCTGCGACCGCAGAGGAAGAAGCTCACGCCAATTCGATGACGACTAGCAATTGCAGGGCTGGCTCGAACCACAGAGGATTGGGAGGGGCCTATGAGAAGGTTGGCAGCGGGGTAGACGCTCGATCCAGTTCCCCGAGCGGGCCAGCAGGCCGGAGCGGTCGCCGCACCAGGCGTTTTCGCATACTCTCATCGTG
>CAYGCA010000001.1:70268-70813 GCA_964348265.1 uncultured Anaerolineaceae bacterium | reverse complement strand
GCGGGGTAGACGCTCGACCGTCCAGATCGTCAATCCGGATCGAATCGGAGCGCAAGAATGGAGGCGCAAGCGGACTCGGGCCCCAACGATCCATTGAGCAGCTGAGGATCAGGGCAGACTGCCGGAATCCATCTGCCAGCGCTGGACCAGACTGCCGGGCAGGTTGAATTGATCCACGAAGCTGTGGTGACTCAAGGCCATATCCCGAAGGAGATCACTGAAACGGCCGTCATCTGGGTTTCAGACTCGTTCGGGATTTCGATCTGGGGCCGGGGCGTCAGGTGTATGCAGCCAATGCCAGGCGTGAGCTGTTCGTGAAGGGCGCCTCCTTAATCGAATCGGCCGGAGCAGGAACAGTTGACCGTAACGACGCCGACTCAACTTCAATGGCCTAATCGAGCAGACTGACCTCAGAGGCAAATACACGTTTCGGGAGGCTGGGATGTTAATAAGAGAGTTGGTTCGGGATTGGATGTCCCCCTGCCCTGTCACAGTGCAAAAACTAACCCGGATTCTGGATGCCCGGAAACTCTTGGCGACTAAAG
>CAYGCA010000001.1:68407-70258 GCA_964348265.1 uncultured Anaerolineaceae bacterium | reverse complement strand
TCATGGATGACTACAACATTCGGCGCTTGCCAGTGATGGAAAGTGAGCGATTGGTTGGAATCATCACGTTCGGCGATTTGCGCGGCGCGCAGCCATCCGAAGCGACCAGTTTGAGCGTCTGGGAACTCAATCATCTCATCAGCCAGATAACAGTGGAGGAGGTGATGAGCCGGGACGTCATCACTATTCATCCTGAGGACGAGGTCTTTGTGGCCGCCAGTTTGATGCTCGAAAACAAGGTTGCTGGCCTCCCGGTTGTGGACCATGATCGGTTGGTCGGCATCATCACCGAATCCGACATCTTCCAAATGGTCGTGCTGAGTTGGAACGCCAAGCACCATTTAGGCCAGAGCTTGAGGCCGATCCCGTCACCCATTAGCCTGTAGCGACCGGCAACCCCGGCGAACCATGTCGAATCGTTCGTCTCCTAATCGGGCCACAGCCGGCAGTCCGAACTTCGCTCGACATCTGCTTGCCGCCAGGGAAAGTCGTTTCCCGGAACGCAGGCATAATGAAATCACGCTGAAAAGAGCCTGGGAGGCAAGACCGAGATCATGGGAATCTCAGAGGGCAGGGAGAGCCAGAGCAGGGTCTAGGCCTGAGGCTAGACGTCACTGGAGGTGAGGGCCAAAGCTCGCCTCCGCGGCGCAAATCACTCCCCGGACACTCGGCTAGAGAGAAGGGTAGGATCCTTTTGACGAAATTCTTGAACAAGATTGGTAACTCGTTCGTTAAGGCGATCCTGCGCTCTCCACTCCACGGCCTCCTAAGCAAGAGCGTTGCGATCATAACCTTCACCGGACGCACCAGCGGCAAGATCTACTCAACCCCGGTGAACTACCAAGTGAAAGATGAGACTATCTGGATCCTCAGCCAGCGGGACAGGACCTGGTGGAGAAACCTTCGCCAGGGAGCCAAGGTAACACTACGCCTCGGAGGCTCCGATGTGCATGGATGGGCCGAGGTCCTAGAGGACCCCGAGGAGGTCGCCTCTGGTTTGATGAACTATTTGACTTGGAGTCCTTCCTTCGCCCGCTACTTCAACGTAGGCCTGGACTCCAGCGGTGACCCAATACTGGAAGATGTACGCCATGCGGCCAGCAGCAGGGTGATGATACGCATTCGCCAACCTTGATCGACTTATGATCCCAGGCATGCACGTTATGATGGGGTTGCTTTCCAAGACACCCGCGAAGACCGTCTCAAACTTTGTGTTTACACTGGGAACTGCAATGCCCACGCCTTGGTTGGCTGTTGGGCCGATCACCGGATTCAGTAGGCAGTCGAATGGTCGCCTCGATCAGTCCTTTCTTTGCGGGCCCAATAATCGGTTGGGGGGCGGTCGCCCAGCTGAAACCTTGCATGCACCAGTGTGGGAGGATCGATGTGGTCTGACCCGGAAGAGGGAGCCTTCCATCGCAATGCGTTCGCAGAATTTCTCGGGGCAGCACACATCGCTTGCACTCCTCTCCTCTGATCCCAGCGGCCTTGGAGGGGCCACAAGCTTACTAATCGCCTCTCGCTGAAAACGGGTCAGCCAGCGAGGAGGCAGGGAGGAAAAGGAACGATGGATCCTTTTTCGCGCGGAAAGCTCAGGAAGCTGATTGAAAGACGGGCGAAACTGTGTCTTTCGATCTTCATGCCCTGTGATCCTATGCCGGTCGGCGCGCGTCAGAACCAGATCCGATATGTAAACCTATTGAAACAGGCGGAAGAGCGCCTGCAGGCCGCTGGTCGTTCTCCCAAAGAGGTCAGGCAGATTCTTCAAGCGGCGCAAAAGCGAGCGCCGGTTGATGCCGAGCAGCACCACGGCGTTGCTGCTCAGCCGGATCATGGTGCCCACGCCAATGG
>CAYGCA010000001.1:64547-68397 GCA_964348265.1 uncultured Anaerolineaceae bacterium | reverse complement strand
AAGCTCTCCGGTGACAGTTCGTTCTGGCGAGAGCCGTGCAAGGGACTTGCACTCTTTGCGGCCTTTGACCTTTTTGAATGCTATCGACTTCCGCTCACCCCCGAAGAACTCCTGGTCGTCGCCGAGCACGCCCATGTTACCCCCCTGCTCCCTCTTTTAGGCGAGGACGGCCGCTATTATGTGCTCGCTCTGAGCCAGAACGCCATTAAGCTGTTCCATGGCTCACGCGACAGCTTCCGCGAAATTCAGGTGGACGAAGTGCCCCACAGCCTGGCCGAGGCGCTCAAGTACGACCAGATCGAAAAGGACGTAGGCTTCCGGGGCTCAGCTCGGTCAGGTGGGGGCAGATGGGCGGCCAGATTCTTTGGCGGCACTGCAGGGCCCGATAGGTCGAAAGACAGGCTGCTTCAATTCTTTCAACAGATTGACCAGGGCCTGCGCTCACTGCTGCGCGGCGAAGAGGCCCCTCTGATACTGGCCGGCGTCGACTATCTCTTTCCGCTCTACCGGGAGGCGAACAGCTATCCGCACCTCCTCGTGGAAGGCATCCCCGGCAACCCGGATAGGCTGAGCCCACATACCCTCCAGCAGCGCGCCTGGGAGATTCTGAGACCGCACCTGAAAAGGCCGCTGAACGAAGCAGCTGCCTTCTACCTCCAGCATGCAGAGACCGAGCGGTCCTCGACCCTTCTTGAAGAGATCCTCCCTGCAAGCGCGGCCGGCCGGGTTGAACTCCTGTTCGTTGCCCTGGGCCTTCACCACTGGGGTACCTTTGATCCGACCACCGGTGAGATCCAAAAGAGTCCCGAAGAGGAGACCGGTTCCGAAGATCTGATAAATATCGCCGCCGTGCACACACTCTTGGCCTCAGGAACTGTCCATGCCGTTCCTCCTGGCAGGATGCCCGCGGAGGCATCCTTGGCCGCCGTCTTTCGATACTAGGACCAGAGGGAGGGCCAGGCGACGCCATGAGCCGTCACGGGCCCGGAAACCGCCTTCGGGAGGCCGATGCCAACCGGGGGCGCGAAGAGAGCCTGAGGAGACTTGATCACACGGTGGCAGAAGCGGTAGCCTTCTTTTGCAGGGTAGATGGGAATCTATCCGACGGGCATCAGACGGCGAGACAGGTGATCTCGCATGTTGTGTTTTGGCACCGTGAATTTGGCTCCATCGCGCGAGCGCTGAGCAAGGGGGAGCAACCCAAATTAAGGCGTGGCACCTTTGCCGACCTGAACGCCGCTTCAAGCGAAGAGTTTAAGGCCAAAGCCCTTCCGATGCTGGCAAATGATCTGGCTGAGCTTCAGCAAAAACTGCGTACCACCCTTCAGGAACTGCCAGATTGGCGCATCGACTTCCCCATAAAGGCGGCCGGTCGCTTCTGCAGCGTCAACGATCGTCTCTCCACGATCGAGTCGCATGTCCGCAACCACGTCGCCCGGTTGAAGCGCGCCGCCCGCAAGCTAGGTTCGAGTCTGTAGAAGGCTTCCCCCTAGACCAAGCTCAACTGCGCGGCAAGGCGCGAGCATCTGTCGGGGCTCAGGTACTGGACCGATCGTCCCCAGGATCCGCAGGTTATACCAGCAGGGTAGCCAGCAGGATGACGGCACCAGCTACGCCTACCGCCACAAGATTAATCCGCTGTCGCCGGTTGGGCCGCGTTGACCTTTCGCCGTGGAGTAGGCGCATCCGGTCTGCCTCTTCTTGTAGTTCTGCCTGGCGGGCTTTGGCAATTTCGTACAGCAAGTGTGGATTGTACATCCTAGCCTCCTCCCGGACCCCGAGCGCACTCCGTTTTGTTCCGGGAACTTCTTGACACCAAGCTAGCAGGTGAGCGTTTCCCCACCATGTCTCTGAACGTCACCTCAGCGTGTATCTGGTCGCGAGAGTCCACTGGTTTCCGGGCAAACTGGGTCGCGGCTCTTTCAGGGAGGCGTACGGCCCGATCGAGCGGGCATGGGCTGCCGTCCTGACAGTGAGAATCGGGGGCAACAACACTGGCAGGGATGTCTCAGCCGGGACCCAAGCTCGCCTGTTGTGCCAGAGCGATCGCCTGGCACGGTCCCAGCGGATGATCGCGCTTGGGCATAGTCTAGAAGCGCCTTTTCCAAGCCGGCTGAGCGAGTTAGACCGGACCCTGAAAAGGTAAATCTCCCCCCCAAATGCTATAATCCCCGTGAGTCCGCAAGCGAAGCATGCCCGAAGAGATCAGAAACTCGCTTCCAGTCACTGGTCTCCGACTTTCCAAATGAAACAGGTCATCCAAGACATACGAAGCGGGGAGACCGCCGTGATCGAGATCCCGGTGCCAAAGCCCAAACCAGGGATGGCCCTTGTGCGCTCCGCGGCTTCGCTTCTTTCAGCCGGAACTGAGCGGATGATTGTGGAATTTGGGGGGAAGAGCCTTCTGGGTAAAGCGATCTCCCGGCCAGATCTCGTCCGCCGGACGGTAGACAAGGCCCGGCGAGAGGGTCTCCTAACGGCGTTTGAAGCGGTCCAGAGCCGGCTCGAACAGCCAATGCCTCTCGGTTACTCATCGGCCGGGACCATCGTGGACCTGGGTGAGGGAGTGACGGGGTTCAGTGTGGGCGACCGAGTCGCGTGTGCTGGGGGGGGCTACGCCGTCCATGCTGAGTACGCCCTTATCCCTAGGAGACTCATGGCGAAGTTGCCTGACGGAGTCGAGTTCGAATCAGCCGCGTTTGCCACTCTGGGAGCTATCGCCCTGCACGGCTTTCGGCTGGCCGAACCGCAGCTTGGTGAGCGGGTTGCCGTGATCGGCCTCGGGGTGCTGGGTCAACTAGCAACTGGCGTTGCACGCGCCGCAGGCAGCCGAGTTTTCGGCATGGATCTGCACGCTCGACGGGTCGAGGTGGCCCGACGGATGGGTGTGGAGGCCGTCATTCGAAAGGAAGCGGAAGCCGCCGGAGCAGCGTTCAGCCATGGCGCTGGCTTCGATGTCGTCTTGGTTTGCGCTGATAACCCCTCCAATGATCCGATCGAGTTGGCGGGTGAAATCGCCCGGGATCGGGGCAGGATCGTTGTTATCGGCGCAGTTGGCATGGAAATCCCCCGTCGGCTCTT
Source organism: uncultured Anaerolineaceae bacterium (assembly GCA_964348265.1). Lineage (GTDB taxonomy): Bacteria > Chloroflexota > Anaerolineae > Anaerolineales > E44-bin32 > JBFJVD01. The sequence continues at coordinate 65,316 of CAYGCA010000001.1, read as the reverse complement.
CTACCAAAAAGAACTAACGCTGCTAGTGGCCCGCTCCTATGGGCCGGGTCGGTACGACCCGAACTATGAGGAAGCTGGCTTCGACTATCCCCTCGGGTATGTTCGCTGGACTGAAGGCCGAAACCTGGAGGCTTTTGTCGCTCTTCTCGCCGCAGGGCAAGTGGATCCTCGGCCGCTCATTACCCATCGATTCCCCATTGAGGGGGCCCCCGAAGCTTATAGGGTCATTCAGAGCAGGGCGCAAGAGCCTCATCTTGCAGTTCTGGTGACCTATCCTGAGCCGGAGAAGGAAGAGGCGCGGCCAAGAATCGATCTCTCACGCCGTGTTGTCGCTGAATCAGCGCCGATCAGGCTAGGGGTTCTTGGAGCTGGCAGCTTCGCGAGGACGGTGCTTTTGCCTATCTTGCGAAAGCTGAGGGGGATAGAGCTGGTCGGTGTGTCAGCTCCGAGCGGCCTGTCCAGCGCTCAAGCGGGGCGTCGTTATGGATTCCGTTATGCGACCTCTGACGAGGACCAGATTCTGAATGACCACGGCATCAACACCATCGCCGTTCTCACAAGGCATCACCTGCACGCCCGGCAGACGGCGGCAGCCCTCAGGGCCGGCAAGCATGTATTCTGTGAGAAACCGCTGGCTGTGAACAGGAGCCAGCTTGATGAGGTCCTGGAGGCCCTCGAATCGTCGGACGGACTCCTGACCGTTGGCTTCAATCGTCGATTCTCCCCGTTGATGAGGCAGCTTAAGGGCTTCATGGCTCCCGTTCAAGAG
>CAYGCA010000001.1:60818-64537 GCA_964348265.1 uncultured Anaerolineaceae bacterium | reverse complement strand
CTGGTTCCCGGCCCCAATCCGCTGGCGTTCCCCATTCCCGGCAGCGCCCTGACCGGGACGACCTTCGGCCGGTTTCGCTTCAGCTCGCAGCCGGGCATTGGTTGCATGACCCTGAGCAGGGCGGCGGGCGTATCATCGGCGAAGCCTGTCACTTCATAGACTGCCTGACCTTCCTCGCAGGGGCGCTACCGACCCGCATCAGCGCGCATGGGGTGCTCGGCAATGAACGCTATCATGAGGACAACGTCGTTCTAACCATCGAGTTCACCAATGGATCTCTGGGCACAATTGCCTACTTGGCCAATGGTGATAGGGCCCTCCCCAAAGAACGCCTGGAGACCTTTGGCGGTCAGCGCACAGCCGTCATGGACGACTTCCGACGCCTCGAAACCCTGGTCGAGGGCAGGCGCCGCGTCCGGCGGGCTTGGCTGCGTCAGGATAAGGGACACCGAGCGGAGTGGGAGGCCTTTGCAGAGAGTCTTGCGACCGGAGGGGCAGCGCCAATCCCTTACCAAGAGCTATTGGCCGTCAGCTTGGCCTCGTTCGCAGCGGTGGAGGCACTGCGTTCGGGGGAAACAGTGGTCGTAGAGTCGATTCCCGTCAAAGCATGAACTCAGTGCGCCTGGCATTGAAGGCAGGCAAAGAGCTTGGCCTGATGCCGCTGGGGCTGTATGCCCGCTACCAATTTGGCCTCCGGTCAGGTTGGTTTCGATGGCGCACGCCCTCATACGGCTGGCAGGATCGCCCGCTTGAGAGCTGGCTTCTGCCCAATGCATCCCTGGAAGCCGCGATCTCCCACTTCACCGAAACCAGCCTTGGTGCAGGGCCTCGCTTCTTCTTTGAGCCGACCGCGCAACTCTCATCGCTCTTAATGAGCGCCGTAGCTGGAAATGAGGCCCACCTCTTGGCGCAGGCCGACCACGTTCTGCATGGAAGGTTTCCTCTGTTTGGAGGCCTTATGCTTGATATCGGATTCCCGCCGCGCTGGGGTGCTTTCGCACCGCTGGCGGAGGCTTCCCCCGTCACCGAGCTTGAATTGGACCACCACTGGACCGAGTACCAAATCAACTCCCTTGCCTCGGATGTAAAACTCCTCTGGGAGCCCTCCCGCTTCGGCTGGATTTACCCCCTGGCGCGCGCCTACCGCTTGACGGCCGAATTGCGCTACTTCCGAGGCTTCCTGGAGTTGGTGGATTCCTGGCGCGCCCAGAATGCGCCTAACACAGGGCCCCACTGGATTTCTGCCCAGGAGGTAGCCCTGCGGCTCCTGGCGCTGGCCTTCGGTCTCTACGCCTTCGCACCTGCATTGGCGGATGAACCCGAAGCTACGGCACGCTTGGCGCAGATGATCACCGTCCACGCCCATCGAATCCTGCCGACCATGGATTACGCGCGTGCCCAAGGCAACAATCACCTTCTGGCCGAAGCCACGGCTCTATACACAGCCGGCTTGCTGCTGCCCAAGCTCAGGCCGGCCTCCAGGTGGCGGTCGCTTGGCCGCCGGTGGCTGGTAGCCGGCTTATTGGCTCAGACCTACCCTGATGGCGGATACGTGCAACATTCAACCAACTACCACCGGATGGCGCTTCAATTGGGGTTGTGGGCAGCTCGACTGGCAGAGATCAACGCCGAGCCGCTGCCGGCAGCGCCTTTGAGCACCCTTTATCGATCGGCGGTCTGCCTGGCGGCGCAGGTTGATCCCGTCAGTGGCCGGGTTCCCAACTTGGGCCCCAACGATGGAACACTTTGCCTGCCGCTGACGATTTGCGCCCACCACGATTATCGTCCCACTTTGCAGGCGGCCTCCGCACTCCTCTTCGACCAGCTTCTGCTCCCTCCGGGGTCCTGGGATGAGTTCCTGGTCTGGTTTGGCCTGCAAGGCGATGCAGACGCCTCCTCCTCCACCCACAACACCCTGGTGGAGGTTGGCAAGCCTTACGCTCCGGCTGAGGCCGGTGAGGATTTTCCCTATGCTGGATTCTATGTCCTTCGGGGAGAAAGAGCGACCGGCTTTTTGAGATGCGCCTATTTCAACTCACGACCGGGGCATGCGGACCAGCTTCATTTCGATCTGTGGCGGAACGGCGAGAACCTCGCCCAAGACGCAGGATCCTACCTCTACAACGGGCAGCCTCCATGGCAGAACGCCTTGGCGGGCGCCCAGGTCCACAACACGCTGGTCGTTGACGGCCAGGAGCCAATGCGTCGAGCAGGTCGATTCCTATGGCTCGATTGGGCGCAGGGGCAGCTGCTCGGGCGCTGGCGGTCAAAAAGCAGGCGACTGGAGATCCTAGCAGGAGCACATGACGGTTACAGCCGGTTCAATGTCATTCATCAGCGGACCATCATTCGGGCGGAGGACGACCTTTGGCTGATCGTTGATGAGCTTCTTGGGGAGGGGACCCATGAGGTAACCGTCGGCTGGCTCCTGCCCGATTGGCCCTGGCGGCAAATGGAAGAGAACCAGCTTCAGTTTGAGAGGGGGGAAGCACCGGTTACTGTACGGGTGGATGCCCCCCAGGCGGAACTGGCAGTCTACCGGGCCGGTCAACGAGTGGCGGGAGAGAGGGAGGCCCTGCAAACCGCGATCCTCGGCTGGCGCTCGCCCACCTACGCCGTTAAGGAACCGGCAATCCACCTGTTCGCACGCTTGACCGGGTCATTGCCGCTGCGAATCGCGACCCGATTCGTCATCGGAGATCTCGAACCGGGAAGGCTTTTGGTCGAGTGGCGCCCCCCTGCACCGGAAAGGATTGGATTCAGTCGTGTGATGTTCAAAGACGAACACCTGGAAGTCTAGGTGCATATTGCATTGATCCATCAGGCCTTCGCAGCACTGGAAGAGCCCGGCGGCACCCGCCATCATGAGTTGGCGCGCCACCTTGTTGAAGGCGGCCATCGAGTTACGGTGCTTGCCGGACAGGTGAACTATCTTACCGGAGAAGCCCTGCCGCGTAACGGATGGGTGACGAGGACCTCCGACGACGCTGGCGTTGAGATCTGGCGTTGCTATACCTATCCCGCCTGGCACCGTTCCTTCCTGCATCGTATGGTCAGCTTTCTGAGCTTCATGCTCTCCTCGTTCCTTTTGGGCCTCCAAGTCCGAAAGGTCGACCTGGTCTGGGGAACTTCGCCGCCGATCTTTCAAGCACTGCCAGCCTGGGCTCTGGCTCGTCTGAAGGGAGCCAGCTACCTATTTGAGGTGCGGGATCTATGGCCCGAGTTTGCAGTTGCGGTAGGCGTGCTGCGCCAGCCGCTCCTGATCTGGCTCGCAGAAGCTCTGGAGGGCTTTCTGTACCGCCACGCGGACCAAGTGATCGTCAACTCGCCGGGTTTCGTCGGACCCGTGAAATCGCGCGGCGCAGCGACTGTCGAGGTCATCCCCAATGGCGTCGACTGCGCAATGTTCGATCCGAACGATAAGGGTGAGGCTTTCAGGCGCCAGCATGCTTTGGGTGACGACTATATCGTCCTGTATGCTGGCGCGCATGGGATGTCCAACGATCTCGGCATCGTCCTTGAGGCGGCGGAGCAACTTCGCGACCAACCAGGGATTCGCTTCGTCTTCGTTGGAGACGGTAAGGACAAACCACTCCTCGTGGAAGACGCACAGCGCAGGGGGTTGCCAAACGTCCGATTCCTGCCTCCGGTTGCCAAGGAGGCGATTCCCCGCACACTGGCTGCTGCCGACGCATGCCTGGCGATCCTCAAGCCGTTGG
>CAYGCA010000001.1:49018-60808 GCA_964348265.1 uncultured Anaerolineaceae bacterium | reverse complement strand
AACAAGGTATTTGACTATATGGCGGCCGGCCGACCGGTTCTCCTGGCCATTGACGGCGAAATCCGCCGGGTGGTCGAAGCCGCCCAGGCTGGCATGTTCATTCCGCCCGGCGATCCAGGCGCCCTGGCTGAAGCTGTGCGCCGCCTAGCGGCAGAACCCAGCCTGGGACAACGGATGGGCCGGGCTGGGCACGCCTATGTGGGAGTCCATTTCGACCGGCGGTCGCTTGCGCAAAAAATGGCCCAGGTGATGGAAAGGACACTGCAGGCTAGACAGAAGACCACAGCCTCCTCCGGCGGCGCCAGGGACGACGGAGGGCCGTGATGCAGCTCTTTCCCGCCGGCATACCTAAGTCCAAACGCCTTTTCGATTTGGCCCTGACCCTTCCGGGCCTGATCCTAATCGGCCCACTCCTGGTTGCGATCGCGATGCTTGTATGGCTGCGCCACGGTCGCCCGCTCCTCTTCCGCCAGACCCGCCCGGGCCACCGCGGCCAGCCCTTTACCCTGTATAAGTTCCGGACGATGGTGGATATTCGAGACGAGGAGGGACAGGTGCTGCCCGACGCCGAACGGATGACGAGTCTAGGTCGGTTCTTGCGCTCCCTCAGCCTCGATGAGCTTCCTGGGCTTTTTAACGTTTTGCGAGGCGAAATGAGTCTGGTTGGGCCACGTCCGCTCCTGATGCAATACCTGCAGCGATACACACCCCAGCAAGCCCGGCGACACGAAGTCCTTCCCGGAATGGCCGGCTGGGCCCAGATTCATGGACGCAACGTCATCGCCTGGGAGGATAAGTTTGAGCTGGACGTCTGGTATGTAGACCATTGGTCTTTGGGGCTGGACGTGAAGATATTGATCATCACATTGTGGAAAGTGCTAAAACGAGAAGGCATCAGTCAACCGGGCCACGCAACGGCCGAGGAGTTTATGGGAAGCGATCCACCCTAATTCCGCCGGGGACCCTGACCATGGGATTCCAGATCGATCGAGATTATGTGATTCAGACGCTTGGCGACCTCATTCGGATCAATTCCGTCAACCCCTCGCTTGCGCCTGGAGGCGCCGGCGAGGCCGAGATCGCCGCCTATGTGGGCGCCTCGCTAGACAAGAACGGACTTGAGGTTGAGTCTCACGAGCCGCAACCTGGCCGCGTCAGCGTAGTGGGCCGCCTCAAAGGCCGCGGCGGGGGGCGTTCGCTCATGCTGAATGCCCATCTGGACACGGTGGGCGTGAGAGAGATGCCGGAACCGTTCTCCGCCACCATCAGGGAGGAGAAGATGTACGGGCGGGGCGCCTACGACATGAAGGGCAGCCTAGCCGCCAGCATGGCTGCCGCCAGGGCGCTTGCGGACGCCGGGATAGCCCTACGCGGCGATCTCCTGGTTGCCGCCGTGGCCGATGAGGAGTACGCCAGCCTGGGAACCGTGGATCTGATCAAGCGCTATAAGTTTGACGGGGCCGTGGTGACGGAACCCACCGAGATGGAGATCTGCCTGGCGCACAAAGGTTTCATTTGGCTCGAAGTTGAGACGCTGGGTCGGGCAGCCCACGGCAGTCGGTTTGACGAAGGTATCGACAGCAACATGCTCATGGGTCGCTTCCTCGGTGAGCTGGAGATCTTGGAACAGGAACTTCGCTCCCGCGAGGGTCACTCGCTCCTCGGACCTCCGTCCCTTCACGCCGCCAGAATGACCGGCGGTACTGAGCTGAGCGTGTATGCCGCAAGAACCAGGCTGCAGATTGAGCGCCGCACCATTCCAGGCGAGACCGAGCCGCAGGTGATGAGCGAATTCGAGCGTATCCTTGCCAAGCTGAAAGCAGACGATCCTTCGTTCAGGGGTAGTCTAAGGTCCCTGTTTGCGCGACAGCCCTTCGAAGTCTCCCCGAGTTTGACAGTGGTGAAAGCTCTCAGAGAGGCGGCAAGCATGGTCCTTGGGCGGACGCCTGCCTATGTCGGCCAATCACCGTGGATGGATTCCGCTTTGCTGTCGGCTGCCGGAATTGAGACTGTAGTGATGGGACCCAAGGGCGCTGGAGCACATGCCGATGAAGAGTGGGTCGAACTGAAGTCCGTCGTCGATCTGGCTCACATCCTGGCACAGACGGCACTGAACTATTGCACCTAAACCGTAGCCCCTCAATCCTCTCATGGGCATGGCTCCGGGTAGCCCACCGTCAAACCGAACAGCGCGCCGGGGACCGGTTCTGGGCAGGTCGCGCACCCACACAGGTCGTAATACGCCTTGGAAGGCCAATGCGACTGGGCCCGGCTGTTTGCTGACAGGGGTGGAGAGGCTTCCATCAGGGAGAAAGAAACTCCTTCCGGGTCGCGCCGGCAGTCCGCGCCCGCCGAGGACATCGATCCAGCCCTGATTTGGGGTACGGACTGAGCCTTCCCAGGCCTGGAGTGACCCTTACGCTACGCTTTTCCCTGATGGTTGCCGCTACGATTCGTACGCGCCAAACGGCTTTATGTCAACTGGAACATTCCCGAAAATGCGTGTACTATAGGCAGGTAGAACCCGCTTCCCGAGGCCCCACATTCGAGGAGGAACAAATGAAAGAGACGCTCGAGTTTTTCGACGTCAAAACCAAGTCCAAATTCAAGAGCTCTGACTGGCGCATTGAGAAGAAGGAAAGTGCTTCAGGCAGGACGACTTACTTCGCCGTCACAAGCTCACCCTCTGGGCCACATGAAGTCTATAAAATCGTAAGCAAGGTCTTCGCCCAGGCGAACAGCTAGAACACGCTGCAAGCCTTCGATTCCGTGCTAGTTCATCTCTAAGGTGTAACCGAGCGGCCGAAGGCGGCAAGGGATCTTCTCCACTAGGCAAACCTGATAACCGGAGCCGAACTGTGTGGAGAACAGCTCTAGCCCCCTCGGCCGCTGGGGTGACAGGCCTCTCTGGGACTCGAGAATCTGCACATCAGCCTGCCCGGGGCGCGGGCACCGGCAAATGGACCGCCCACCCAATGAGGGCGGTCATTTGTTTTGGGGTGGTATGATTCCCCGCAGAATCAGCCGTCGCCGAGGATGTGATTTCTTCGGGATGAGCACATTGCCTTAAGATGCCTGACTTCTATCGTCAGATGCTACGCATACGCCGTTTTGAAGAAACCGTCCTTGAGTCTTTCTCCAAGGGCCTGATTCAAGGTACCACCCACACATACATCGGGCAGGAAGCCAACGCCGTCGGCGTCTTATCCTGCCGGGAAGCCGGGGATGTCGTCGTCAGCAACCACCGCTGTCATGGCCACTATTTGGCCTATGATGCGCCGTTGGACGACCTGGCCGCTGAATTGTTTGGACGCGCCACAGGCGTATGCGGCGGTCGTGGCGGGAGCCAGCATCTACATTGGAGAGACTTCTACGCTAGCGGCATCCTGGGCGGAACGGTACCACTGGCAGTCGGGATGGCGAGGGCCGAGGCCGAAAGAAGCAGCCGGAAGATCGTTATCGTCTTCCTCGGAGATGGCGCGCTTGGAGAAGGTGTGGTCTACGAGAGCATGAACATGGCCTCGCTGTGGCGGGCGCCGGTGCTCTTCGTGCTCGAGAACAATCGCTACGCTCAGACCACGCCTATCGAACTGAACCTGGCCGGAAACATCCTGGCCCGATTCGAGGCTTTTGACATCCCCGCCAAAGAGATCGACACCACCGACGTGCTCAAGATCCAGGCTCTGGCGCAGCCGCTTGCAGACAACGTGCGTGGAGGCAGGGGCCCACAGGCCTTTGTGATCCACACCTACCGTTTCGCCCCGCACTCAAAAGGGGACGACGAGCGCGATCCGGCAGAGGTCGCTTGGTACCGAGACCGTGACCCGCTTCCACTGCACGCCGACCGTTTAGAGCCTGGGATTCGAGCCGAGATCGAAACGGAGGTCGAGGCCGAAGTGTCACAGGCCTTTCGTGAAGCTGAAGCCAGCCCCCTGGCCGATCCGGAAACACTCACTCCAGCCCTGGATCCAACCCCATGAGGGTTGTCGAAGCCCTAAACAAGGCCCTCTTCCGCTCAATGCACAAATGCAATGAGGTCTATTTGCTGGGCGAGGACATCCTGGACCCCTACGGCGGAGCGTTCAAAGTTGCTCGGGGGCTATCTGAGCGGTTCCCGGACCGCGTCCTCACAACACCCGTATCCGAAGCCGGCATCGTGGGCATTGGGACGGGAATGGCGCTCCGAGGCCTTCGTCCGATCGTGGAGATCATGTTTGGAGATTTCATCTTGTTGGCGGCTGACCAGATCATCAACCACGCCGCTAAGCTGTGGTGGATTAGCAACAACACGGTCAGGGTCCCACTTGTCATCAGAACGCCGATGGGCGGCCGGCGGGGCTACGGCCCGACGCACAGCCAAACCCTTGAGAAGCATTTCCTGGGCGCGCCTGGCCTGAGAGTCGTGGCGGTCTCCGACCTCGACGATCCAGGCAACCTGTTAGAGTCGGCGATCTTGCAGGATGATGATCCTGTCCTGTTCATCGAACATAAGCTCCTGTATGCAAGTCCGGTGCAGGCCCTTGAAGAGCTGCAGGAATTCGATGTGGTTCGGACCGACGGCCGCTACCCGCTCTATCAGCTCCGGGTCTCCGGCGCGCCCCCCCCAAGCCTGACTCTAGCCGCCTACGGGCACATGGGCTTGCTGGCTCGGAAAGCGGCGCTTCAGCTTGCCTATGAGCTAGAGATCTTCACAGAAGTGCTGGTGTTCACCCAACTCAGCCCCTGGCCCGCGCAGTTTCTCCATGAGAGCCTCGCTCGAACCGGTGGCCTTCTCACCCTTGAGGAAGGCTCCCTTACGCTCGGGTGGGGAGCTGAGTTGGTGGCCACTGCAGCCGCGTCGGTGGGCAGCAGCCGTCCGCTTCACCGCTTGGCTGCACGCGACCTGCCGGTCCCGGCTGCCGGCCAGCTAGAGGCGGCGGTCCTACCCAGCGTGCAATCGATTGTAGAGAGGGTGCAGTCCATCCATGGAAAGGACTGGCGGCAACTCTAGCCTACTGATAAGGATAAACTTGAAGGCTGTATCTGCGCAAAGGCAGTGAAACGGGGCGCCAGCAGGCAAAGCAAATGCCCGAACCTGTCCAGGTCATTGTCCCACTTCTGAATCCGAATGAACCTGAAGCGCGTCTAGCGGCGTTACATGTTCGCGAAGGCGACGCGGTCAAGTTTGGGACCCGAATCTGCACCTTAGAGACGACGAAGTCGACTGTGGAACTGACCGCAGATCGGCCAGGGCATGTGGCTGGACTGACGGCGGAGGTGGGCGCGATGCTCCCGGCCGGCGCGCGACTTTGCTGGCTGGTGGATAGGGCAGATTGGAAGCCCCCGGAGGTGGCCGACGCTCGGCCTCCCCTACGCACTTCTCTTCCAGAGGGCTTGCGCATAACTGAACCGGCCTTAGCACTTGCCAAGCGCGAGAGGCTCGATTTGGGAGAGCTTCCGGCTGACATACTGGTCACAGAGGCTGTAGTCCGCCAGGCCCTCGACCGCCCAAAAGCCGAGCAAGGAGCGGCAGGGCAGCGGCCATTTCGGGCGGGTGACCTCGTGCTTTACGGAGGCGGTGGGCACGGCAAGTCGCTTATCGACTTGATCCGCGCGCAAGGCGGGTACGAGGTTGTCGGTATCATTGACGACGGGTTGGAGCCCGGCCGACGGGTGATGGGGGTTCCTGTGCTCGGCGGCTCAGAATCGCTCGAGGCTCTGGTTGAAAATGGGCTCCGGTTGGCGGTCAATGCAGTCGGTGGGGTTGGGGACGTAACCAGCCGGATTCGGGTCTTCCGACGCATTCTTGAGGCGGGGCTCGAGTGCCCATCCGTGGTTCATCCGACCGCCGTTGTGGAGCCCAGCGCTCGTCTGTCGGAGGGTGTGCAGGTTTTTCCCCACGCCTACGTGGGAAGCGAAGCTTCTATCGGTTTCGGGGCAATCGTGAACACGGGTGCCGTCGTGTCGCACGATTGTGTACTTGGCGATTACGTCAATGTCTCTCCGGGCTCCTTGCTGGCCGGAGGCGTCGAGGTTGGGGAAGGCTGCCTAGTTGGCATGGGCGTCACAATAAACCTGAGTGTCAGAATTGGACCCGGCTCGAGGGTAGGCAACAGCGCCGTGGTGAAACAGGACGTGCCAGCCAACACTATCGTTCAGGCCGGCTCAATCTGGCCGGTGGACGGGTCCGTTCAGCCAAGTTAGGGAGTTTGGAGCCAGACCCCTAGAAAGGCGGAAGCTTCCTTGGCCAAAGGATCGTTCGCGCGCATGGGCGAAGAGCGCATCTCCATGTCTTCGCCCGACCTCACTGAATCCGAGCGGGCAGCCGTGGCCAAAGTGCTGCAGACGCCTCGGCTAAGCATGGGGCCAGAGATAGAGGCCTTCGAAAGTGCGGTGGCCGGGTACGTCGGGGCAAATCACGCCGTTGCGGTCAGTTCCGGCACGGCGGCCCTGCATCTGGCGGTCCGCGCCCTCGGCATCGGGGAAGGCGATCTGGCTCTCACAACTCCTTTCTCATTCGTGGCCTCGGCCAACGTCCTGCTGTATGAGCGTGCGGTGCCCATATTCGTCGCTGTTGACCCCGCGACGGGCAACATCGACACCGAGGTTGCCGCTCAGGCAACCCGCGATCTTGTGCAGGGAGGCCGTGCGGCGCAGCGTTGGTTGCCGTCGCGCGGCTCGCCGATCGAGGGCCACTTGAAGGCCATCCTGTCAGTTGACGTGTTCGGCCAGCCGGCCGACTATGACCAACTGGTGCAACTGGCTGGGGATTACAATCTGGCCCTGATCGAGGATTCGTGTGAAGCGCTGGGGGCGCAGTACAAAGACCGAATGGCGGGGACTCTGGGAAATATCGGCGCGTTTGCCTTCTACCCCAACAAGCAGATTACAACCGGCGAAGGCGGCATGGCAGTGACCGACAACGGCCAATGGGCTGAAATCATGCGCGCCCTGCGCAATCAAGGTCGGATGCCAGGCGACGGCTGGCTTGAACACACCCACCTTGGGTACAACTACCGGATGAGCGAATTGAACGCAGCACTGGGAAGGGTTCAAATGACCCGCCTGGACGAGCTGCTGGACAAGCGCGCCCAGGTGGCTGCGCACTACGCAAGACGGCTGACTGATATCCCCGGCGTGGAGGTCATCAGACCCCTCCGTTCCACAACCCGGACGAGCTGGTTTGTCTACACGATCCGTCTCGACCCAGGGGTTGATCGGGCCGCAGTCATGGCGGGGCTGGAGGCGCGCGGCGTGCCCAGCCGACCCTACTTCAATCCGATCCATCTCCAGCCCTACTTTGCCGAACGGTTCGGGTATCGCCCGGGCGCCTTCCGAGTTGCAGAAGAGCTGGGACAGCGAAGCTTGGCGCTCCCTTTCTCAAGCGTCATGGGTGAGGCGCAAGTGGAATGGGTCTGTCAAGCGCTTGGTGATGTACTTCGGGAGATCTAGGTCCCCCATAACTTCCGGAGGCTGCAGCACTCAGCGGGCAAAGATGGCAGCCGGGTGTCAGAGCCAGGCAGGCGCCTCCCAAGAATTGCACCCATCATTGTTCCCCCGCTTTCAGCGACCCGCTGAAGCGCCTATTGAGCCGGACCGTTCCGTGATGCGATCAGCGCACCTGACGCCAGTTGACCAGCACGAAGTTCTCATCGCACGAATCGCTGGTGCTCACGAAGAACTGATCCGAGAGGGGCAGTCCGGCCGTATCGTTGAGCTGGACCCAGAGATCTCCCTCGCTCGCAATCGGGCGGTCAGCGAGAGAGAATACATATCCCGACGGCCCCAGATTGGCCGCGCTTCCGCTAAGGGTGTCCAGAGTGACGGATTCACCCTCCAAGGTTCCCTCAAGATGGACGCTCAATCCTATGATCGGTGACCCTTCTTGGTTGAACACTTGGCCCCCCACACCCATCCACTCGCACCCCAGATCGTTGGCGATGTTGGGGATGAAAACCGAATCGCCTTGAACCGCAAAGGGAGGGCCCTCCAACTCCGTTGCTCTCGCCGCCTGGGTCTCATCCAGCGTTGGTGACGGCGGGAGTGGCGGGGTTTGGGTTGCGGTTGGCGGCAGGAACGGTCCAGGGGTTCTTGTCGCCGTAGCGGTGAATTCAGGCGGCAGGGTAATGGCCGGCGTGTCCGTGGCTGTGGGCAGACCCAGGGTAGCGACTTGGGTCGGCGGAGGATACGGGTTGAATGATACGTACGGGTTGACAAGAATCGCAGCGAAGGCGCCGCCAACACATAACGTGGCCAGAAGCACAAGGACCGTGAGGATGTTTAGGGCCAAACTGATCGACCTTCGCCGGGAGGGCAGCCTACTGAACGCCTCGTCCATTCTCTCCGCCTCCTGATTCCCTATCTACGGATTGACAAAGATCTCGATTACCGCCATCTCACGTTGGGCAGCCAGCCAATCCTCAACAGCCTTAAGGCGCAAGGCGCGCCGCGCGTCGGGAGCAAGCGCCCGATCCCCTCGCTCAATCGTCTGGACCACATGATAGCCAAGAGCACTCTCAACCACTTGGCCGATCTCTCCTGGGCCGAGCCCGAAGACGACCTGCTCTACTTCAGGGGCCATCAGAAAGCCGCGCGGGAACCAACCCAGATCCCCGCCAGCCAGTCGAGTGCTCAAATCAAGCGAGTTGGCCAGTGCCAGTTCGGCGAAGTCGGCCCCATCCAGCACTTGGGCGCGCAGTTGCTCGGCTTCGACACGGCTGCTCACCAAGATATGCCTCGCATGCACCTGCTGTATGGTTTCCGGAACTTCAGCCGCAATTAGCTCCACCATCTGGGCCGCCAAGGTTTCAGCTTTCAAGGCGGTCATAAAGCTCTCCAATGTGTAGTGATTCTCCTGGAGCCAGGCCCCCATGGCTTCAGCTCCCCCACGTTCCGCGGTCAGTTGGTCCACTCTCTGCATCAAGGCACCCTCGGTGACTTCAAATCCCTGTGTGCGAGATCCCTGAACGAGAAGTTGGAGGTCGATCATCCCTTGGAGCACCCGGTCCCGGTAATTCTCCTCCGTTGCAAGGTCAATGCCAAGCTCAGTCTGGGCGGCCTGAAAGCGGCGGACATCCGCTTCATAATCTGCCAGCAAGATCGCTGAACCGTTGACGAGCGCCGCCTGCGGCTCTGGGGTCGATGTCGGCGTGGTAGGGATATCGGTTGGCGGGGCTGGGGTGGCGGTGGAGGTTATCTCCGTCGATAAACCCTTGCAACCAGACAACCATATGGCGCCGGCAAACAAACCCGCCAGCAAGCGGGTGCAACCTATCATGGCTCTGCGGATTATACTCACGTCCTTATTGGAGGCAATTGAGGCTGCGGCCGGTGCCGTCCTGGCTGGACTAGGAGCTAAAGATCACAACGATCGGTCGCCGGCGGGTCTCCTCGTAAAAGAACTTGGCAAGTTCCTTCTCGATCCTGGTCTCCAGATTTGTCCCGTTGGCCTCTAAAACCTGTTCCCGGATCTTTTCCCTGGCCTGATCCATAAGTCCGGCGGCCTCACTGGCGAACACGAAACCCTTGGAGACGATTTCCGGGTCGCGGCTCAGCCCACCGTTTTCCGGATCGAGTGAAAGATGGATGGCCACAAAACCATCCTGAGCCAGGTATTCCCGCTCGCGAATAACAGCCGGACCAACGTCACCGACGCCGCTTCCATCGACAAAAATGTGACGGCCAGGAAGTCTTTGGCCGATAGCCATTTTGCCCTCGGCAAATTCAATCACGGTACCATTTTCGACGACCGCGATTCTCTCCCCAGCCATCCCCAGATCGCGCGCCATCGCAGCGTGCTGCTTGAGGTGGCGTAGCTCGCCATGGATCGGGATGAGGAACTGAGGCCTGACGAGCTGAATCATCAATTTCATTTCCTCTTGGCTGGCGTGCCCGGAAACATGCACAGGAGCAATGGATTCATAAATCACGTTGGCGCCACGCCGAAACAGCCGATTGATAGTGCGGTGCACCATTTCCTCGTTGCCTGGGATCGTGTGAGAAGAGAGCACGACCGTATCCCCTTCCAAGATATCAAACTGCCGGTTGCTCCCGGTTGAGAGACGCCCCAGGATCGAGTAGGGCTCGCCTTGCGTTCCGGTGCACATGAGCACTACCTTCGAAGGCTCCATCTTTAGTGCCTGGTCCAGCGAGACAATCTGCTCGTCGGGCGACTCAAGGTACCCCAATTTGCGCGCCATCTTGGCGTTTTCGACCATGCTGGTACCCACAAAGGCCACAGCGCGTTCGTAACGGGTAGCAGCGTTAATAACCTGCTGCATACGTGAGATGTGCGAGGCGAAAGTGCCCACCAGGATTCGGCCTTCCGCCTGACGGAAGACCTCATCAAACGCCGGATCAATCATAGCCTCCGACGGTGTCCAGCCAGGAGTATCGGCGTTCGTCGAATCCGCCAACAACGCCAAAACCCCCCGGCTGCCGAACTCTCCCAGCTTGGCGAAGTCTGTCGGCCAACCATCTACGGGCGTATGGTCAAACTTGTAGTCGCCCGTGTGTACGAGAAGACCTTTGGGCGTTGTAATGCCCAGTCCGACGGCATCCGGGATCGAGTGGGATACATGGAAAAACTCCACCTCAAAGGGTCCAACCTTGACCACATCCCCAGCCTGGACAGTCTTTAGCTCGGAATACTTGGTCAATCCACCTCGACTGAGCTTCACCTCAAGCAGGCCGCGGGTGAGCCGGGTAGCATAGATCGGGATCGGGTTGGCGCCTTGTTCGAGCACATGGCGGATGGCTCCAACGTGGTCCTCATGCCCATGGGTGACCACCAGCCCTCGCACGAGATCCCATTTCCGTCTAAGGTAGCCAAAATCCGGAATTATGTAATCAATCCCCAGCATATCGTTTTCGGGAAACATGATCCCGGCGTCAACAATGAGGATGTTGTCGCCGTACTCGAAAACGATCATGTTCTTACCCACTTCCCCCAGACCCCCAAGGGGGATCACCTTTAGTTTCTTGCCTGGCATAGCGCCTTACCTTTTCCTAGCAGCTTTGAGGCCCTGTTCCGAGACGACAAAACCCCGTCGGCGAAGCGCCGTCCGGGGCGTGGAATCAGCCGAATCTGTCGGGTGGTTCAGTTCAGTCAGGCCACCAAGGTGGCCAGAGGGTCAAGCAGCGCTCGATCAATCGTGAACACCACTTGTCCGCCTCGTGATAAGGAGCAATACAGCCACGTTGGTCAGCGACCTGCTGTGGCGAGATGTGTCTCCTCCGACTACGGCCTCGATGCAGCTGTAGCCTCTTGAACCAACTAACCAGCAAACCACGCCGGTCGCGCGACTTGCCATGAAGAAAGGACTACATGCAGCCGCGTTATTTTCGAATATTCATCCAAGGCGCGCATTCTATCACAGCCTCAAGAGGCGGTCAAACCGGAGTCATCCCTCCTTGACACATGCCAATGTGAAAGCTATACTCCCCCAAAATCTCCGTTTCATGGATTGAGGTGGCCACTCGCCCGGAAGCGATGGCCGCAATGGGGAAAGCCGGTGCCCGCTTTGCGGAAGTCCGGCGCTGTCCCGCAACTGTCAGGGCAGGGACCAATTACACGTCACGTCTAAGGACGGGTGCCTCCCCGAGCCAGGATTCCCGCCTCGATCCGGCGCAAGAATCCCCTTCGCGGAAAGGAGGCGGCGCCCGCGTGCACGAGCTGACGGGTCTCCCCCGATTCGACGAGCGGGAGGCCCTTTCCATTCCCGGGTCAATGATTACGCAGCTATGGATCTCAGGCAGGCATGCGTGCGCTCCACTCATAGGAGGTTAAGGGTGCCACGCAAGATCCTAGTT
>CAYGCA010000001.1:43374-49008 GCA_964348265.1 uncultured Anaerolineaceae bacterium | reverse complement strand
ATCGCAGCCCTGGCCGTCGCCTATTCTGGCGGGAGAGCGCAGGCGGATGAGGCGCTCGAAGCCGCGTTGGCTTGGCTCGAGGGCCAGCAACAGACGGACGGTGGTTTTTCGAATGGTTTCTCCCCGGAAAGCGACCTTAGCACGACCGCCGATGCAGTTCTGGCCGCCGCCAGTGCGGGTCTTGATCCGAGCAACTGGAGAGCAGATGGGGCCAGTCCCATCGAGTTCCTGGCCTCTCGCGTGGCAGGGGGTGAACTTAGTGAACCCGGTCAAGCGGCCAAGATTTCCCTGGCGCTTTCCGCCACAGGCCTCGATCCCTCCCGCTTCAACGGAACCAACCTGCTCGCCATGATAGAGGCGAGCTATGACTCGGCGACTGGCTTCATCGGCAGCGGACCATTCGACACTGGCTTGGCGATCCTGGCGCTGGCCCGCTCGGGTGCTCCCCTTCCAGACGGCGCCATTGACAAACTAGTGGCAGCCCGGCTCGACGATGGCTCCTACGCCTTCAGCGGTGACAGAACCCCAGGCGCTGGTGACAGCAACACAACCGCTGTCGTTGTGCAAGCCCTGGCAGCGGCGGGCCGGGTGGAGGAAACTGCTGCGTCCCTAGATTACCTACGCTCGGTTCAAAACGCTGATGCCGGCTGGGCCTTTCAGAAGCCGAGCGAATTTGGCGAGGACACTGATGCAAATTCAACGGCCTTGGTCCTCCAGGCGCTTCTGGCTGCCGGCGAGGATCTTGCAGATTGGGAGAACCCGATCAGGACTCTGCTGACCCTGCAGGAGCCCAACGGCGCCTTCGCCTTCAACGCATCTACGCCTGGCGGCAACATCCTGGCGACGATCCAGGCGATTCCGGCCCTTGCCGGCGCACCCCTCTCGGAAACCCCTGCCTCCCAAGATGCGGAGCCAGCCCGGCCGACCGGCGGAAGGGAAACGATGGTGAGGGTCACGCTGCTACTGCTGGTTGTGGTGCTCGGAGGGGCTACCTGGTCTGGATGGCGGCAATCCCGGTCTTGAAGTCTTTTGGATCGATCCTTCACAGGACGGACTGACGCACTGAGCAACTGGAGAGGAGCTGAGCCTGATCGAGGAGGCGACACATGAGATCCAACCCCGCGAGCATCATCCAGTCGCCTGGATGATCTGGGCGGCCTGTGCCGCCGGCGCCGCCCTGATCACTCGTAATCCTTGGTATTTGCTTCTGACCGGCTGGGCCGCGTGGCTTGTCCGACGGCGGCAAGGCCCGCGTCGACCCGATAATGCGGCTCTGCGATGGGTCGTCCCTTTGTTGATCTTTCCCGCCGGTCTCAATCTGCTTTTCAGTCGAGCAGGCGAAACGGTGCTGCTGAAACTTCCCATTCCCTGGATCGGCGGACCCTACACGTTCGAGGCATTCTTGTTCGGGGTTACGGCCGGAGTGCAAATCGCAAGCCTTCTAATCGTGATGTTGGTCTTCAGCGAAGCCGTTGCACCCGCCGATTTGCTTCGGCGTACACCTCCAGGCCTGTACCCGGCGGGAATCACCGCCTCCATAGCGATGACCTTCGTCCCCCGAGCCAGGCGCGCATTCGGCAACCTGCGAGAAGCCCAGCAGGTGCGCGGCTACCAACCCCACGGTTGGCGGGACCTGCCCGGTCTCGTGACGCCGCTGGTTGTACTCAGCCTTGAAAGCGCTCTTTCGCTGGCGGAAGGGTTGGTCGCCCGAGGCTGGGGGCGAGAAGGCCTCACTGACGGACGGCGCAGGCTGGCCTCGCTGGGATGGGTGAGCCTGGCGGCCGGCGCCATCCTCTGGGCCGCCCTCCCGGGGGCCAACCGATTGGCGCTTGGCCTGACCCTCGTCGGTTCAGCGGCCCTGGGAATCTGGCTGCGGACGGGCCACCGAGCCAATCGCTACAGCCCCGAGGTCTGGCGAAGAAGTGATAGTGTCGTTGCTGGTCTCTCGCTGGGCGTCCTGGCCCTGTTCGCCTTTCTCGTACTGAATGCCCCGCTCAGCCTGACCTACCTCCCCTACCCGCGAGCGACTTGGCCCTCCTTCCAATGGCCTCTGGGGCTCGCGGTTCTGCTCTTGAGTGCGCCCGCCTGGATTAGGACCCATGATTGAGGTCAGGGATCTGACCTACCACTATCCACAAGACGGCCCAGCCGCTCTATGCGACGTCAATGTCACTGCGAATCACGGGGAGAGAGTCCTGCTGGTGGGTCGCTCCGGATCCGGTAAATCGACGCTGCTGCGAACCATCAACGGGTTGGTGCCGCACTTCTTTGGCGGCCGCTTCGGCGGTCGGGTGAAGGTGGGGGGGATGGACACCCGTCACGCCTCCCCCCTAGAGCTCGCGGAACACGTAGGAACCGTTTTTCAGGAGCCTTTAGGCCGCTTCGTCACCGGTTCCGTGGCCGATGAGCTCGCCTTCAGCTTGGAGGTGGCGGGCCTGCCGGCCAGAGAGATCCGCCTGCGGATGACGAACATCGCCGAGCGACTCGAACTAGGTCCCCTACTTCACCGGCCTCTTGAAAAGCTCTCGGGAGGCGAACAGCAGCGAGTGGCAGTGGCTGTCGCCTTGGGTCGCCGACCTTCGATACTGCTTCTCGACGAACCCGCTTCACAGCTCGACGCTGCGGCGGCAGCGGAGGTGCTGGATTGGACGATAGAGCTCTGTCATGGCTTTGGTCTAACAGCTTTGATTGCTGAGCACCGGCTGGGGCGTCTTTTGGGTCCTGCGAGCCGCCTGATGCACTTCCCAGGCGACGGGCGCTGTGTGGAGGCCGACTCGCCTCGGGAGGCCTTGCCTCCAACGCCGTTTGCGCCTCCCCTCTGGCAGGCCGCCCATCGCCTTGGCCTTCCGCCGCCTGTGAATGAGGACGGGCTTCGATCTCTTCGCGATCGGGCGCTCGGAACCGCGGATCGAAACCTGGTAGGGTACCGGCGGCCCAGCGGAAAGCCTCGCTTGGCGGCATCCGGTATCCGCTACGCCTACGACGGGGTGCAGGCGTTAAGGGAGGCTGAGATCGCGGCCCGCCCCGGCGAAGTTGTGGGCATTGTAGGGCCCAATGGCTCAGGCAAGACGACTCTCCTGCGCTGCCTGATGGGGCTCCTGCCACCCCAGGCTGGAAAGGTACAGTTGGACGGAGCCTCGATCCTGGGGCATTCCGTCTCTGAACTTGGCCAGCGCATGGCTTACGTCCCCCAGTGGCCGGCCACGCTCCTCTTCGCTCCCACCGTCCGTGAAGAGCTGCTCTTCACACTGCGCAACCACAGGTTGGAGACGGATCCGCCGATTGAGCCCGATCGTCTTCTTGCCCGGTTCCATCTTTCGGAGGTCGCTCACCGTTACCCGCGCGACCTATCCTCAGGTCAACGCCAGCGGGCTGCCCTAGCCGCGGTCCTGGTCACTCGACCCAGCGTCATTCTGCTCGATGAGCCGACTCTGGGGATGGATCCACTTGCACAGGCAGGCTTGGGAGGCCTCCTGAATGCTTTTCGCACCGAAGGAGCCACAATCGTGCTCGCGACCCACGATGTCGAGTTTGTAGCTGCCCACGCGGATAGCGTCATGATTCTGGAGGCCGGCCGCACCGTCGCTCAGGGCCCAGCGGCAGAGACCTTATTCGCTTGGCCTGCATTTCGCACTGCACTTCAGCGTCTCACCGGCAAGCCGCGCCCGGCGACCGCGGCCGATCTGACCAGCCCTGCAGCTGCCTCGGGAGAGCCTCATGCCGACAACTGAACAAGCGCAAGCGTGGTATCAGGAATCTGATCCGGTACATGGCTTCGACCACGTGCTACGGGTGATGGGCATGGCCGAGCGAATTGGGCGGGCGCATCAGGCAGACCTTGAGATCCTGCGCGCCGCGGCCTTGCTGCACGACGCTGCCGGGGCGGTACCAGCGAGAGGAGAGGCCGGCGAGCGTTCAACCCATGAAGAAGCTTCGGCGGAATTCGCCCGGCAGGTGCTTGAGGCTGAAGGTTGGACAGAGGAACGTATTCAAGCCGTGGAACATTGCATCCGGGCCCACCGCTTCCGCGGGAAGGAGCGTCCCGCAAGCCTGGAGGCGCGCATCCTTTTTGATGCCGACAAGCTGGACGTCCTGGGGGCCTTTGGCATTGCGCGCACGATCGGCTACGCCTTGCAAGCCGGGCAACCGGTGTACGCTGAACCCTCTCAGGCCTTCCTCAAGTCAGGAAAACCCGAGACCGGTGAACCGCATAGCACCTACCACGAGTATCTCTTCAAGCTTAGGCGTGTTCGGGAGCGTTTGTTCACACCGGAAGCCCACCGGTTGGCCGAGCAGCGTCAAAAACTGCTGGACGCCTATTTCAGGCAACTCAGAACCGAGTCACAAGGAGGCGAAGAGCGGGAAAAGTAAACCTGGCTCCCTGCCGGGTTGGGACGCTCCAGCCAACCGCACGTGGCAAAGGCGGAGCAGTCGAGGCTGAAGAGAGTCGTCGCAGTGTGTGTTCTGATCGAGTTGGATCTCCGCCACGACTGATGCCGAAGGCTCACAGAGTCATCCTTCCGCGGGGCTGAGTCTGGCCTATGGTATGATTCGGCGCGAGTTTTCCAGAGGTGAATCCTAGGTGTCAGACCCTAAGCAAGACATCCGGATACTGCTTACGAACGATGACGGGATCCGATCTCCTGGCCTGTGGGCGGCAGCCGAGGCGCTGTCGAACCTAGGTTTCGTGACGGTTGCCGCACCGCGCGAGCAGGCCTCGGGGACCGGTCGCAGCATGCCACCAGATTCAGACGGGATACTGCGCGAGGAACGTGTGACCCTGCTAGGCCAGACCTGGAAGGTGTACGCCGTGGGGGGTACGCCGGCCCAAGCGGTTCAGCATGGAGCCTTGGAGCTTATGCCCCGTCCGCCTGATCTGATTGTCGCTGGGATCAACTACGGGGAGAACGTAAGCACTAGTATCACAATTTCTGGAACGGTCGGCGCTGCGCTCGAGGGCGCCGCCCTGGGTGTGCCGAGTATGGCTTTGTCGCTTGAGACAGGGCGTGAACACCATCTGTCCTACTCGCAGGAGATCGATTTCTCGGTTGCAGCCTACTTCGGCCAATACTTCGCTCAACTGCTACTCCACGGAGAGAGAGTCGGCGACGTTGACGTGCTCAAGATCGATGTGCCCTCCAGTGCGACACGTGAGACTGGCTGGAAGATCACTCATCTTTCCCGAGCCAAGTATTATGAGCCCATCATGCCCAAGCGAAGCCGACTGGATGAGCCCGGAACGACCGATTACGATATGACAATGGATGTGACCGAGTTCGAGGTCGGCTCGGATGCACACGCACTTCGGGTGGAACGCAAAGTCAGCGTGACGCCTTTGAGCCTCGACTTGACCTCACGCGTCAACCTTCAGGACTACGAACAACATTTGCGGCGGATCCCCGCCTCGGATCGGGATAGAGTCTAGCTATCCGGCTCCACCCAGGGGCCCGCAGGGAGGCTGGGGGGGCCCTCATTCTGTCGGCCGGGGAGCCCGACCGAGCTCCTGGAGCATTCTGGCATGGATGCGGCCGTTCGTGGCCAAGATCGACAAGGGCTCCGCGTACCGGACCGTCCTGAGGCGCCTGGGCACCTTCGATTTCGTGCTGGTGGCCGGGGACGATCGGACCGACGAGG
>CAYGCA010000001.1:38959-43364 GCA_964348265.1 uncultured Anaerolineaceae bacterium | reverse complement strand
GCCGTTTGTGGCCAAGATCGACAGGGGCGCGGCGTAGATATTGGACCCGCCGTCGAGCCGCGTCACCCGTCCACCCGCCTCCACCACAAGTAGGTGGCCGGCAGCCCAGTCCCAGGGCTTGGAGCGAAGCTCCCAATAGCCGTCAAGACGACCGCTGGCCACGTAGGCCAGATCGAGGGCCGCCGATCCAAGGCGGCGGATGGCTTGAACCAGTACGGAAAGCTCCTTGAAGTGCTCGAGGTTATTGTCCGGGTTGGTGCGAAGATCGTAAGGGAAACCCGTCGCCAAGACGCTGCTATCCAGGTCGCGTATCTCAGAGACCCGGAGGCGTTGCTCTCCGAGCCAGGCCCCACCGCCAGACAAGGCGCGGAAGAGCTCGTCGCGCATCGGGTCGTAGATTACGCCGAGCAGTGGCTCGCCGTCCTTCACACATGCAAGCGAGACGCTGAAAAACGGGATGCCATGGGCGAAGTTGGTCGTCCCATCGAGAGGATCGAGAAGCCAAGTGAAGTCGCCTTCCCCCCGCCGGCCGCCCTCTTCTCCGACCACGGCATCCTGGGGATAGGTCTTACCGATGTTTTCCAGCAGCAACTCTTCGGCCCGTAAGTCGAATTCGGTGACGAGATCGGTGACGCTCTCCTTGTGATCCACCTCGACCGGCTGACCATAGCCCTCGCGCAGAAGCGCGCCGGCGAAGCGCGCAAGTTCTTGGGCAAACTCCAGGCGCTCCTCCAACATTGCTAGCGTGACGCTTTCTCATCCAGCGCGGCGCGGATCACCCCCAACTCGGCTTTAATTTCCTTGCGCTGGCTGATGGCCTCGTCCAGCACCGCCTGGAGAGCTGGGAGCTGCTCTTCCGGAACCTTTTCCAGCAGGCGTTCGGCTCGAATGATCTGATGGTCCTTGTGTTTGAGCTTTTCCTCAAGACGCTCCTGGTGGCAGCGCAGGAAGTCGGCATCTCCCAGCGGCTTGGGCCTCTGGCCTCCCCCCATTGTGAGTATCTCGGCCACGGTGAGCAGCAGTTCTTCCGTATCGACCGGCTTCTCAAGGAACGCAACGGCACCAAGACGGTGGGCGAAGGTCTTGTCCTCCAGGCTGACATAGGTTGCCGACACGAAGAGGATCGGGATGCGCCGGGTCCGTGGATCACTGCGGACCTTGTACGCCAAGGCGAAACCGTCGAGCTTCGGCATAAGGATATCGGTGATGATCAGCGCTGGCCGCTCATTGGCTATGCACTCCAAGGCCTCGTCCCCGTTGCGCGCAGTGACCACCGGGTAGCCTTTGAACTTTAGAGTGACCTCGAGCAATTCACGAATATTGGCGACATCTTCAACGACCAGGATTGGTCCGTAAGGTACACTCATGTCCCCGATTGTAGCGCGACTCTGCACTGAGGCAATGGCGCTGTAGTTATGGAGGCCACAAACGAGCGAACCCCGACGGCGAGGCGATGCCCTAAGAGCGCTCACCTGAACGATTGAGCCTCACCTTCTCCAGACCGAAATCGTCTCGATATGGTAAGTTTGCGGAAAAAGATCGATGGGGGTCACTGACTCCAGCCGATAGCCTCCCTCTTCCAAGTGTCTGCCATCCCGGGCAAGTGTAGCCGGATCACAGGAAACGTAGACAAGCTGCGGCGGCGCCCGGTCCAGGAGGGCGCTGGTGACAAGTTTGCCCAAGCCCGATCGCGGGGGATCCACGATCACGGCATCGGGATGGTCCTCGATGGCCGGCAGGCCGAGTTCGACCGGCGCCTGGTAGAGGCTTACGGTTTCGAATTCGTCCAGGTTCACTTCAAAGTCAGCGCAGGCCGAAGGGGATGCCTCGATCGCGATAACCTGCGCTTGCCTCTCGGCAAGAGAGGCACTAAACGTGCCCACGCCGGCGTAGAGGTCAAAGACGACATCTCCTGGCTGAAGATGGACCGCTTCCACTGTGCGCTTCACAAGCTCCTCAACCAGATTTGTGTGAACCTGAAAGAAGGACCAAGCGGAAACTCGAAATGGCCGGCCCAGAGCTTCAATCACAAAATGGTCACTGCCCGCGAGAACCGCCACCCCGCCCGGACCCTGCCAGACTACGGAAGCCGGAAGATCGATGGACAGCTCGACCTCGGGATCCCGTTCGGCATGTAGGACAATCATCCGCTCGCCCTCAACGCCGACGCGAACCGAAACTTGCTTCAAACCAGGAATCGCGTCCAGATCAAGCTGTGGCCAGAGTTCAGCCAGCGCCTGCTCCGGCAAATGACACTCTTCCACAGCGAAGATGTCCGCCCCATCGGCGGTCACGAAGCCGAGTTCCCCCGCGAGCGTAAGCGAGAACCTGAGGTTGTTGCGGTAGTTCCAAGGCGAGGGTGAGGGCACCGTAGCTTCCACTGGGGGGTTCTCAAAGCCACCAATCCGGCGCAGCTGGTCGCGCACGATGTCCGCCTTGGCTTTCAGTTGGGCCTCGTAGGGCATATGCTGATAATGGCAACCACCGCAGTGCCTGAAGTGGCGGCAGCGGGGCGCGTGGATACGCTCCGGTGCGGGCTCAAGGACGCGCTCCAGCCGGCCGCGCGCCCACCGCCGATGAGACTTAACTAGCTCCACGCTGACCCGCTCGCCAGGAAGCGCGAAGGGCACAAAGATCATTCGCCCCTCAGCATCACGCCCGAAGGCCTCGCCGCCGTAGGCCATCCCCTGCAGGGTGAGTTGAAGGCTCTCCACCATATAGAGGCACTCGGCTAGCCGGCGTTGCTCAGCGCCACGAGGATGACGAAGGTGTTGATGAACCAGTGGAGAAGAAAGGGGTACACGAAGGACCGGCCGCGCCAGGCCACCCAACCGAAAAGGATGCCGCCGAAGATCGTGCTCATTGTCTCCAGTTCAGGTTTGCCCAAGTGGGCCAGCGCAAAGGGTACCGCTTGAAGCACGATCGCACTGGGTCCGATGGCCTGAAGCAATCCAAAGAGAATGAAGCCTCTGAAGAGAAACTCCCACCCCACCAGATCCAGGCCCGCGGTGAGCAGAACCTCGATCGGACCGCGCTCGATGCGAGCATAGTATTCGGTCATGGCCGGCGTACGGCCAGCCAGATACAGGACAGGGATAGCCGGGACGATCACGAGCACGGTCCATTTGAGACCTTGACGCCAGTTACCCAAAGCAAAGCCATACTCAGAAGGACGGTCCCGGAAGACAAGGACGATAATGAGCAGTGGAATCACCAAATAGAAGACGATGCGCTCGACCGCTTTGGCGCGCACTACCTCGGCTGCCGTTTGGGCAGGCAGGAAACGGTGATAGTAATCCAGCATCAGCAGGAGCGTGCTGGCGATGACGATCACCGACAGCCGCAGGTCGAGCTGCAGGCCGAACAAATTCAGCGTCGATCGCTCCCCGGTCGGGGTCGTCTCCACTACGATCTCCTCAAGGGTCAATAATGGAAATTGGCTGTCGAACCCTGGGGACCAAAGAGCAGCGCCAATCGGTCAGCGTTCCCAGCAAGTTCGAATCCCCAATTGGCGAACGCCAGCAGCGACAGGAGGGCCACAATCGCCGCAAGGCGCACAGCTCTAGGCCGGCCAAGCAGTAAGCCCTTCCGCAGGCTGGCCCAGTCCGTCAAGCCGCGCGCTAGAAGGGCCGCCAACATAGGCACTAGGGCCAAATGGAATCGCTCTTCCGCCATAACAAGCATATGAATTCCAATGTACCATAGGAACAGTAGCGTGAGCAGCCACCAGGTTCGGATCCATCCCGAGGTCCTGCTTGAGAACAGCCCCGACGACCAGCCCAGGACCGAAAGAGGCAGCACCAAGACCAGTGGCAGGACCATCACAACAAAGGCCGCCACCACGGTCCAGGTCGGCAGCCGGCCGATGAGACCGTTGCTGTAAAAGAAGGCGAACGCCCGGTCCTCCAGACCCCACAGGTGGCCGAGCTTGCGAATCATCAGTCCGGGAACTCGACCTGGATCCCTGCGGATAAAGCTCAGGGCAAGTTCTCGACCAACGGCATCGCGCTCAACGTCATCCAGAATCGTCACTAGATCAAGCGAGGGACCAAACAGGAAGCTCCCGTCTCCCTCTGGATGGTAGCCCAGGTAGAGATTGTATCCCAGGCTGGTCTCGACAAAGGTGGGCTTACCGTGAAGCAGGCTGTTGCGCACGCTCCACGGGCCAAGCACTAGCACCAGCACTGCAAATACGATCAAAGCCCCTCGCCGTTGGGAACGCCACCAGAGCCAGAAGCAGACCAGCAAGGGGAAGCCAACGATCACTGAGCGCGTCAGGCTGGCAAGCCCTAGGAGGAGGGCCGCAAGGAGGAAGTGACGATCCCTTCCAGTCTCGACAGCCTTCGACAGAGATAGCGTGCCGGCGGCCAATAGGGGCAAGAACAGGTTCTCCGTAGCCAGGGCA
>CAYGCA010000001.1:28963-38917 GCA_964348265.1 uncultured Anaerolineaceae bacterium | reverse complement strand
CGAGCCGAAACACCTCGGCGCCGATGTTGCCCACGCCAAGCGAGCCCAGCGTTCCTCAGCCTCCAGTCGGAGGGCAAGAAAGTAGCTCAAGGGAGCGAGGCTTGCCATCACGAATGCCTGAGCCAAGCGCACGGCAAAGAACCGAACCTGGAGGCCCGCAAGGCTATAGACCGCAGCCAAGAACAGCGGATACAGCGGCGCACGGAAGCTCGTCCTCATGCCGCGCGGATCATCCGGGATCGGGATCTGGCTGACATCCACGCCAACGTACCGCTCGAGGGCCTCGAGCATCATCGACAGATCGGGGGGAGCATACCAGCGAAACCCATTCCCGCTCGCCAGGCTTCGTGCGAGCATATCGTACTGAAACATGTCATCCAACGCGATTCCCAAATCTCTAGACATGATGACTGGAATCAAGCGCAACAAGAGCGCCAAGCCGTATGCAAGTAGCGGGAACAGGTTCACAAGGCGCTCCGCTTCCGGCGCGCCAAGCGGGGTTCGCGTCCCGGACTTGGCCTCTGTCATCTCTTTTCCGTGCGTTGACAAGGGTAAGCGGTGAGTCCTAGGCCATAAAATCGTCGATGGTCTCGAGCAGGCGATCTATGTCGTCGATCTGAATCTCGCCCATGTGCCCGATGCGAAACGTGTTTCCTTTGAGCGATCCATAGCCGCTGGCGATGACCATGTCTTGCCCCTTCAGGAACTCGTTCAGAGCGCCGATATCGAGATTCAACGTATTGCGCAGGGTGGTCACAGTTTTCGAACGGAATCCCTCGGCGGCGAAGAGGTCGAAGTGAGAGGCTCCCCACTCCTGGACCCTTCCAGCCATCTGAGCGTGCCTCCAAAACCTGGCCTCCAGACCCTCGGCCAGGATACGGTCAAGCTGGGCATCAAGCGCATAAAGCAGACTTACTGCGGGCGTGGCAGGCGTGCTGGCCTTTTCGACCAGGTACTTTTCAAGAAGCAGGAAGTCAAAGTACCAGCCGCGGTGGGGAACTGCCCTAGCCTTTGCGAGCGCCCGATCACTCACGGCCGCGAAAGCCAGACCGGGCGGCAGGGCCAAACACTTCTGAGACGATGTCAGGAGCACGTCCAGCCCCCAGACATCGGTCTCGATCGCCACGCCCCCAGCACTGGAGACGGCGTCGACCAGGATCAACAAATCAGGTTGCAGCCCGCGCGCCCGGGCGGCAATTTCCGCCACAGGGTTTTCGACGCCAGTGGAGGTCTCATTGTGGACGATCGCGAGCGCGTCGTAATCACCCTCTCCCAGCGCGACCTCGACCTGCTCGGGGGTGTTTGGCTGCCCGAATTCGGCCTCGATTCGATCAGCCGGTATACCATTCCCAACGGCGACCTCAAACCAGCGCTGGCCAAAAGCCCCGCAGACGCAGACCAGCAAGCGCTTTGCGACGCAGTTGCGCACCGCCGCCTCCTGCAAGCCGCTGCCAGAGGAGGCGGTCACATACACTCGATGTTCCGTCATCAGAGCCTGGCGCAGTTTTCCCTGAATACGGCGGAATAGCTCCCTAAACTCCCGGCTACGGTGACCAACCATCGGCCTCGCTTGGGCCGCCAGGATCTCGGGGTTTACGTCGGTAGGACCGGGGATGAAAAGGTGAGCCATTGCTTCCTCCTATGAGACAGGCCAGGAGGCGTTCGCCCTATTCTATCAAAGCCCCACTGGCGCGACCAAGGCGCGCGGCCTTCCTGACCAGGAACTGAAACGCGCGCCTGCAAAATTGAAGAACTGAAGCTAGACCTATACAAATCTGGACAGGCTTTTGATATATTGGGTAAGTGTGCTATGATCTTGCCGCGATCTTTAGGAAATGTCCATCCTCTTCCCAGACCAATTGATCGTCTAATGATGAACTCCATCCTTACAACCCGTCCAGTCTGCAAAGAGGGATGGATCACAACTCGTCTGGACTGCGGCGGCTATAGCACCAGGATCAAGGGTCACTCTGAGCGAGGCCGCCCAGGACGCCTCTCACCGGAATAGCTGGCGTTTGTTGAGACCTTCATACCCAGTGAGGGCAAGCTTAATCTGAGGGAGCGCGAGTTGGGGATGTCCTGTCCCACGCACCGGCCGCGCCTGAAAACCATCATCCAAAAAGGTGGGCTTCCAAGCAGGACCAGAAGCGTCGTGTCCAAGTGAGCGAGAACGGGTCCAGATCCTTGGTGGCTTGGCCAGAGGAAGAATCAGTGCTCAGGGATCGATGCGACTCATCTGGCCCGCACCGATGCCAAGGGTGGCCCGGTCCCGCGCGTAAACGATGGCGTTGCTCTTGACGGCCTTCACGACGCGCCACGCGAAGTCGAGGTCCAGCATCTCGGCTTCGGTCGGAGCCCGCTTCGTGACGGCTGCTCTACTTGGCACCCAACCGGCCAGATTGGGGGGCATACGACCGGTTCATACGCGCCGAGACATGAGGGCTATCGCCGACCTGCTCGACCTGGCGTTCACCGGAGAACTCGATTCAGCCAGTCGACGGCTGGTGCGCAATATGCGCTCTGCGGGACAGGCGGGCCTGCTCGGCTGGCTGTTCGGCCACCTGTTCCTTCCGCCGGCTGCATACCCCAAAGGCTTCGTCTGGGAGGAAGCCGGGCGAGTGGTCGGCAATGCCAGCCTGCTTGCCGTCCACGGCCATCCGGAGCGCTGGGTGCTTGCCAACGTGGCCGTCCACCCTGCCTACCGACGCCGCGGTATCGCCCGGGGCCTGGTGAAAGCCTGCATTGATTGGGTCAAAGCCGTCAA
This sequence comes from uncultured Anaerolineaceae bacterium, assembly GCA_964348265.1. GTDB lineage: Bacteria > Chloroflexota > Anaerolineae > Anaerolineales > E44-bin32 > JBFJVD01. Next base: position 36,153 of record CAYGCA010000001.1, on the reverse strand, counting down.
CGGCGACACTATCGTGCTGCAGGTCAAAAGCAACAACAGTGGAGCACAGACCCTTTACGCCTCGGAGGGCTTCCAAGCGCTCACAACTCGGACCAGCTGGACTCGCTTCACGCCACACCGATTACAGCCGCCGGTGCATGACCAGAGGATTCGCCCCCGCCGCAGCGGAGAGTGGCGCCAGCAATGGGCGCAGGCACATCGGCTTCATCCTGAGGGTGTTCTTTGGCCCTATCCGAGCTCACCCGACCTGTTCAACCCCTTGAGCCTGGGGCGGATACTCACGCTTAGCCCAACCAGGCACTGGCTCTGGCGCGAAGGTGGCCGGCTAGTCGCAAGCCTGACGGCGCGCTTGAACCTGGATCGTCCAGGGTGGCGATTGATTCTGAACGCCGAGCCCGAGGCCAACGAACGGGTTGAAGGGCCCATGCTCAGGGTGGCGTTGTCTGAGCTTCGGCCGGCACGGGTCAGGTTCAGCCTCGAACTGCCGGCAGGGGTCGCTGAAAACACCCTTCGTGAGCTGGATTTCCGCCCAGAGCACACCCTTACCTGGATGAGACTGGAGGTGGATCGCGGCCTGGGCGGGGAGCACACCTGAGTGGTGGCGAGGGATTGAGCCGAAGGCCGAAAGCGGTCTCTTTGGCCACTCAGGGGCCAGCCGGGACCGCAAATGAGAATGGAGGCTATGAAGTTGATTGGAGGGAGGCATGCGAAGATTGATCTTGCGCTGGGCCATTAACGCCCTGGCGCTCTACCTGGCAGTGGTTCCCGGTTGGATCAGCGGAATCCAGGCGCAGAACACGAGCATTCCGGCCATCCTCGGTCTGGCGCTCGTGTTCAGCCTCGTGAACATGCTGATCCGCCCGCTCATTAAGTTGCTCACCTGTCCCCTGATCTTGCTCACGCTGGGCCTTTTTACGCTGGTGATCAACGCTGCCCTCTTCTGGCTGACAGGCTGGATCGGACAGTTCTTCGATATCGGCTTTACTGTGAGTGGATTCCTGCCCGCCTTATGGGGTGGCTTGCTGGTCGGAATCGTGAGCGCAGTTCTCTCCTTCTTGCTCAGGGAGGAACTGAAATCCTAAAGACGTCTTGGCGTGAGGTCTGGAATCCACGGAGGCGCCGCACAGCCGGCGCCTTTTCTTTCCCGAGAAGCGAATGTGGAGTATCCTCGGAAGTGCCCTTCCTGGATTGTTCGAGATAGAAGGGAGGCTTCACAGTTGAATATCCAAGGGAAGAATGCCTTGGTGCTTGGAGGCTACGGCCTAGTGGGTTCGGCGGTCTGCCGGGAGCTGCTCAAACACGAACCATCCCGGCTCGTGGTGGCCTCGCTGCGGCGGGAGCAATCGGAGGCGGCTGTAGGGCGGTTGCGGCAGGGATGGCCGGACTCCCTTACCAGAATCCTCCCTGCTTGGGGCGACATACTACTGCGGGCGGAATGGCAAGCAGCGCAGGGCAAGGAGCATCCCAGGGTCACCGTCCTAGCGGACACCCGGAAGCGACGACGGCTTGTGGCCGACATCCTTGAGGAATTGGATGAGGACATCCTGCAGTCCTCCCTGCTCTACCAGCTAATCCTGGGCACGGCCACCGATCTGGGAGGTTGGCCAGCGGACATCGTCGTGGACTGCGTCAGCACAGCCACGGCGGTGGCATATCAGGATATCTTCGAAAACGCCCACCGCCTGCAGGCCCGGATCGAGGCGAGTGAAGAGACGGACTGGCCGCAGGAGATCGAGCGCCTGCTGAATTCGCTGTACGTGCCACAACTGGTGCGCCACATGCAGATCCTTTACGAAGCCATGTTGGCAGCCGGCACCCAAGCGTACGTCAAAGTGGGCACAAGCGGCACGGGTGGCATGGGGTTCAACATCCCCTACACCCACGGCGAGGAGCGACCCTCGCGCGTCTTGCTTTCGAAATCTGCCGTCGCCGGCGCCCAGACTATGCTGATCTTCCTCCTGGCGCGAACGCCCGGCGGACCGACTGTCGTGAAGGAGATCAAACCAACGGCCGGCATCGCCTGGAAAGAGATCGCCTATGGACCAATCCGGGCCGGCGGGCGCGACTTCCCCCTCTATGACTGCCCCCCCGAGGAGGCCTACTGGCTAGCCGACAGCTCAACGCTGGAACCAGTTGGGGAGTTTGGTCATTCGACCGGGGAGGTTCTCGAATCCGTCTACATTGACACGGGCGAGAACGGCCTTTTCTCCACCGGGGAATTCACCGCCCTTACCACGATGGGACAGATGGGCTTCGTCACGCCCGAGGAAATCGCCCATAACGTCGTGGCTGAAATCTGCGGCCAAAATACCGGTCGAGACATCATAGCCGCCCTAGACAGCTCCGTGATGGGGCCGTCCTACCGGGCTGGCTATATGCGCGAGGTAGCCCTCAATCGCCTGCATCGTCTGGAGGCGGAGCACAAAGCCGACTCGGTAGCCTTTGAGTTGCTCGGCCCACCGCGGCTTTCGAAGCTCTTGTTTGAAGCTTACTTCTTCAAGCGGGTATGTCGCTCCCTGACCGCCGCCATACATCGAGACGCAGATGATCTGGCGGCGGATTTCTTCTCACAGATTGCCGACGACCCGCCTTTGCGTCGGCAAATCCTTTCGATTGGAATTCCGATCCTTCTGCCAGATGGTGAACGCCTGCTGCGCGGTCCGACCATCAAGTCTTCGGACGCTGAAAACGGCTGGGTCGATCTGACACCGGCCAACATCAAACGCTGGCAAGAACGCCTGCAAGATCTGAAAACCTACATCCAGACCGTGCATGACGGGGACACCAGTTCTCGCCTGGACCGCGCTTACCCCAGCAATCGGGCCTGGGACGAGAACGAAAGCCTCGACATCGGCGAAATCGTCGGCTGGATCTTCACGAACGAGGACGCGGGCCAGAGAGGCAAGTGGTAAGCGCGGCTATCACCGTTATGTAAAGTGTTGTCAAGATTCCGGCTATGCTATACTGCCTGCCATGAGCGGCCTCATCAGTCTGGAGTGCCCCGAATGCGAGCAGGCTCATGAAGCGGAAGACTTGCAGACGATCTGTCTCGCCTGCGACTCGCCGCTTCTGGCCCGCTACGACTTGGCGCGTCTTGCCGAGAGACTGGACCGCTCGGAGATCGCGGAGCGTCCCGCCGGACTATGGCGCTGGGCCGAGCTCCTGCCGGTGCGCGATCCGGGCTTTCGCTACAGCCTGGGCGAGGGAGACACGCCCCTTCTGCTCGCAGAAAGGCTGGCAGCGAAGCTCAACTTGAAGTCGGTCTACATTAAGGATGAAGGAGCCAACCCAACGGGGACCTTTAAGGCTCGGGGCATGTCCTTGGCCGTCTCGCGGGCGGCCGAACTGGGGGCAAGGCAGTTCGTCGTACCCACAGCCGGCAACGCGGGCGGCGCCCTCGCGGCCTATGCCGCCCGGGCCGGGCTTTCGGCCCATGTCATCATGCCAGTCGATGCTCCGCTGGTTAACCAGGCAGAAGTGAGGGCCGCCGGGGCGGACCTGCAGCTGGTCGATGGATTGATCGACCTGGCCGGGCAGCTGGCGGCGCAGGAGGCCCGAAGGCATGGATGGTTCAATGTTTCAACCCTCAAAGAGCCCTACAGGCTCGAGGGCAAGAAAACGATGGGCCTCGAGATCGGCGAGGCCTTTCACTGGGAGCTGCCCGACGTTATCATCTATCCAACCGGGGGTGGAACCGGCCTGCTGGGAATGTGGAAAGCTTTTGAGGAACTGGCAGAGCTAGGCTGGATCAACGGGCGGAGGCCGCGTATGGTGAGCGTCCAATCGGCCGGCTGCGCGCCGATTGTGCGCGCCTGGGAGGTCGGCCATGAGCGGGCTGAAAAATGGCCGGACGCCCAAACGTATGCCTCCGGCTTGAGGGTCCCGAAACCCTACGCCGACCGGCTGATCCTGAGGTGTTTGCGTGAGAGCCGCGGTACGGCCGTTGCCGTGAGCGACGACGAGATCCGCCGGGCCGAATCGGAAATGAGTCACCTCGAGGGCGTGCTGGCCTGTCCAGAAGGGGCCGCCACGCTCGCCGGCCTGTCCAGGTTGGTGGATTTAGGTTGGGTTGGGCCCGAGGAAAGCGTGGTCCTCTTCAATACTGGAACTGGATTAAAGTACCTGTCATGACCACCAAACCACTGACCAAGGAAACCCCTCCTGCTGAGCGGTCTCGGACTTCACTCGAGCTGCTGTATGCGATCAGCCGAGAACTCACCTCGAAGCTCGATTTGCGAGAACTGCTTCAACGCGTCCTCCAGCTGACGATGGAAGTGGTGGGCGCAGCTTCTGGCAGTATCCTGGTGCTCGATGAGAACCAAAAGGTCACAGAGGGAGCCCTAGCTTACGGTGGCAAGGTTCACGATCACAGCGCTGAGCAACTGGCCTATACCTTTGAGCGCGGCTTGGCCGGATGGGTGGTTTCAAACCGGAGCGCGGTTCTGGTGGGGAACACTAGCCAGGATCCGCGCTGGCTCCGGCGGCCGAGCAAACCCGACCGAGATTCCGAATCGCGGTCGGCGATCAGCGCCCCGCTTGTCGCCCGAGAGCGCGTCGTGGGCGTCCTCACTCTGGTCCACCCAGAAGTCGATCACTACAGCAAGGACGACCTCACCCTGCTGAAGGTCATCGCCGACCAGGCCAGCTTCGCCGTCGAAAACGCGCGTCTCTTCACCGCCGAGCAGGAACGACGAAGATTTGCATTGACGCTGCAGGAAATCGCCCGCACGATCAGTTCGACGCTGGAGCCGCCGCTCGTCTTCTCCGAGGTGCTGAGCCAGCTTGAGCGAGTCGTAGGCTATGACAGCGCCAGCATCTTCCTGCTGGAGGATGACCACCTGCACTTGGTGGCCGCCAGAGGCTTCGAGGACAACGAGGCTGTCGTCGGACTTACGCTGCCGGTCGAGTCGACGATGTTGGGCTCCACGATCCTTAACACGGGAACTCCGCTGTTGGTCGAGGATGTCCAGAATGAACCTGGTTGGGTGAAGGATCACGAGCTCCCAGGATCGGCCGAGATCCACGGCTGGATCGGAGCGCCAATGATTGTCCGTGATCGCGTGGTTGGCGTTCTGAACGTTGATAGCCATAAGATCGGAGCCTACGGACCCGCCGAGGTAGATGTAGTGTCCAGCTTTGCCGATCATGCCGCTACGGCCGTCGCCAATGCCCAGTTGTTCGCCGACAGCCAGCGAAAGCTCGAAGCTATGGTCTCGCTGGCCGAGTCGTCCCGGGTGGTCACAGCCAGCCTGGATCTTGATGAAGTGCTTCAACGCATCCTCTCACAGACGATGCACACACTTGACGTCGAGGCCGCCTCCTTGGCCCTGATTGACGTGGAGGCGGATTGTCTGGAGTTCAAGGTTGCCAGCGGAGAAGGCGCCTCCGAGGTCATCGGATATCGCCTTCCAATCGGCAAAGGGATTGCCGGCTGGGTGGCTGAGACGGGCGAGCATGCCGTGGTGCCGAACGTCCAGGACGACCCGCGCTTCCACACCGGAGTGGATGAGCTGACGGGCTTCGAGACCCGGGTCCTGGCTTGCGTGCCTATTCGGGTTCAGGAGGAAACCATCGGAGTCCTGGAAGCCATTAATCCTAAATCGGGCGAATTCACTCCCGAACTCGTTGAGCTGCTTCTGGGAATCGCGGGCCTTGCAGGCACAGCCATTGCGCATGCCCAACTCTTCGCCGACACGAAGGCCGCCAGGCAGCGCTACGCCGGGCTGTTTGATAGCAGCTTCAACCCGATCTTGATCACCGATCCAAGCGGTCACATCACGGATGCCAACCAACGTGCGGTCACTTTTCTCGGCTATGACCACAATCAGCTGATCGGCAAGGGCGCCTTTAGCCTGCACGTACCCGAGGACGCGGAAACCGCCTCCGACCTTGCCCGCTTGAAGCCAGGGCAGGCCCTCTCCTACATAGGCCGGGCTACACATCGTGAAGGCTATCCCCTTCCGATCGAGGTTCACGTCAAACGAATCGATATCGGACGGCAGCCCTACCTGCAGTGGATCTTCAGTGACATTTCTGAACGGCTGGAGCTCGACGAGCTAAGAGAAGATCTGACCTCCATGATCTTCCACGACCTGCGCTCGCCGCTGGGCAACGTCATATCAAGCCTTGAGGTCCTGAAAGCCTCGCTTTCGGGAGACGACGAGACCGTGCAATCTGTCTTGGCGATCGCCCTTCGCTCAAGTCGCCGCCTATCAAGGTTGGTCGAGTCTCTGCTTGACCTCGGCCAGCTGGAGGCCGGCAAGGCCGTCCTGCACAAGGCGGAGGCCTCCGTGGGTGCTCTGATCACCGACGCCGTCGAGGAGGTCCATCCAGTGGCTGAGGCCAAAGGCCACATGCTCCACTTCCATCTGGATCCCGATTTGCCCCCGCTCGAGCTGGATGTGGAGATGATTCGCAGAGTCCTGATCAACTTGCTCGAAAATGCGATCAAGTACACGCCTGCCGGCGGAAACATCAACATATCGGCCGAGAGAGAGAACGGTCAGCTCCGGGTGAGCGTGAGCGATACGGGGTTTGGAATCCCTGAGGCGGATCAGCAAAAGGTTTTCGACAAATTTGCTCGCATCCAACGCGAGGGTCATTCCAGAGGTTTGGGCCTTGGCCTGGCCTTCTGTCGCCTGGCAGTAGAGGCCCACGGGGGGCGTATTTGGGTCGAAAGCGAAGAGGGCAAGGGCTCGACCTTCGCCTTCACCCTCCCAACCTAGATGCCCTAGGTGCTTGGCATCCTTTCTAAGCCTCAGCGATGCAAAGATTGGCCTCAAACATATTCCTGGAAGACCGATACCCTGGCGTCCATCTTGGGGTGATCGTCAGCGATAGTCTCGTCATGCTCATCGACAGCCCGCTCCGCATCGAAGATGGACGCGAATGGTTAGGACGACTGGCGCAGTTGGGTGAGCCGCGCTATCTGGTCCTTCTCGATCAGCATCCGGATCGAGCGCTGGGGGCGCGCGGCCTGGACCTAAGTCGAGTTGCGCACGACTTCACGCGCCAGGCCTTAAGCGCCTGGTCCGATACTTTCAAGGGCAGCGCTCATCCAATCGGCGCCGAGGCCGACCGGCTGAAACGCATTACCGGGGTGAGTAAGGCAATCCCCGACATCTCCTTTGCCGAGGAAATGCAGATTCACTTGGGGCAGCGGGTGGTTCATCTCTGGCACCGCCCCGGTC
>CAYGCA010000001.1:9607-28953 GCA_964348265.1 uncultured Anaerolineaceae bacterium | reverse complement strand
GTCTCGTCGGGGAAGCCGAGGTCGACCACTGGATTGGCGCCCTGGACGACCTGAGGCTACCGCAGTTCAGCTCGTACCGCCTGGTTTCATCCCGGGATGGACTCGTCGACCGCGAGTCGATCAACGCCATGGCGCGTTTCGTTCGCAAGCTCCCCTTCAGACTAAGCCATATGGAGAACAAGAAAGAGCCCCTGGAGGCTGCGGCCGCCATCGCGCAGAAGCTCCTGTCGGACTTCAACGTGCCTGTCTCGCGCCGGGAGGTGGCCCATCTGAGGTTGGAAGCTGGCTTGAAACGGTTGTATGGCCGGGTGCATCCGGCCGAGGACTAGGTCCTCCCCGATCGCGGAAGCATTCTGCGTCTTTTCGGACCCTTGGCTCTGATCCAATGCTTTTCCAACCGCTCCTGCAAATCCTGCGCGCCGCCGTCGAAGAATCGGTCCATTACGGGGCTATCGCAGTCGCGGACCCAAACGCCAGCCTCATCGCTTGGTGGGGAGAGCCGGAGGCGGTCACCTATCTGCGCTCAGCGGCCAAACCTCTCCAGGCCTTGCCCCTGCTGGAAAGCGGAGCGGCAGATCGGTTCAGATTCACGGATCGGGAAATCGCGTTAGCCTGCGCCTCGCACAGCGGCCTAGATGAGCACATGACGGCGGTGGCCGAAATGCAAGCCAAGATTGGCGTTAGCGAAGGCGATCTGCTGTGTGGTACACATCCGCCGTTCGATAAGCCGACGGCCCATCGCCTGCAAATGACAGGCGAATCAGCCACCCCGAACCGCCACAACTGCTCTGGAAAACACACCGGCATGCTGGCAACAGCCAAGCACCTGCGCGAGCCCCTTGAAAACTACATTGAGCCTCAGCATCCTGTGCAACGCCGGATCCTGGCTGCCATAGCTGAGATGACCGACCAGGAGGCAAGCGAGATTCCGATCGGCACCGATGGTTGCTCGGCCCCCATTTTCGCCCTGCCTCTGAGGGCGGCAGCCGCGGCCTACGCTCGGTTGTCGGACCCCTCCGGATTGCCCCCTGCACGGGCCGAGGCTTGCCGCCGGATCTTCAAAGCCATGACGACCTATCCAGAAATGGTCTCCGGGCCGGGGTCGTTCGACACTCGCCTGATGCAAGCCACCCCAGGGCGCCTCCTGGCTAAGGGCGGCGCGGAGGGCTACCAAGCTCTGGCCCTTTCCCAGGATGCCGGGCCGCACAGCGCGTCTGCGCTCGGAATAGCCTTGAAGATCGCAGACGGCGACCTGGGTCGACGCGCACGCCCGCTCCTCGTACTGGCGGTGCTGGAGGCGCTGGGAGCCCTCAGCGATGGCGAGATCGAGGCCCTGGCAGAATTCGGCCCAAGACCGGTCACCAATCACCGGGGCTTGAAGGTGGGCGAGATGCGGCCCTGCTTCGAACTCCAATGGGGTTCAGATTGACCATCCCTGAAGCGGCACACGGGAATCTCAGGCAGACTGCCCAATCACTCCTCGGGCTGCAGCTCCAGCCGCCTCAACTTGAGGCTTTCAAGCGCTACGCGGCTGAACTGACGGCCTGGAACGCCCGATTCAACCTGTCGGCGATCACTGATCCTTCCGAGATCGAGGTGAAGCATTTCCTGGATTCACTCACATGCCTGAAGGCGATGGGACCAAACCCGGTCGGCCGGGTGGTCGATGTCGGCACCGGCGCGGGATTTCCCGGGCTTTGCCTGAAGATTGCCTGTCCTCGGCTGCAGATGACACTCATCGAGTCCGTGGCCAAGAAGGTCGAATTCTGCCGTCATATGGTGCGCCTCCTGGGGTTGGAGGCAGTAACCGTCCTGCACGGGCGGGCGGAAGGGATTGCACGCATTGCGGACCATCGGGAAGGCTACGATTGGGCTCTGGCGCGGGCAGTGGCCAACCTGCCGGTTCTGGTCGAATTCCTGCTGCCCTTCCTCAAGATCGGCGGCAGGGCGGTCGCGCACAAAGGCGACACCGCGCCGGCCGAGGTATCTTCGGCGGGAGCCGCCCTGGCGGTGCTCGGAGGCGAAGTCCGTCAGTTGGTGCCCATCGAACTGCCACAAGTGGCCGAGACGCGCTACCTGGTGATCATTGAGAAGGTCTCAGCCACCCCGGCCAAGTATCCTCGCCGGCCGGGGATCCCCAAGAAACGCCCCTTGACTCGGGCGTGAGCCCTGCCTGGACCGACCCTGTCCCCAGGGATCTCCAGCCGCAAACTAGGATCTCCAGGCGAGTCGCTCAATGCAAACGCTCCACTTCGCCTGCCGTGAGTTTCCAGATGGCGGCCGCCTCGACGAACCCTTCCTCAAACATCCCGAGATCTGCAGCGCTGAGCACCGCCTGCTGGGCATCCCCTACCCGGGCTTGGAGATCAAGGCGTCGCTCGGCGTCAAGCTCAGCCAGCACCTCGTCGAGCAGAAGCACTGGGCACTCGCCGCTCCGCTCCTCAAGCCATTCGACTTCAGCCAGTTTCGCCGTGAGCATCGCAGTCCGGTTCTGGCCGCGCGAACCATAGGTATGCAGGTCGATGCCGTTAGCCAGGAACCGAAGGTCGTCGCGGTGGGGCCCAATAAGCGTCATGCCAGCCCCAATTTCCTCCGAGCGCGACGCCTCCAGCGCCGCCAGCATGCCGTCCCTGATCTCAGCGCGACTCACGGCCGTGCGGTCCACGGGGATGTTGAGCGGCAAGCCCAGTTGTTCTTTTGGGGGCTGAAGCGGATCGTACGCCGGGTGATAGACCAAGCGCAAAGTCTCAACGCCGCGGGTCAACTCGTGATGCAAGGGAACCGCCAAGCGTTCGAGCTCACTCACCGCCAGGGCACGCGCCCGGATCAGCAGCGCTGCCTGTTCCGTGAGCTGCTCATCCCAGAAGGTCAATTGACCTTCATCTCCATTCTCCTCCTGAAGCTGCTTCAAGAGGGCGTTGCGCTGTGAAAGCACTTTCGCGTATTCTGCCAAAGACTCAGCATACAGCGGGTCGGCCTGCGAGATGGTGGCGTCGAGATAACGCCTGCGCTCGCCGGGCGACCCCTCTAAGATGCGCAGATCTTGAGGCAAGAACATAACGGCGTTAAAACCGCCAGCCAGATCGCGAACGCGGCGCTTCAGGCCGTTGATATGAATCTCCTTGCGGGTACGCTTCTCTCCCATGGGTCCAGCCGCCTCCAGCAGAATGCGAATCTCGATCCGATGCAGGCGATCGCCACGGCTGACCTCCCCCATGACGCGGCTGAAAGGAGAGGCCTCCTGGAGGCCGAGGAAGTTGATCAACTGGCGATCGTTGGCGGCGTGAGGTGACCTGGCGCCCGTAAGATAGTAGATTGATTCCAACAGGCTGGTCTTCCCCTGCGCGTTGGCGCCCACGACCAAGGTGAGGCCCTCGGCCAGCTCCGTCTCTAAACGCACGAAATTGCGGAAATTAGTCAGCGAGAGGTGTCTCAGGCGCATGTGGGCAGGAATTGTAGCACACTCATGCCCAAGCCTCGGGGCCGGGGATCGCGCGCAAGGCCAAGGAGCACCGACCACAGCCGCACCCGTTTCAATTGAGCCCGGGCAGCCTCAAAGAAGACCCCAAAAGCAGGGGCATCTTGACCATGTCCGGGTTGCGATGAGACAGGGATGCGGGAGGCCTGATCAGTCAGCTGCGGGGGCTGCGGCGGTCTGGGCTTGTTCCTCCTCGACCCGCCACACATTCTCGGCCCGGTCGATGAAGAGCACGCCATTCAGGTGGTCGATTTCGTGCTGAAGGATACGCGCCAGCCAGCCTTTGGCCTTCAGTCGAAAGGAGTGGCCCTGGCGATTCAGGCCCTTTACGGTAACGGAGGAATAGCGCTCCACCTCTCCGGCGTAGCCCGGGATCGACAGGCAGGCTTCGACCGCCATCTCGGTCTCGGCCGAGTGTCGCACAATCTCCGGATTTGTTATCACGTAAAGCTTGGGCGGCTTGGCGGGAGCTTCGGGGTCCTCACTGGGCTCCGCATACTCGATCACGATCACACGCAGTGATACGCCCACCTGCGGCGCGGCTAGGCCAACGCCGGGCGCAGCGCGCATGGTTTCGATCAGGTCCTCAACCAGCCGGCTTACCTCGGAGGTCAGCGAACGCACTTTGCGCGCCCTGGTACGCAGAACAGGGTCCGGAGGGGTGGCTATCTCGCGGACAGTCATCTCATTCCTCTGGAGGCCGGGCGAGCCTGTGATAAACGTCCAGCCATTCTATCATCTCATCCCGCTGTTTGCGCTTCTCCGCTCTGCGCTTCGCTTCAAACAGGGCCTCCTGAGCGCGAACGATGTCCTGCTGCATGGCGGTGGGATCGGACACGCCCACGAAGTCAAACTGAGCTGTGCCCACGTTGGCGATCACGTTGCCGTAGTTGAGAATCAAGCCGATGATTCCCCTCCGATCCACTTCTGTACCCAAGATGTTTTCGAGCGGGGCGACGCGCCTCAGTTCGCGGCCGAGCGGCTTACGGTAGACGTCGATGATGTGGGTCGGCGACACCAAGTAGACGTCGTCCCGCCAGTCAACGTAGCCATAGACCCACCAGCCGAAGAGCGGAATCAACAAGACGATACCGCCAAGGAGCAGGGTTGGGGAGGTCAGGGGCATCAACAGGCCGCCCAGGCTGGCTCCCAAGAGGCCGACGACCAGCAGTATCGCCGTCGAAGGAAGCCAGATGTGCCCCAGCAAGACGGCCTGGTGTTTGCGGTACACGATGGCGCCTTCCTCTTCAAAGCGGGTCTTAAAGGTCCAGTGCCCCAAACCGGAAGGCTCAGACCTTTTGGGCTTTTCGGACTCCTCGAGGCCGGAACTTGGGGGAACAAGGATCTGCACTTCACCATCCTCGGTGGCTTCAAGGAAACCCTGGATGGCGCGAGCCTTGTCTTCCCAATCTTCTGCCTCTCTTGCGATCTGCGCCCTGCGGTAGTGTTCGTCCACCATGGCCGCCATGGCCTGCGGATCGTCCAAGTTCTTGAAGGTGACCTGGCTGGTAAAGGTCCGGATGATCACATCCCCATAGCCCAGCAATCGACCAAAGACTGTGGTGCTCACGCTGACGGATTGCACCTGATGCAGCGGCGCCTCGCGCCGACTGTCGTAGATGCCGATAACCTTCTCCAACCACACCGCCCTTCGATCGGTAACTATGTAGTAATCGTTCCCCCAATCAATCCACTGCCAGATCCCATAGGCGACGCCCACCAGACCCGCCCCGAGCGCCAACCAGCCCACCAACGCCCCGCCGCCCGTCAGCGCCCGCCAACCAAGGGCAGCCGCACCGACCAGGATCAAGGCGGGCATGACGAGCCCCAGGAGGAGCAGGACCACGTGCTTCCGGGCCAGACCGAAGATGACCTCGTCGTCAGACAGCCACGGAAATCGGAGGACGCGGGCCAGCCTGCGGCTCTTGGCCGCGAACCTCATATGACCCAAGGCCGACGGGTAGCTCTCCAGGAAGGCAAGCACATCCTCGCGCTTCCATCGCAGCAGAACGCTGGGTTCAAGCGCCTCGACCGTGGCCAGCCAGGGCAGATCAAAGGCCAGCTCTGTTTCCCCAAGCGTGTCCCCGGGAGTGAGCGTCGTCCTGCGCACAACCTGACCTTCTTGCGTTCTCTCGGAAAGCTGGACACGACCGCGGACGATGAAGTACAAGGCCCGCAGTGGGGCGCCCTGCTGGTGGATGACCTCACTCTGCTCAAACGGCCTTGGTTTGAGCTGCAGCATGAGCTCCCTAATCTCATCTTCGCCCAGGCCGCGCAAGAAATGCACGAGCTGGAGCAGGTGGACAGGATCTATCCTTGCCATGGCCCGATTCTAGCACGGGCCTGAAAGTCTCGCAGAACTCCTGTGCTATAATCGCGGCTGTCGGAAGGAAGCACCTACCCGTGGCGAAAAAGCGATCCCGATCAAGGTCCCGAACCCCCAGGCGCACCAAGTCCTCCAAGGCTGCCCCACCGCGGAAAGCACGCTCCCCTGCGAGGCGCCCGGGGACACAACCGGGGGCCTCGAAACTCCTCGGACTGGCCAGGGGTCGCAAACGAGAGTTGGTGGGGCTTGTGCTGACCGGCCTGGGGCTGTTCACGGCTCTGGGCATGATTTCGCCCCGCAACGGCGCCCTCAGCGGCGCCTGGCTCAACCTCATTTGGCAATCCTTCGGCTGGGGAGGAATCCTCATTCCACTTGCCCTCGGAGCTGGCGGCCTCATCCTCCTTCTGAGAGCCTTCGACGACCGCCTTCCCCTTCCGGAGCCGGAGCAAGTGGTTGGCGCGGCTTCCCTCTATCTGGCTCTACTGGTAGGACTTCACGCCGTCAGCGGGGCACGTACGTTTGCCCAAGGCCTAGAAACGGCGCGACAGGGCCTGGGGGGAGGCCTTGTTGGTGCAGCACTCCTGGCTCTCCTGCTGGGTGGTTTGGGTGTTGCCGGCACTGTGGTCGCCATGCTGGCCTGGCTGCTCATCGGATTGAGCCTGACCGCGGGTCGGTCGATGGCAGAGCTCTACGTTTGGGCCGGGCGAGGGCTGAGACGGCTTGCAGAGCCGCTGATCGCCCTCCGGCGCTCAAGGAGGAGTTCCCCACCGGCCCGGGTCCAACCCACGCCAGCGCCGGGGGAGCCCAGCTATGCCTCGCACGAATCTCCAGGCGCCACCACCTCACCTGTTTACGGTGCGGAGGCGGACCAGGAGCCGCCTGCGCCCCAACCGCTTCCACCGTCCTCCTGGCAACTCCCGGATCCCGCCGAATTGCTGGAGCGGGGGGAGGCCGGCACCGCAGACGAGGTGTTCGACCGGGAACGCGGCCGGCTCATCGAGGAAACCCTGCAGTCGTTTGGCGCGCCAGCCCATGTTGTGGAGATCAATCGGGGTCCGACCATCACCCAGTTCGGCGTCGAGCCGGACTACATTGAGTCCCGGGGCGGACGCCGCATCAAGGTGAAGGTGAGCAAAATCACCTCACTGGCCGACGACCTGGCGTTGGCCCTGGCGGCGCCTTCTATTCGCATTCAGGCCCCTGTGCCTGGCAAGGGCTATGTAGGCGTCGAGGTCCCAAACACTGAGGTTTCGATGGTGGCGCTGAGGGATGTCATGGAGTCCGACAGTTTCCAGAGCCTCCAGTCGCGGCTTCGCATCGGGCTGGGCCGGGATGTGTCCGGACGACCTATCGCCACCGACTTGAGCGCTATGCCGCACTTGCTCATCGCCGGCACTACGGGCTCGGGCAAGTCGGTCTGCATCAACGCCATCGTGGCCTGCCTTTTGATGCATAACACGCCCGACAACCTCAAGCTCCTGATGGTTGATCCGAAGCGGGTGGAGCTGACCTTCTATCACGGCATTCCCCACTTGTTGGCGCCGGTGGTGGTCGACATTGAGCGAGTCATCCCGGCGCTTCAGTGGGTTTCACGCGAAATGGACAAGCGCTACCGGCGCTTCTCGAGGGCCGGGGCCCGCAACATCGCTGACTTCAATCAGCTCATGCGGAATGAGGGACGCCAAACCCTGCCCTACCTGGTGGTGGTGATCGACGAACTGGCCGACTTGATGATGCTCGCCCCCTATGAAACGGAGCGAGCGGTCACCCGTCTGGCGCAGCTTGCCCGTGCCACGGGAATCCATCTCGTAATCGCCACCCAGCGACCCTCGGTGGACGTTGTGACCGGGTTGATCAAGGCCAATTTCCCCGCTCGGATTGCCTTTGCCGTCGCCTCCTCGGTCGACAGCCGGGTGATCCTCGACCAGCCCGGCGCTGAACGCCTGCTGGGTCGTGGCGACATGCTCTTCCAGGCTCCGGATGCCAGCGCGCCGGTGCGGATGCAGGGTGTATATGTCTCAGAGCCGGAGCTGGCGCGCCTGATCCGATACTGGAAGCGCGCCGCCCTCGGCGAAGCCCATGCGCCCACCTTCACCCGAGAGGCGGAACGGACCCTGCCAGCCGAGGCCGAACTAGAGCAGGCGCCTCTGTGGCAGGAGCTCCAGGCTAAACAAGATGAAGACAGGGACGAGCTATTCGAAAAGGCCGTCGAAGTCGTGCGCCAGATGAGGCGCGCTTCCATCTCGCTCCTGCAGCGCCGACTGCGCATCGGCTACACGCGGGCCGCTCGCCTGGTGGACCAGCTTGAGAAGAACGGAATCATCGGTCCCGAACCCGGCGGGTCCCAGGCGCGTGAGGTGCTCGACTACGGCGACCTTGCATCCGTGGAAGAGGAGTGAAACCGGCCCCGCGAGGCACGCTAAGCTCAAACTTGATTCTGGACCCGGGGAATCGGCCGAGGGTGCGGCACAGGTTCATGTAGCGATTCGTAATTGCATCCACCCACAGGTCATGCTATGATTTTCACGATGTCCCAGTCGGAATGTCCGACAATCCAGATGGCGCTGAGCCATCCAAAGAAAGGGGTGATGAACCTCCGCGAGCCCCGACGACCTGCTCCACCTCACTGTCTTTATGATATGAACCCCCTGATCAACTTCCGCGAAGGAGGAGGCCAAAGAGATGCATAAGAAACCGTATGCCGTTCTGTCGCTGTTGCTGATGGCCGGGCTGGTAGTCGCCGCCTGTGTTCCACCACCGCCGCCCCCACCACCCCCGCCCCCAGAGGCCAAGGCCTGCCAGGTCACCGACGTGGGCGGCATCGACGACAAGTCCTTCAACGCCACCGCCTGGAAGGGCGTCCAGGACGCAGAGGCTCAGCTGGGCGTTCAAGCCAGTTTCCTGGAGTCTCAGCAGCAGGCCGACTACGAGGCCAACATCAACGCCTTCATCGACGAGGGCTGTGACATCATCATCACCGTCGGATTCCTGTTGGGTGATGCTACTCAGGCGGCGGCCGAAGCCAATCCCGATCAGCTCTTCTCGATCGTCGATTTCGCCTATGACCCGACGATCCCCAACGTTCTCGGGCAGGTCTTCGCCACCGACCAGGCTGCCTTCCTGGCTGGCTATGCTGCCGCCGCTGTGACCGAGACGGGCACGGTGGGCACCTTCGGGGGCATTCAGATCCCGCCGGTAACGGTGTTCATGGACGGCTTCTACCTGGGCGTCGAGTACTACAACCAGCAGAAGGGCACCGATGTTCAGGTCCGGGGCTGGGATCCGGTCGCCCAGACGGGCCTGATGGCCGGCAACTTCGAGAGCACGGACGACGGCCGCCGTCTGGGCGAGGCGCTGATGGATGAGGGTGCCGACATCATCATGCCGGTCGCCGGACCGGTGGGCCTCGGCACGGCCGCCGCAGCGCAGGAGCGGGGCGGCGTCTACATCATCGGCGTCGACAACGACTGGGCGATCGTGAACGATGCATACGCCGATATCACTCTGACCTCGGTCATGAAGAACATGGACGTCACGACGTTCGACGCCATCCAAGCGGCCGTCGAGGGCACCTTTGAGGGCGGATTGACCCTGGGCAACCTGGAGAACGGCGGGGTAGGCCTGGCACCCTTCCACCAAATGGAAGGCATGATCTCTGCCGAGCTGCAGGCCGAACTCGACCAGGTCGCACAGGGCATCATCAACGGCACCATCCAGACCTCGCCTTAGACGGCTTCCTGGCCGCCTAGGACGCGATCCCGTCTTTGCAGCGCAAGAGGCAGGGGGGCTGGCTAAGGGCCGGCCCCCCGCCCCTTGGACCGACGACCCACGCCAAGGCCTTCGGCTGGTTTGACGCACGGCAGGGAGCAGCTTTCGATCCAGCCGCCGAGGTGGGGGCTGTGATTCGCAGCCCCGAACCTTCCCTGGACGCGAGGCCGATGGCCCTTCCTTGTGATCCCGACAGGGCATGGTAGAATTCCGGTGTTTGCCGTGGCCTTCATCCTCAGGAAGCGTGATGCCGCCTGTTCTTGAACTACGAGGAATCACCAAGCGTTTCCCCGGCGTGCTAGCCAATGATCATATCGATTTGACGCTCGAAGAGGGTGAAATCCACGCGCTCCTAGGAGAGAACGGCGCGGGCAAGACCACGCTGATGAACATCCTCTACGGCCTCTACGAGCCGGACGAGGGTGAGATCAGCGTGCGCGGCAAGCGGTTGGAGGTCGATTCGCCCAGCGACGCGATCTCCGCCGGCGTGGGCATGGTCCACCAGCATTTCATGTTGATCCCCGTGTTTACCGTCACGGAAAACGTCATGCTTGGCGATGAGACCGTCCGCGCCGGGGGCGTGCTGGATCGCAAGTCGTCCGGCGAAAGAGTCCGGCAAATCTCGGAGCAGTTCGGATTGGAGGTCGACCCAGAAGTCTACGTACGCGATCTTCCGGTGGGTGTGCAGCAGCGGGTGGAGATCATCAAATTGCTCTACCGGGAAGCGGATATCCTGATCCTAGACGAGCCCACAGCAGTCCTCACCCCACAAGAGGCGGACGAACTTTTCAAGATCATGCGCTCGCTAGCCGAACAGGGCAAGTCGATCATCTTCATTACCCACAAGCTGCGGGAGGTGCTGGCGGTAGCCGACCGAATCACCGTCATTCGGGGGGGTAAGGTGGTTGGGACCACCACGCCGGCCGAAGCCGACCGCAACAAGCTGGCCGAGATGATGGTCGGTCGAGAGGTCAAGCTCGAGGTGGAAAAGGAATCCGCCGAGCCTGGGGAGGCTGTCCTTAAGGTTCAGGATCTGGTGGTTGTCGACGAGCGCGATCAGATCGCGGTCGACAGCGTCTCTCTTGAGGTCTTCTCCGGCGAGGTGCTCGGCGTGGCCGGGGTCCAGGGTAACGGTCAGACCGAGCTTGTGCAGGCCCTGACCGGTCTGAAATGGCCGCTCTCCGGGACGATCCACCTGCTCAACCAGGACATTACCCACGCTTCACCGCGCCGGATCACGGAGCTTGGCGCCGCTCATGTGCCTGAGGACCGCCAGAAGGATGGGCTCGTGCTCAGCTATCCTGTCGCCGATAATCTGGTGCTGAACACCTATTACCTCTCACCTTTCGCCGAGGGCGTCGTCCCGCAGCGCGACGGCATCCTCGATACGGCGGTCGACCGCATCAAGGAATTCGACATCCGTACCCCCAGCCCCTTGACACCGGCCGGTTCGCTCTCGGGCGGCAACCAGCAGAAAGTGATCGTGGCGCGCGAATTCTCACGCCCGATCCGCTTGCTGGTGGCCTCACAACCGACGCGCGGCCTGGACGTGGGCTCGATCGAATACATTCATAACCGTATCCTTCAGAAACGAGACGAAGGCGCGGCAGTCCTACTGGTATCGCCCGAACTCGATGAAGTCATGCAGCTCTCGGACCGGATCGCGGTTATGTATCGCGGCCAGATCGTGGCTGTCGTCCCTGCGGAAGAGGCGACGAAGGAGATGATCGGCCTCCTAATGGCGGGGGTCGAACTCGAACAGGCCAGGGAGACGGTGAAGGCCAAGTTGAAGAAGAAACCGCGCAAACCCAAGAAGGAGGCGAAGGCCGCCTCCTGATGGACGTGTTGTCTTGAGCGAAGAAGAGCCGAAAAAGAGCGCCAGCGAAATCCTGCTCGAAGAATTGACAGCCGGCCCGCCCAAAGAGCTGCCCTGGTGGCGTCGAGTGGGCCAGGTGATGGTGGTGCCTCTGCTGGCGGTTGTCAGCGGGCTGCTCCTGGGCGGCATCATCATCTTCCTGACGACTGAGGATCTCTACACTGCTTGGGCTCGCTCACCCCTGGCAGGGATCCAAACGGGCCTGAGCGCGGTCCTGAGATCCTACGCTGCGCTGTTCACCGGTTCCATCGGCGATCCAGCCAGGATTGTCGGCGCTCTGCAAAGCGGCGACGCCGAGGCCATCCGACGAGCCTTCAATCCGTTTCTGGAAAGCCTGGTCAACTCAACGCCCTTCATCTTCGCCGGCCTAGCCGTGGCGCTGGGTTTTCGGGTTGGCCTGTTCAACATTGGCGCCGAGGGCCAGCTCTTCGTAGGAGCCATCACCGGCGTCATCGCCGGGTTCGCCCTCAAAGGGCTCCCGGCGGTCATTCACATCCCGCTTGCGCTTCTGGCCGGGGCTCTGGGAGGCATGTTTTGGGGAGCTATCCCCGGCGCGCTGAAGGCCTTCACAGGCGGGCATGAGGTCATCAACACGATCATGATGAACTTCATCGCCTTCCGCCTCAGCGAGTACCTGCTCAGCGGGCCGTTGAAGCGACCCGAGTCCTTCAATCCGGTGAGCCCGATGATCGAGCCGAGTGCCATGCTGCCGCGCTTCTTCGGTCCGCCGATCCGCTTCCATTTGGGCTTCTTCATCGCCTTGGGCGTAGCCTATTTGGTGTACTACTTCCTCTTTCGCACAACTTGGGGCTTCGACCTGAGGACCGTGGGCGCCAACCCCAGGGCGGCCCGGTACGCGGGGATGAACACTACCCTGGCGATCGTGGCCGCGATGTCGCTATCCGGCGCATTGGCCGGGCTGGCCGGCACGAACGAGGTCCTGGGTGTAAACCACCATTTGGCGCTGGCCTTCTCCTCCGGATACGGTTTCGACAGCATCGCGCTGGCCCTGCTGGGCAAGAGTCATCCCTTGGGGGTTGTCTTGGCGGCGCTGCTTTTCGGGACGCTGCGCAACGGCGCCATCCGCATGCAGCTTGCGGCCGGCATCCCCATCGACATTATTCAGATCCTGCAGGCGATGATCCTGGCCTTTATCGCCGCCCCGGCCATCATACGCACCGTCTACCGACTGCGAGCGCCGTCTGTGGCCGAAGAAGGCGTCACCATCCGCGGCTGGGGAGGTGATTGAGGCATGACGGCGACCGCCCTTAGACGCACGATCGAAGTCGCCTCGCCAACCCGTCAGCGAGTCTTCGGCGTGCTGTTCCTGGCGATTGCCGTCGCGATCTGGGTCCTGTTCGCCAACGACGTGCCCAATGGAGAGGTCACAACTTTCGGCCTCACCCCAGGCGGGTCCGATATCGTCCTGCCCGACTGGAAGCTGCA
Organism: uncultured Anaerolineaceae bacterium; assembly: GCA_964348265.1. Classification (GTDB taxonomy): domain Bacteria; phylum Chloroflexota; class Anaerolineae; order Anaerolineales; family E44-bin32; genus JBFJVD01. The sequence goes on along the minus strand of CAYGCA010000001.1, from coordinate 16,059 downwards.
AGCCGGGCCGGCTCTGAACATCCTGGCCATTGCCAGCGCCGTCTTTGGCGGCCTCCAGCTCTATCGCGGCTTCGGCACCTGGACCAACCGTGTGTTGGGCTTGGTGGCGGCCATGTTCGTCTTCGGCTTCCTCACCTGGGCCGCGTCCGGCAAGTCGCTCAACCTGGCCGGGCTCTTCAGCGCAACCCTCATCAAGTCGGTGCCGCTGACCCTGGGCGCCATGTCCGGTGTGCTGTGTGAACGCTCGGGGGTGGTCAATATTGCCATCGAGGGCATGATGCTGATGGGTGCGCTGGTCGGCACCATCATCGGCAGCCTCACCAACCTATGGATCGGCTTGCTGGCGGCCGTCCTGGCCGGAGGCCTGTTGGGGCTCGTCCACGCCGTGCTTTCGATCAAGTACAAGACCGATCAGATCATATCGGGAACCGTGATTAACATCTTCTCGACGGGTCTGACCTCCTATATCTCGGCCAAGTTCCTGGTGGAGGCACAGCACCTCAACGACCCGGGCATCTTCCCGCCGGTCGCAATCCCGGTTATCTCCAGGATCCCATTGATTGGCCCGCTGCTCTTCAACAACAACATCTTCGTATACGCAATGTTCATCTTCATGATCGGGCTGACCGGAGCGCTGTTCTACACCCGTTGGGGCCTGCGGCTGCGCTCGGTGGGTGAGCACCCGCGGGCAGCCGACACACTGGGGATCAACGTCTTCCGCACGCGCTACATGGCGGTTATCCTGGGCGGGATGATGGCCGGCTTCGCCGGGGGCTACTTCACGCTTGGCTCTGTGGGGCGGTTCGACGAGGTCATGACGGCCGGTCGGGGCTTCATCAGCCTGGCAGCGATGATCTTCGGCAACTGGACGCCATTCGGCTCCTTCGGGGCCGGCATGCTCTTCGGCTTCGCCGACGCCATGGCGGCCCGACTGGCGATCTTGGGCGTTAGGATCCCCTCGCAGTTCCTCCTCATGACCCCCTATCTGGCCACGATGATCGTGCTGGCGGGCGTCGTCGGCCGCGGCCAGATGCCAGCCGCCGATGGACAGCCCTACGAAAAGGAAGGCGCCTAGGGCTTGCCCGGCCAGGGCGCGATCTCATAACGGTCCGACTCAGGAGGGCGAGTCTCGCCCTCGCTTAGCTCAGGAACCAGCGCGAAACTTGCCCTGCACGGCGAGGCGGAGGCTCCGGATTCCGCCAAGTCTGGCTCCGCCCCCTGGAGGTGGATGTGCCCTGGATTGAGCAAATCCCCATTGAAGGGGCCACCGGACTGCTCAAGGAGCAGTTCGACGCTGCCCTGGCGCGCGCCGGTCGGGTATGGCACATTGTGCACATCATGAGCCTGAACCCCCCTACGATGCGCGACAGCCTCCGCTTCTACGTCACGATCATGATGGGCGACTCGCCCCTGAGCCGCATCCAACGCGAGCTGCTGGCAACGGTCACCTCGGCGGAGCTGGACTGCCACTACTGAATCCAGGCCCATGCCCATGACCTCCGGGCAGAGGTCGGCAAGGTGATCGACGATGCGGGGCAGGCCGACGCGTTTGTGCACGCTGTGGCCCGCGACTGGCGCGGTGCCCCACTGAGCGAGGCCAACCGGGCGCTGTGCGAGTTCGCCGCCAAGCTGACGCACGACCAGCACGAGCTGTCCCCGGAGGACCTAGAAACCCTGCGCACCCATGGTTTCGACGACCGGGCCATCCACGACGCCGTCCAGGTGATCGCCTACTTCAACTACATCACCCGGGTGGCCGACGCGCTGGGCGTCGAGCCGGAGGACTTCATCAAAGCCTGGGGGCAGGGCGGCTGAACGGCTCGACTTCTGGCACTCGAGCACCGCCTCAGTCTCATCTTCCCAGCCTAAGGGCTCGAGTGACTGATCAAGTGGGGCCCGCGCGGCCACGCCCCGCGGCGGAGCTCGCGGGCGTAGACAATGATCGGCAGCCTCAGGAAGAAAAGCAGGGTGATCTTTGAGCTCCTTTCCCTCACGAACAAAGATCGGGTGCTGGCCGAGATAGACTTCTTTGACGCGCAAACGGATGCGCGCCAGACCTAGACCGGCGCTGCGCGTTTGTGCGGTGCAGGTGTGAGGCGCAGGCAACTTGGCCATCAAGCCGTGTTTACCTGCGATGCTGCGCATAAGGCGTCGGCTTCCTTGAATCAGGATAAGCCGGAGAACAAGTGAATCCCAAAAAGCAGACCGGATGGTGGCGCCCCACCATCCGGTTCCTATCTTTGATCGAGCACGCCAGCAGCGTGCAACCCCTCTGGTTGCTCCAGATGCGTGCTATTCATCCAGATCGATCGTCGGGAGGGTTGACTCGTCAGGATCCCCCCAGCGCTGAGGTTGATCCTGCGGCGGAATCGAGGTTTGCTCGACATAGGTCTCGGCAGGGTCATACCCAAGGGAACTCACAAGTGTTATTTGGTAGCGATGGAAAAGGTCGGCGTCCTCCACCATCTGCGGGTCCCCCGCCAGCGCGGCCATTCTCCGAAGTTCATACTCCATTTCGTGGGCGATCTCCCAGGCTTTTTCGTAGCGCCCCGCATTGAAGAGAAAGTCGATTTCTTTCAGCGCTTCTGCCATGAGCACTATCGTGGCATTGCGGCTGACCTCGATATCGGCCAGAGGATCATATGTGTCCAACTCGGTCGCTTTGGCTGATACCCGGTCGCGCGTTTCACGTGATTTCTGGGCGAAAGCGTCGCTGTAGTTCAGAGTAACCTCGGCAAGGGGTCGGGAGCCAGCGGCGCCTGGCGAAACCTGCAGACGGGCGATCAGCACCTGGCTTTCGCCGGCGCCCATATCTTGCAGGTTGATCTGCACCCCGTCCCGTGGAGGTTGTCCCTCAAAGCCGGTGACCATGGTCAGTTGCACGCCGGCAGCCGGATCGACGCTGACCCGCACGTCGTTGGCTACGCGTTCGACCAAGCCCTCGACTTCCTTCCGAAAGACCTTCTCCATCTCCTGGGCGGAGTCGATAAAGTGGTAAGCGCCGTGCCCCTGTTTGGCCAACGTGCTCAGCAACCGATCGTTCATATCGAGCCCAAGCCCGATCGTCGAGAGGTGGATACCTTGCTGATTGTAGGCCAAGGCGTCCTGGGCGATCTCATCTGGGTTGGTGACACCGACATTGGCGATGCCGTCGGTGAGCAAGATGACGCGGTTGTTGCGTCGGATGTCGAAATTGCGATCGACTTGCTCAAAGCCGAGCATCAAGCCCCGATGCAAGTTGGTTTTACCGCCCGGGCTTAAGCTCTCAACGGTTCTTCGAATCCAGGCACCGTTCCCAACTTGCTGCGCCTCACGCACTACCCACGCCTGACTGTTGTACCCGACAATCGCAACCAGATCATCGGGTTGCAGGCTCTGCAGGAACACGGCGAGTGACTGCTTCAAATAGGGCATTTTGTCGCCTTCATTCATCGAACCGCTGCAATCCAACACCAAGGCCAGGTTGAGCGGGGTTCGAAGCTTCTGCTCAGCGCTGCGGGCTTGCAGGCCGATCTGCAGCCAGACTTCACCACCATAGGTCGGAATCCAGGTGTTGCCCAGGCGCAGGTCGAGGCCGACCGGCTGATTGACGGGCTCGGGAAAGCGTTGCTCATAGTAGTTGAGGTACTCGTGCACGCGCACACTTTCGGCCTCGACGATCGCGCCGCGATTAATGACGGCTCGGCTGTAGGATTTGGAAGCGTCCTGCGCTGCGCTACAGGCACTAAGGGCCAGCATCAGGAGTGCGATCCCGGCCAGCAAGCTGCGAGATTTCATCCGGACAGACATTGGGACCTCCTTGTCGCGTTCAGGATCGATTTCAACCCTATCTTCCCAAAGCCCTAGTACTCTTCAAGAACCAGATGTGTTACATTAGATGCAACAGCGCGGGGCACGACGCCTGCAGGGCGATGAGAACCTTCTCAGAGCTTCTTTCAGAGCACATCACTCGAATCGGGGTCAGCGACGCCGAGCTCGCGCGCTGGCTGGGGGTGAGCCGACAGACTATCTTTCGCTGGCGAGAAGGCACGACCCAGCGCCCGCGCCATCGCGAAGACGTGATCGACCTGGCTGGAAAACTGCGTCTAACGCTGGAAGAGCGGGACGAGCTTCTGCTCGCGGCTGGCTTTCGTCCCGATGAACCCAGCCCGGCTCCCGCCGACGAATTGCAGGCACTATCCCTACCAGAAATCACCGGAAAGACTGAAATCGCATCGACTCCGGCGTGGTCGACACGGACGCGTATCGCCCTAGCTGGACGGTGGGCTGCAGTCCTTGGGGGCGTGATCTTTATCGTCGCGCTGATCCTGCTCCCCACCGGTCTGTGGCCGGATGTTGTCGCTGGCCTGGGGATCGAAGTCGGACCTCAAGCGGCGGCAACCACTTGGCCGAGGGCTGCCGAGGCGGGTGAAACGTTGGTGCTGGTCAGTGAGTTCGCTAACTACGGGGGCGAACAGATCGGCTACAACGTGGCAGGGCGCATTCAAGAAGCCCTGCAACTGGAATTCAGAGAAGCCGGGCTTGAGGAGGTACGCGTGGACCGGCTTCCGGAAACGATTCCCGACGTCGACTCCGCGAACCACCGAGGAAAGGAATATGGCGCCGCCCTGGTGATTTGGGGCGAGTATGACAGTGGGCGAGTGATCGCTGTCACCACGGCCCCATACGCGGAAGAGATGATCGGGAGTCGGGAGCGACGTTGGCTCTTCACCACCGCTGAGGAACTTGGGGCCACCATCAACACTGACCTACCCATGGATGTCCAGTGGATTTCGCTCTACATCTTGGGTCGAGTTCACTATTGGGCTGAGCGCTGGGAGGAAGCTGAAGCGGTCCTTAGAAGGGCAGTGGTCCATCCGCCTGAGGACAGGAAGTCGGAAGCTTCGATCTACTTCTACCTTGGCTTGATAGGGAGCAAGAAGGTCGAGCCAGACCTGGATGCGGTTATCGCCAACTACACGGAAGCGCTTGAGCGGTGGCCAGAATTTGGGTTGGCGTGGAACAATCGCGGGCTGGCTTATTTGCAGCGCAACGCACCCGGCGACCTCCCACGTGCCGAAAAGGATTTCCGGCAGGCTATGGTGTTCAATCCCCGATCGAGTTCTGCAGTGCTGAACCTCGCCCTCGCGCTCATCCAGCAGGATCCAGGGAACCTGGCGGAGGTCTTGTCCCTCCTCGAGGAAGGAGAGAGTCTGGAGCCCAACTCGGCTGGGATCCAGAACGGACTATGCTGGTACCTAAGCCTGAGCGGAGACCCGGAAGGCGCGCTCCCGCACTGCGATCGAGCCGTGGAGCTTGATCCGTCGGGTTACAGCAATGACAGCCGGGGTTTGGCGCTCGCCTTACTCGGCCGCTATGATGAAGCTGCCCAGGAATTCCGGAATTTCCTAGCGAAATTGCAGCCTGAAGGTACAGAGGGCTATCAACGGTTCACTACCACTCGAAGGGCATGGATCGAGGCGCTCGAGGCTGGTCAAAACCCCTTTGACGAAGCAATCCTGCATTCCCTTCTCGAGGAGTGAGAAGGCTCATATTGAGCTGCAGCGTGAGCCCAGTCCCTGCGCCCAGGGACTGGGCATGGCCCCCAGCCGATGCGTCCTAACAAAGGCACTCCCCAGGCCGCAAAGAACTCCGGAGTTGAATGAAATGTCCAAAGCGCAAACACGCTTTGTGATCATCGCACTTATCCTCGCCGGATGTAGCTTCGCCCCAGGCGGAATCAATTGAACCATTCGTCACATTCCTGTCAACTGAATCGCCTGAGATCGAGCAAACCCTTGAACCATCAAGGCTTGATGAGCTTCCCGCCAAGGGTTTAGGATCACACGACTTACAACTTCCGATTGGACTAGGCTGAGGTTGATTGGGGGTGGGATACTTGAAGATTGTGTGTTTCGGGCATCAAGCGAGCACACGGTTTGCGGAGAATTCGAGGCAGGCTCTTGCCTAGCCAAGCACTGGACCGCGCGGAAGCCGGGCAGAGGGTTGTGTTGACTGCTGATGCCAAAATCGCTGGGCTCGATTCAACGGATGTGGTCTGGTTTGAGATCGAGCGTGGTCACATTGGATCAACGGAGGTCGAACTCTCGAGCTATGAGGATGGCAGCCCGAGCGTTGTCGCTGTCGTCATCTGGGATGGAAATAGGTCTGGTGGACGCAATATTCGGCAGTCTAGTGTCTCTTCAAAGGCACTATCAGGGACGAAGCTTAATGAGTATAGTGGGATCGCCCAGCTCAACTTCTGGTACTACAGGCCGGGTAGACACAGGGGATTTGAAGGTGACCACGGGAACCGGGCCACGCCTCTGACCCCTTCGCCGCGGATGGGGCACGATATTGCAATTGACGCCGAATGACCGGGCTGCCAAGATTCCAAGTGGTGATCCAACCCCCGGCCCGCCTTTGACACCCGAACCCGCGGCCTTGGATGTCGAGGCGGACGCGGCCGTTCA
>CAYGCA010000001.1:6845-9597 GCA_964348265.1 uncultured Anaerolineaceae bacterium | reverse complement strand
TTGGTGATAGTCGACTCAGCGGTGGCTGTGCCACGCGGCTTCTACGAGGCCTACGCGCGACACCTGAGTCGAGTAGGCCATTAGGTCCTGGCCTACGACTACCACGGTATTGGCGATTCGCGCCCAGCCAATCTGAGGCGATTTCCAACGAGGATGCGTGACTGAGCCGAGATGGATATGACCGGAGTGATCGAGTGGGTCAGCGGCCGCTACGGTCCAAGGCAGCTTTTCCTCATCGGTCACAGCTTCGGCGGTCAGGTGGCCGGATTACTCAGCAATTCTGACAGGACTACTGCAGTGGTGACACTCTCGGCGCAAAGCGGCTACTGGGGCATCCACCCTTCACCAGAAAAGTACCGGGTATGGTTCCTCGTATGCCTTGCCTTTCCGATCCTTTTCCATACGATTGGCTACTTGCCATGGAGTCGCTTCGCCCCCGGGGAGGATTTGCCTAGAGGCGTGGCATTGGAACGGGCCAGCTGGTGTCGCTCGCCTGATTGTTTGCTCGGGGATCAGACACTTGAATCACTGCGCAATTCTAGCAACTTCTCCGCGCCAATTCTTGCTTACAGCATCGCTGACGATGTGTGGGGCTCGAAGCCCTCGGTGGATGCGATGATGGCCCGCTACACCGACTCACCGGTAGAGCGACGGCATGTATCCTCAGAAGATATCGGTGGAAGCAGGATCGGGCACCTCGGCTTCTTCCGGCCAACTGGCCATAGTCTCTAGCAGGAAGTAGATGAGTGGATGCAGCAACAAAAATGGCCACCTAGACAATCGCCTCACCTTTGGCCGGCACTCCGGCGGTGCAGTGGGCTGCGCGACCCCGCCGCCAGGGCCAGCTGCGGCATGCCCGGGCTGGTGAGGCAATCAGACTGCCGATTTGCAGGCGATCTTTCAGGAGATATTAATCGGATGACTGACGAGTCGGAAAAGCAAACTCGTGTTGAGGGGGTGTGGCGGAACAACCTGCCGAAAGCACAGCTACCGGGGTATGCTCGTGTCCGTTTCCAGGCCTGGGGGAGCGCTTTCGCGATCGGTTCGGCCTTGCCCCTTCCAAGTTCAAACCTCAACTCTGCAATCTATGGCGGAATCGAGCCAAGCGGTATTTAGGAGGCACAGAGATGGAGCCCTCGATCCCTTTTGCAGGTGTTCGAGGTTCGACGGCCGTGGCCGAACCTATGAGTTCATCCGACCGCACCCCCCTAATGGATCGATTCTGCAAGGCGACCACGCGGGCGCTGTCCAGGAAGAACACGCTGGTGGAGAAAGTGATTGATGACAAACTGACCGGCCTTTTAAGCCGGCTTTGTAGGAGCTTCACACGCCAGAGTTGGCATCGAGGCTACGCAACAAATCCTAAGGGCGACAGGGCACGGAGATCCGAACCGACCTTCGATCCGGTCGAGGTCGGCGACCATACAAGCATGACCTTCGTGGGTAGCGTGAGCTCAGAAGGCGAGACCGCTGATATGACCGTTTTGGGAGACACACCGAACACCGGAGCCAGCATCGCACCCCAGGCGAGGATTGGAGAAGTCCTGGCGTGCGAGGCTGCTCCAAGGTGGCCGGATTGAAGCTCGAGGGAATAGAAGGCCGTCGCAGAACCTTGAAGGGTCGGGAACAGCCGGTCGGGGTGTGAGTGAAGGCCGCCAGGCCAGGGATGCGGGGGCCTACCCGCTCACCTGGGCCCCATCCGCTGCGCTTCGCGCACAGGTTCCCGTAGCGGTGTTGAAGGAGCATCCCATTGGAGCCTAGGACAGAGCTCGGCCCAGTGTCAGGGTTCGCCTCCTACCGGGACACCCCCGCACACTGCTCTGGCGCGCAGCGCCTGGGCAAGTGTGGGCTGCAGGCCGTCCCGAGGCTGGCCCCGTGTACTTTGCAGGATGCTTTTTCCATGGTCAACTAGCTCAAGAAATGGGCAATGGATCCCACATTGATGCCTATGAGCATGTGGAAGAAAGAAAGGCCACGCGAGCTGCCTTGCCGAATCTGTCGACTGAACAGCATTCAAGGGTCGCTTCTTGATGAATACCCTGAATTGCGGCTCGTGGGGCCCTGGAAGTTCGGGGACCTGTACCAATGCTCAAGATGCGGTCGCCAATGGTTTCTTCATACACACAAACAGAGGATAGGTCGCATACAGGACAACCTGCAGGATCTGGCCCACCGCTGGAACGAAAATAGTCTCACGACTGATGCCTCAATCTTGGACGTTCTGGCCAGCATCGGCGGCGTCGCAGACTATTTCAAGGACCAAATCGCTATTCCATGCTCTGTACAAACTGTGGCCGGCCGCCAATTTCAAAAGGCGCTTGTGTTAGTATCTCGTCAACCTCCATATTTCTGGTATGAACCGGAGAGGGTTCACTGGGCTTATGAGCTTGCCACTGTAGCCCCCTCACCATTTGCGCTACCCCTTGACGTGCGGAAGGCTTCAGCAGAAAAGCGGGAGGAGTCGATGGGCTTTGCGCCCGTAGGAATCCTGGACAAGCAAGGTAACGAGTACACATTGGTGGCCGAGGGCCGCTTTTTCGATTGGCGAGGCATCGTGGGCGAAGAAATCCGTTTGTCAGGTCGGCGAAAGAAATGGCGCAAGAAGGTCCGGCCAGAACCACCAGAAGCATACTTCTTCGTGGACTGGTTTGAACGCTGCGAGGATAGGCTTGTGACGCGACAGAAGACCTAGACAAGGCGCAAAAGACGTCGCCGAACCCCTCGCTGCCGCAGCGTTCGGCGCGGGCGTCGA
>CAYGCA010000001.1:0-6835 GCA_964348265.1 uncultured Anaerolineaceae bacterium | reverse complement strand
CCTCGCTGCCGCCTCCCTCCAAACTCCGGACTGCTCCGCGGAGCTCCCCGGAACGCCTTTCGCAATAGGATTCGCCGCTGTAGCGGTTGGGGCGGGCGCGACCGTTGAGCGGACTGAAGGTCAGCTTCCTATGATTAAGGCTTCGAAACTAGATCAGGGCGACACAATAGGCATTGTCAGTCCCTCGTGGGGAGGGGCTGGTTTATTTCCTCATCGTGTAGAGCAAGGGGTGAGACATTTCGGCTCGCTTGGTTTCAAGGTGAAAATTGCACGGCATGCGCTTAACCACCGTGGATTCGTGTCCGACATACCCGAAAACCGCGCCCAAGATATCCACGACATGTTCATGGACCCAGAAGTCAAGGCCATTGTTGCTGCCATCGGCGGGGATCATTCCTGTCACTTACTGCCGCTTCTAGACTTCAGGTTAGTCCAGAACAATCCCAAGATCTTCATGGGACATTCCGATATTACAGTGCTGAATCTCGCCCTGTGGCAGAAAACGGGACTCGTAACCTTCAACGGCCCAGCCTTGCTGACTGATTTTGGAGAATATCCACGAATGCTCGAGTACACGGAAGAGTATTTCCTGAAAGCCGTTGCCGACGCTGATCCTGTTGGACGCATAGAACCATCGCCATTCTGGACAAAAGACTTTCAGGACTGGGAAAGGAAACAGGACCTTGAACGGCCGCGCAAACTTCAGCCATCGGAAGGCTGGGCTTGGCTTAAGCACAGGAGGTCCGAAGGAAGACTGATTGGAGGATGTCTTGAGTCAATGCAGCATCTGCGGAGTACCGAATACTGGCCTGACCTGAGCGACGCGATCCTCTTCATTGAAACTTCGGAAGACAAGCCGACTCCTGAAACCGCAGACGGCATTCTGATGGACTATCAGAACATGGGTGTGCTTGGAGAACTTCAAGGACTAATCGTAGGCAGACCGATAGGGTATTCACCCGAGGAAAACCGTCGTTTGCGCGAGCGCATTCTGGAGCGAACGCAGCAGTACAGTTATCCGATCATCACAGATATGGATTTTGGACATACTGCGCCTCAGTTCACGCTTCCCATCGGGTGTAGAGCGCGGATCGATACCTATGAACAGACCTTTGAGATAATCGAGGCGGCTGTCAACTAAACGCCTGGACCAAGCCGAAGAAGGTGTCGACCTCTGTGTATAGCCGTATGCTGAGTAGATCCGGGTTGAAGCGGACAGCCTAGCCGGCGGCGTCCGTGAGGTGAGCTCGGTCGTTAGGCGGCTCATGACACGGTTTGTTCTCGTCAACCACTCGGATTGCCGTTTGGATGGAGGGTGAGATGCAGTCATCCGGGTCCACTTGGGGTGCGGCCTTGTTCCTCTCTGCCGCTGCGCTTCTGTCATTCCTGGCGCGCACATTTGTCGATTACGGATTCGTCTACCAGGAACTCAATCTCACGAGCGCCTCCCTTGGCATTGTGACCTTGTTTAACCTGGCGTTCTTCGGGGGCTGGATCTGGGCGCTTGTGTCCGGATCACACAGGAGCAGGCGAGCCATGTTTGCTCTCCTGGCCTACGACGCTCTGCTCGTCCTTTTTGGGCTGTCCACCTTAGTTTCCTTCTGCCCATCGCCCTGCCAAACCGCTTGGCCAGTCGGTGAGATAGCAATCTGGTCAAACCTCATAATTGGCGTCCCCGCGGCGGTGCTGGTAGGGCTGAATCTCTTCCGCAAGCCCGATGCGACCCGCTAGCACCGGTACCATGACCCAGCCGCCAAGGCGTCATGCGCGCAACAAGCATCCTGCCCGAATCGATCAAGCGCGGCTCCCTACCATGGTACGAGAGGCTGGTCCCTTGACAATTGCAGACCGACCTCAATCCCGCCCAGGCTCATTCGGTCCCCTAGCTGAAAGCGGCGCGCCTGTTCTCCGGCGCATAACCCTACGCGCCCCGACAACCGTGGAGATAGGGAGTTTCCGACCTGAACTCCGCCCAATTCCCGTTCGATCGGCAGCTGGTCTATTCTCCCGCTGTCGCTCCCTCGCCGGTTCAGGGCCGTCGTTAGGCCTCTTCAAACGATCATGCGCAGCTGCATGAGGTCCGATGCCAGACGCAGCGACTGGCGCGCGTGATCTAACTTGTGATCTTCGGAACCGTGCGGATCTGTCTCCCATCGAGCCCGTCGAGAGCGGTTCGATCAGCGGCTTGGGCGATCAAGTCTTGCGTCTCAAATACATGCAGAAGGCTGTTTTTCCCTTTTCACAGCGGCATCTCAGGTTCTAATAGACTACAATACGATCTGGAGTCGTCTTCGCAAGCAAGCCATTGATGTTTGGACCTTGCGGAAGGCTTCCACTCTAACACATTGTTATGAGGCGGCAAGGGACGAACTCGCAACGCGGGCCGGGGACGACCCCGTCACGCTGCCGGTCGTTACCGGGGCGGGCAGCTTCAGGCCGCAGTTAGCGGCATCCTTTTGATCGCCTTGGGTGCCCTGCCCGTTCTATCCGGAGGCATAGATGAATTCCGCTCGGCTTTGGAAACTGGCTTTGGGAGGCGTCATTCTCGCAGCACTAGCTCTCATGGCTGCCCTTTTGCTCAGGCCCTCTGCAAGGGATTCTGCCACCGGAGAGGAGGCGCGACCGACCGTCGTCGTCTATAAAAGCCCGACCTGAGGCTGCTGCTCCGAGTGGGTGGTTCACCTACAGGAAAGCGGTTTTGAGGTGGAGGCCAGGGACGTTTCAGGCCAAAGGCTGCTCGAAATGAAAGAGACGTACGGGATACCAAAGGAGCTGGGGTCGTGTCACACGGCCGAAGTCGGAGGCTATATTGTTGAGGGCCACGTGCCGGGGGACATCATCGCCGAAGTACTGCGCGAGAAGCCAGATATCGTTGGACTGGCTCTACCTGGGATGCCCGCTGGCGCACCGGGCATGGGCGGGTCCAAGCGTGACCCCATCGAGGTCTTGGCGATCAATGAGGAAGGTCGGGTGTGGGTCTATGCGCGCAGATAGGTGCGCTCTCCATGAAACCTAAAGGTTGGACCCTGTAGACGGGCGTGGTTCCTCCCGTCCTCGTAGCTGTGGGGATCGTCGCGGCCCAGGCCTGGCTAGGCCCCGCATCTGAACTGCTAGGGTGCTTCCAAAACAGGGGTCCCCCGAAGCCCCGGAAGACCAGATCATCCGCCTCGACGCCGGGGTTCCAGCAACTTCGTCTGGGCGGTGTGCGGTGTGGCACATACTTTCCCCCGCCCCGGGGACCCAGGAGAGGGCCCCGGTTCGAGTCCTTCAGGTCGTTACTGCGCCGGGTCGTCAGAGACCTTCCGTCAGCATATTATCCTTGAGGCTTGTGGAACCGGACACCTACGCCATCATCTCCCCTATGGATCGCTCCGACTACCGAGAGAAAATCTCGGGGGTCAGCGAGTCCGTGTGGCCGGAGTTCATGCTTCATGATCCTATCGCCAACCGTTTGTGGGATGAGCTCTTCGAGAGCTTTCCTGAGTATCAGTTCGCCTTGATCAATCCCTCCGATCAAGTAGTCGCTGGAATCGCCAACAGTGTTCCACTGGCTTGGGATGAGGATCCTACGCTACTGCCTGAGGAAGGTTGGGACTGGGCGCTCGCGCAGAGCATTGATGATCATGCTAGCGGAGCGACAGCCTCCACCCTTTGTGGTCTGCAGATTTCCATCGTCCCAGCCTATCAAGGTAAGGGCCTCAGCAGTCGAATGCTGGTTGCCATGCGTAGTCTGGCCGCCAGAAGAGGACTGCAGAGGGTAATCGTACCTGTGAGGCCAAGCCTGAAGAGCCGCTACCCGACAACCTCCATTGACCGCTACATTCAATGGAAGGAGGAGGGCGGTCTGCCTTTTGACCCCTGGCTGCGGGTTCACGTACGGCTGGGGGGGAAGATCGTCAAAGCTTGCCACCGGGCGATGACCATCGCCGGCAGCGTCAACGAATGGCAGGAGTGGACCGGAATTCGTTTTCCCGAGTCCGGCCGCTATATTGTCCCGGGGGCGCTGGTGTCCGTTGGAATTGACGTGGAAAGAGATGAGGGTATCTATGTGGAACCGAACGTCTGGGTCGTTCACCAATTCCACAGCGGGTAGGGGAAACCTGACCCGCCGCTTGCCCTTCAGCCCAGATCCGGAGAGGGTTCCGCACCCCGCACGCTGCCCTTGCCGGCTAGGATTCCGCTGGACTTCCCTAAGGATCTCCCTCAGCCTCCCGGTCGACGCGTTCGGGGCAGTTTGCAGTGCGCCACGCCGGGCCGCCTTTGGCAGCTCCAGTAAGGGTAGGAAACAGTCGGACTTCACTGTAGGAACATGACGAACCGTCGAACTAATACTCAAGAATCACCAGATGAGAACAGGTGCGTGGATTGTGGCGCATGCGTAAGGACCGGACGCGCAGGTTGCCAGGCCGTCTTTTATGAAATCGCCGCCCTGGCCTACCGTGATCCGAGCTATGGCAGACTTCATAACTTGGTAGTCGATGCTTATTGCATGCAACACGTCGAGACATACTGTAAGTCCGCCAAATCATACGCAGCTCATCTTGCCCGGCTATGCTGTGGGATTGAATTCCAGGGTAACCGTGAGGCTTATGCAGCCATTCAGCAATGGTTGGATGGCGCAGTTTCACTCGAAAAGCCGCAAACCCTTTCCTATGTCGGGAACTTGACCATCATCGATGTCCGAGCCGCGCGTTCCGCTCAAGAGCATAGTAGGCTCGTTCACAATTGGTCTCAAAATGTGTGGGAGGCCTATACAGAGCAGCACGAACTTGCCCGGACCTGGGTAAGGCAGGCACTCGGACGTTGAGAGGACCCTTGCATAAACCAACGTCACATGAAATTGAAGAACGGCGGCCTGACCCCTTACCGACGCCTGCGCCACACTTGGCAGACAGCGCCCCCCGAGCACTGCGGGAGCCCACCCTGCAAGGACCCGGGCCAGCAACTCGAAGTCGTTGGGCCCCGACTGATCAATGAGACTTCGCAGCCTCGGATCGACTGATTTACTGGTCTCGCCGATGGGTTTAGGCCTGGCTGCGCTGGGCCGGCCCGGCTACATTAACCTCGGGCATGCCGACGATCTCGAGAGACAATACGAGGTCAAATCCATGGAAGCGCATGCGCATCGGATCTTGGATGCCGCCTATGAAGGCGGCATCGTGTATTTCGACGTGGCGCGATCTTACGGCCGAGCTGAGGCATTTCTGGCCAGCTGGCTTCAATCACGCGCTGTTTCACCCAGTTCAGTCGTTGTTGGTTCAAAGTGGGGCTACATCTACACCGCTGATTGGGAGGCCGAGGCTGAGCATCATGAAGTAAAGGAACATTCGCCGAACCTTCTGCGCCGCCAATGGAGAGAGAGTCGAGCGACACTTGGTTCCCATCTGGACCTCTATCAAATCCACTCCGCCACGCTTGAGAGCGGGGTGCTCCAAAACGCGGCAGTCATCAGGGAATTGGCTCGACTAAAGGAGAAGGGAGTGGGCATCGGGTTGACAGTCAGTGGTCCTCAGCAGGCCAAGGCAATTGAGCAGGCAATCGAGGTAGTTTTGGATGGAGTGAACCTCTTTGACAGTGTTCAGGCAACCTGGAACTTACTGGAGAGGTCGGCTGGTCCCTCACTGGAGAAGGCCCATAACGCGGGCCTTGGAGTTATTGTTAAGGAAGCCCTGGCGAATGGTCGCCTAACGCGCCGAAACAAGGCCCCTGAATTCCAGGGGCCTTTGGGGCGACTGAGGAGCGAAGCAGAACGCCTGGGCGCGTCAATCGATGCGTTGGCTCTGGCAGCGGTGCTTGCTCAGCCGTGGGCGGATGTGGTTCTGAGTGGGGCAGCGCGGGAAGATCAACTCCACTCAAATCAGAAGGCGCTTGAGGTCGACTTGGACGAAGGAGCCTTTGCCGGCCTGGAGGCGCTGGTGGAGGCCCCAGACCAATACTGGAAGATCAGAAGCGCCTTGCCGTGGAATTGAAGGCTTGCCGGCAACCTCTGGCAGCCCACTAGGGTCACGCGTCGGGGGCGCTCTGTGACCCCTGTGCCTCCCGGCCGACCCAGTGCCCGGGGGATGTCGGAGCGATGTGCACGACGGGGCGGACGGGCCGCGGTCGGGAGAGGCATCAAGAGGCCAGTGGCGCGCACCCACTCCTGGCCCAGTGGCTGGGGCCGTCGCATCACAAATCCGGTGCCTGAAAAGTGTCCAAGAAATGGGGTGCAGCACAGTCTATCCCCACCTAACCAAAGAGGATGCATACGGGATTCAGAAAGCGGTTGTGCGTGCCAAGCTTCAGAGCGGGGACAAAGTGATTGGAATGAAAGTAGGAGCAACTAGCGCAGCTATTCAGCAAGCCTTGGGCATACAGGAGCCAGCCTATGGTTATTTGCTTGAAAGTCAACGGACTTCCAATGCCGGCACAATCTCGACCTCGCGGCTCATCCAGCCCCGTGTTGAATGCGAAATCGCGTTCATTCTGAAGAAGGATCTCGCATGCCCAGGCGTAGCGCCCCAGGACGTTGTGCAGGCTACTGAGGCGGTGGTGGCCTCCTTGGAGATATTGGACTGCCGCACACGAGATTGGAAGGTGGACATCTGCGACACGATTTGTGACAATGGCGTTACCGCTCGATTCGTCTTGGGAGACGACCGACGACCGGTGGGAAACCTAGATTTGCCCGGAATCGCAGTTTCGCTGAAGAAGAACGGGGAGCAGGTTGATGCCGCGAAAGGCAGCGCCGTCCTCGGTGACCCCGCGCTGGCTGTCGCATGGTTAGCCAATAGGCTTGCTCTGACCGGTGAGCTTTTGAAAGCCGGAGAAGTGGTGCTTCCCGGTTCGTTGACAG